>CAYRJR010000001.1:0-6564 GCA_964424655.1 uncultured Chitinophagaceae bacterium
TCGTCATGGCTGCTGTTGCTGCCATCCTTTGCTGAATCGTGTGTAGCTGCAGTTCTGTGGGCCGCAATGATTTAGGCTGCATATTCTTTCCTGGAATGAGCAGCGGCCCGAAAAATACCTTGTAAGTATCCGCATCCTGCACCACCAAAGCTGACTGGTTTGCTGCGGCGTTGTATTGATGGTGTAGAATGGAGCTGGGGAAATTGGTGACCGGCAGCGGCACCGCAGAGTCTTTATTATCTACAGTTCTCTGGAAGGTTACTACATATTCATTGGTGATGCCATTGGTGTCCAAAAGAAAAGCCACATTATCTGCACCATATTGAATGGGCTGGCTCAGGTGTCCATGCTCATTATGGGAGCATTGCAGCAGCTCTTTGCTCTGTGTTTTGGTGTCGTATAAAAAGACATTCATTGGGCCATTAGGGAGCTCATTCACCCCTGCTGGTGCATTCATATTTGGCACCGGTCGGTTGGAAAGGAAGAGGATGCCGCGCCGTAGCCCACCGGATAAAAACTGAGGTTCAATATCGTCCCACACATCATTGGTGATATGCGTCAGGCGGGAGCCTTTGAGGGTGAAAGAATACAGGTCAGTCTGGCTTTTCCGGATGGCTGAAAAAATAATCTGGTCGTTGTCTTCATCGAAGGCCATGCCCAACACGCGGTCGAAACGATTGGCTGGGATGATATAGTTCTCAATGCGGGCTTGCAGGGAATTGTAGATGCGTAGGCGGGTTTGAATTCCGTGGCGATAAAGGATAGCGAGCTTATAGCCATTGGTGCTCCAGGCCAGGATGGGATAATCCGGGTCCGGCTTTTTTTCATTCCAGTCGGGGTCGCCTTCCGTCATGATCAGCGAGCGCACTTGCTCATGCGCTGTCTTTTGCATATAGATGAAATATTGCCCGTTTTGAAACTCACAGTAGGCTACGTCCTGGCCCCGAGGTGAAACCCGAATGGTGGTGATGACTCCACCATGTTTGGGTATCGGGATAGAGATGAGTGCTGTTGAATCCGCAGGCATGGTTTGCCGCAGCGAATCTTCAGCAAACACGTTTCGATACCAGGCAACGCATGAGTCGTAGGCCTGCAAAGTCTTGATGCCGATACTGAGTTTCAGTCCATGATTCAGGTTGCTTTTGGTCTGCATGGCATAAAGGATAGACTTGGGCATATCCTCACCATAGCGGTCGCTGGCCCATTTCCAGAAAGCCTTGCCGGCAAGCTCTGGTTTGCGCTCTGCGATTTTGAAGAAACTTTGTTTGGGATGCGCCGCTAATTCATTCTTCCATTCGCTCTCAGCAGCAGGATTCCAACCATCCACGAGGTAGGCGATGTATCCTTCAGCTACCCAGGGCGGCAGGTTGAGGAGTAAAGAGTTTTTTACCACCTGACGGAAGTTTTCACCAAACAAGGCCCTTTGCAAAACCACCTGGCTCATGCCGGCCCGGATTTGCCTGCGCAGGTCGCGGTGCACACCATCGAAATAAACGACCAGCTTATCATCCACGATATCCACCGTGCCGGTTGGTGTGCCTTCAATCTGGTTGTCGAACTTGAGACCTATGTTGCTCTGACGATATTCATCATAGGAATTATAGAGCACGATTTTGAAGCGCCTGGGGAAGGTGCCACTCACGCGTTGCTCCACCACAGAAATGTCCCGCTCGGCCTGCTCCGCCACATAACGGGCCAGTGTCGCGCCATCACGGTCATAATGGTAAATGCGGAAATGTTTCGTGTCGAAATATTTCCATTGAAAACGACGGTATTGAACCCGGTTTTGGCCAAAGACCTCCACGTTGGCCTGCGCGAATAGCTGGTTGCTGATGCAGAATAAAATCAGGCTGAAAGCCACGATGAAGGCTGCCTGAAAAGGGCGGCGCGTGCTTGCGGTCATGCGTAAATGTTCGGTAGCTAAATAATTTTCAAAAATTCCTCACAAGGCTTTCCAAGCTGCAACCTGCAATTTATGAATCAGTTGTTTGCCCAAAACGTTTTCGGCTGGAATGCTTTTCTCATTCTTTGCCGATAAGATTTTCACAAGGGCATTTTTCAAACTTTGCACCATGCTTCAGCTTCATAGTGCCACTTACAACCCTTTCAGCGAAAACACCTACGTCATTTCTAACGAAAAAAATGAGTGCTGGATTGTGGACCCCGGAATGTATGATGAACAGGAGCGGCAATCCTTCCTTCAGTTTCTGGACAATCACAAGTTTCTACCTCAGGGTATCATCAACACGCACGCGCATATTGACCACATCTTCGGCGTGTCCTGGCTGATGGAAAAGTTCCAGATTCCTTTTGCACTGCATCCTCTGGAAGCCCCGGTTTTGGCGGGTGCCCGAGGCTCTGCAATGATGTTTGGATTGCACCTGAATGCGACACCTCAACCCACGCAAGTCATCAGGGAAGGCAGGGACTTGGAGCTGGGCGCCGACCGCCTTGAAGTAAGGCATGCTCCGGGTCATTCACCGGGTTCTGTTGTTTTTTATTTTCAGGAAGCAGGCTGGCTCATTGGTGGTGATGTGCTTTTTGCAGGTTCCATTGGCAGGACAGATTTGCCCGGTGGCAATCATGAACAACTCTTGCATAGCATCCGTAGCCAGCTATTCAACCTGCCACCGGAAACAGTGGTACATCCGGGGCACGGGCCGGAAACGACCCTTATGGAAGAAATACAATACAACCCATTCCTGCGGCCCTAAAACACTTTCTGCATATTCTGTATTCAGCGAGAATGAAGCTGGATTGACGGGATAGTCATTAGCATAGCCGGTTTTTGTAATGAGCGAATCGCCTGCCTTGCTTTTCCCTGCCTGGTCTGAAAGTCAGAGGTGCCTGTTTTCCTTTATTTTCGCGAAAATTTTTATAGCGCGTGCCTACTTCTTTCGGTAAAGAGACCTACCTCTACTGGTATGAAATCATGCTGCTGCTGCGTCGTTTTGAAGAAAAAGCCGGCCAGCTCTACGGCATGCAAAAAATAAGAGGCTTCTGCCATTTATATATCGGCCAGGAAGCTGTTGCTGCTGGCTGTATGACGGCCATCCGTGACGATGATAACATCCTTACTGCTTACCGCGACCACGGTCTGGCTATTGCCAAAGGCATGAGCGCCAATGAGTGTATGGCTGAGCTGTATGGTAAAGCCACGGGTTGCACTAAGGGCAAGGGAGGTTCCATGCACTTTTTCTCGAAAGAAAAGCGATTCTTTGGCGGGCATGGCATTGTAGGTGGGCAGATTGGCTTGGGTGCAGGCATTGCTTTTTCTGAGCAATATCTGGGTACAGACCGCGTCACACTTTGCTTCTTCGGTGATGGTGCTTCTCGTCAGGGAATCCTTCACGAAGCTTTCAATATGGCGGTGCTCTGGCAGTTACCGGTCATCTTCATTTGCGAAAACAATCATTACGCGATGGGCACTTCGGTGCAGCGTACCAGTAAGGTGCTCGATATCTACCGAATTGCCGATGCTTATGATATGCCCGGCGATACAGTGGATGGCATGGACCCGGAAGCAGTGCACACAGCCATTGAACGCGCTGCCCGCCGTGCACGCGACAAGGGAGGGCCAACTTTCTTAGAAATTAAAACCTATCGCTACCGGGGCCATTCAATGAGCGACCCTGCGAAATACCGAACCAAGGAAGAACTGGAAGAATACAAGGGAAAAGATCCCATCAATCAAACCCTGAAAGTGATTCAGGATAATAAATGGGCTACAGAGGCTGAAATAGAAGCCATCAACGAAAAGGTACGCCAGGTAGTGGAGCAGTCGGTGAAGTTTGCCGAAGAAAGCCCTTGGCCCGATGACAGCGAAGTTTATAAAGACATCTACGTCGAAGACGATTATCCATATATCAGGGACTAAACACAGCCTTCGGGGAAGCAACTCAAAAACACTTCCGGCACATTCAGCCGGAGCTACTCAATAAGTAAATCCAGCAACACAGCAACCATTCATGACAACCCGCACCCAAGCCAAGTCAAAGGCTTCGCGCAACGCAAAGAACATTTCCGACGATAATGGCCTCGAACTCCTTCAGGTATTCTATGAAAAGAATAAGAAGCTCATCAATGGTGTCACAACAGCAGTATTGATTATCGCTTTGGCAATCGTTGCTTATTTCAAGATTTATCTCGGCCCCCGTGAAGAAAAAGCAACTTCAAAAGTGTTCTATGCCCAACAATATTTCTCTGTGGATTCTTTCCAACTCGCACTAAATGGAGATGGTCAGCATCCTGGCTTTGCCAAAATTGCCCGCGAATACAGCGGTACTAAGACGGCTAACCTGAGCCATTATTATGCCGGCATCTGCTACCTCCATCTGGGCAATTTCAAGAAGGCTATTCAGGAACTGGAAGACTTCAATGGGAAAGGTACTTTGCTGACCACAGCAGCCGCTGGCGCTCTGGGCAATGCCTACATGGAAAGTGGCAATACCAGCAAGGCTATTGAACATTTCAAGGATGCCACTGCGGATGCTAAGGACATCATTCAGACCCCGCTTTACCTCTCTGAGTTAGGCGCAGCTTATGAAATCATAAAGCAGCCCGAGGATGCCAAAAAGGCTTATATC
Source organism: uncultured Chitinophagaceae bacterium (assembly GCA_964424655.1). Taxonomy (GTDB): domain Bacteria; phylum Bacteroidota; class Bacteroidia; order Chitinophagales; family Chitinophagaceae; genus UBA1952. The sequence goes on from CAYRJR010000001.1 coordinate 4,587, forward strand.
CGCATCCGTGATGAATTTCCGATGAGCATGCAGGCCCGAGATATTGATCGCAGCCTCGCCCGACTCGGTGTCCTCAACTGATTTTCTAACATATCCAGAGAAGCGCAGTCAACCTGATTGCGCTTTTTCTTTTTCCTGCATTTTAATCAGTACAATCCCAAAGCGACTGTTACTCCTGCTTCCTGAAAACCGATTTTTGCATCATGGCACAATCCTCCCAAAGTGCAGCCTTATTTGATGTCGCCGCGCTGAAAGAACTGAAGCATGCCCGTGTAGCCATCGTATCTACAGAATGGAATGAAGCCATCGTGGATGCGCTGCGCGAAGGCTGCCTTCGTCGTTTGAATGAATTTGATGTGGTGCTCAGCCACGACATCCGCGTGCCGGGTGCCGTGGAGCTTACCTATGCCTGCGCCAAGCTGGCCCGCCTGCCTCAGGAGATGCCAGAGGCTATCATTGCTTTCGGTGCCGTCATTCGCGGAGGTACACCCCATTTCGAATATGTCTGCCAGAGTGTGACTAAGGGGCTCACACAGCTCAATGCTGCTGGGATTGTGCCAGTGATTTTTGGTGTGCTCACATTGGAAAATGAAGCCCAGGCCTGGGAACGGCTTGGTGGCTCACATGGACATAAGGGGGCAGAAGCTGCCATCGCTGCGCTGAAAATGATTGCGCTCAAACGAAACCTGGAAAGCCCTGCTGCTGCCTGGCCCGGGTTGATGACTTGAATTGCCCCATTTTTGCGCTTCCCAGGGTGCACATGTTCTTTCGCCATTTTGGCGAATATTTTTTAAAAAGCCAGCCTGAGACTACTATACACATGCCCAAAGTTCAGCTCTTCATACCCTGCTTTGTTGATCAGATGTATCCAAATACCGGCCTCAACATGGTTCGGGTGCTGGAGCGTCTGGGCTGCGAAGTGCATTACAATCCCAAACAAACCTGCTGCGGACAGCCTGCTTTCAACGCTGGTTATTGGAACGATGCCCGCTCAGTGGCACATAAGTTTCTTCACGATTTCAGTGAAGAGAATTACATCGTTGGCCCCAGCGGCTCTTGCACCGGATATGTGCGCAACTACTTTGACAAGCTTTTCGAAAACAGCTCCGATCACCTGCTGAGTAACCAGGTTCGGAGCAATATGTTTGAGTTCACAGAATTTCTGACCAATGTTTTGAAAGTAGAAGATGTTGGTGCCAGCTTCCCGGGGAAGGCCACCTATCACGATGCCTGTGGCGCACTGCGCGAATGTGGCATCAAGTCCGGGCCACGGAAATTGCTCAGCAATGTGCGCGGGCTTGAATTAATTGAGATGAAAGAGTGCGAAACCTGCTGTGGCTTCGGCGGAACTTTCGCTGTGAAGTTTGAGCCCATTTCCCTTGGCATGTCGCAGACGAAAGTGCAAAGTGCTTTAGAGACGGGCGCACAATACATGATCACAACCGATGTGAGCTGCATGATGCACATCCAGGGCTACATTGACAAGCAAGGTCTGCCCATGCAAACCATCCACATCGCAGACGTGCTGGCGCAAGTAAATTGAGGCTTTGCCAAAGTATTGCCAAGAGCATGAGGCATTGCTTCGTTTGCGCGAAATTCGCAGCATGGAAAGGATGAAGCTCTCCCGACTTAAAGCTGGCCGAAAGGCAATTATCCGGGAGCATGTGGATACGGACTTCCGGCTCACATTAATGGAAATGGGCTGCCTTCCCGGCGAGCCTGTGCAGGTTGAAATGATTGCTCCAATGGGCGATCCTATGGCTATTTCTATTGCCGGTTATTACCTCAGCATTCGCAAGCGCGAAGCCGAAAATATCTGGGTGGAGGCTGAAGCCTGATGCAGCCCGACATCTTCCAAACAAAATCATGTCTGCAAGATTTTTTGAACAGGAAGTGAAGGCCCGGCTGGCCCATCGTCGCGAGCTGAGTCATTTCCTGGATTTGCACATTCAGGGCTACCGTCATCTCAAAAAAATCA
>CAYRJR010000001.1:6574-35813 GCA_964424655.1 uncultured Chitinophagaceae bacterium
CATCTTCTGCAATGATGATGTGCTCCATGATATCAACCTGCAATTCCTGCAGCATGACACCTACACGGACATCATCACCTTCGATTTGTCCGAACGCAGCGATGAACTACTGGCAGAAATCTATATCTCAGTAGATCGGGTGGCTGAGAATGCTTTGAAATTTAAGACCACTTATGAGCGGGAGCTGCACCGGGTCATCTTTCATGGAGCCTTGCATCTTTGTGGTCTTCGCGACAAAAAGCCGGTTGAGCAAAAAGCCATGAGGGCCGCCGAAGAAGCTGCTTTGGATGCCTGGTTTGCCTGATTTTTTCTTCAATAATCTCTTCAAATAACGGAATGAAGCTGGAACGACTATACGAAGACGAAGACTATATCATCATCAATAAGCCGGCTCGTTTGCTTTCTATTCAGGACCGTTTTGATGGAGCCCTACCGTCTGCGCGTAGCCTGCTTCAGGAAGAATTGAAACAGCCTGTTTTTGTAGTACATCGCTTAGATCGGGAGACCAGTGGCATCATGGCTTTTGCAAAGCACGAAGAATCTCATCGCCACCTTTCCGTGCTTTTCGAACACCATGATGTTGGAAAGTTTTATGCCGGATTGGTGTTGGGAACACCCAGCCCCGAAGCAGGACGCATTGAAGCGCCCATTGCCCGTCACCCTTCGCAAGACGGAAAGATGTGTGTCAGCCCGGACGGCAAGCACTCAGTCACGGATTACAAAGTGGTGGAAAGCTGGCCGCTATTTGCGTTGATGCAATGGCAAATCCATACCGGACGTACGCACCAGGTGCGTGTCCATATGAGCAGTATCGGACATCCCATCGTTTGCGATTCCGTCTATGGAGACGGAAAGGCGTTCCTACTTTCTACGATTAAGAAAAATTTCAAACTCGGAAAGCATGAAGAAGAAGAACGTCCGCTGCTGAGCAGACTGGCACTTCATGCCTACCGGATCAGCTTTGTGAGCGCATCAGGTAAAGAGATTATTGTGGAGGCTCCACTGCCAAAAGACATTGTTGCCTGCATCTCCCAACTCAGAAAGCACGCAACCCGAAGCCGCTGAATGGCCCATTTAACTGCATTTATCCGTTCCGATGCACATTTGCAACCCAAACGAAGCGGCAGCTATTCTGCCTGCAACCTAATTTTTTTATGATGCAAGAATCACACATCAACCTTCAGATAACACTCGATGAAGAGCGCATGCCTGAAACCATTCAATGGCTTGCGCCGGATGGTGGGGTAGAAAAAGCTCAGGAAGCAAAAGGCTTTCTACTGGGCCTTTGGGATGGGACAGAAAAACATGCCCTGCGCATTGACCTTTGGACTAAGAAAATGATGGTAGATGAGATGAATGAATTCTTCTTCCAAAGCCTGATGGGTATGGCCGATACCTATCAACGGGCTACGCGCAATGAAGCCCTGGCCAACGAGCTGAAGAGCTTCGCTAAAGAATTTCAGAAGAAAGCCACTGAAGCGCTGAATGCGCAGATGAATGCTGAATAAAGCAGCATTTCATTCTGATTCAATCGGCATGAAACCTGTTTCCTGATTTCCATGTTGCTTGAGCTATCCCTAATGAATGAGAAGTTCAGGCACTCATTTTTTTAAAAACTCCATTCAATATGTCTCTCGAGTCAAAGGTCATGGACGAAATGAAAGTGGCCATGAAAGCAAAAGACGAAGCCGGATTGCGCACACTCCGTGCCATCAAGGCTGAAATCCTAAAAGAGAAAACGGCTGCCAATGCAAAAGACAACATCAGCGAAGCGGACGAGCTGAAGATGCTGCAACGCATGGCCAAGCAACGCAGGGATTCACTCGATATCTACCGCAAGCAGCAACGGGAAGACCTGGCGACCAAAGAAGAAGAAGAGCTTTCCATCATCAGCCGCTTCCTGCCCCAACCCTTGTCCGAAGCTGAACTCCGTAATGCCATTGAGTCCATCATCAAAGAGACAGGCGCTGCAGGCCCTACTGATATGGGCAAAGTGATGGGTGCTGCCAACAAGCAACTGGCGGGCAAGGCAGAGGGGAAAGCCATCTCGGAAATCGTGAAGCAATTGCTGTCGAGATAAGCTTCTCTTTCCAGCCGACATTATACTTTCCGCACTTTGCACATGTTGGATATCGTCTGCATCATTCTACTCGCGCTTGCCTTTTTCAGAGGCTGGCAAAAGGGTGTTGTAGTGGCAGTTTTTGCCTTGTTGGGTATCGTGCTTGGCATGATGGCGGCGCTCAAGTTCTCAGGCCTGCTCGGTAGCTGGATGATGGAGCATGGATGGGTCAGCAGCGGATGGGCGCAAATCCTGTCATACATTCTACTTTTTATAGTTGTGCTGCTTTTGGTCAGGTTGCTGGCCAAAGCAATTGACGGCGTGTTACATGCTGCATTTCTGGGCATCTTCAATCGCATTATCGGTGCTGCTGTCTATGTATTTCTCGCAGCTTTTGTATTGAGTTGCCTGCTCTGGGTTGCAGACCATGCTCATCTGATTTCCCCGGACACCAAGGCACATGCGCACAGCTTTGCCTGGCTTGCGCCACTTGCGCCTTGGGTATATGAGCACCTGGGTGCGGTGTTGCCTTTTGCAAAAGATATTTTCAAAGAGCTATCGCAATTTTTCGACCGAGTCAACGAACATCTTTCCGGCCATGTGGGTGCTCATTGACAACTATGATTCTTTCACGCATATCCTGCATCACTATTTGCTTCTTGCCGGTGGTGATTGCCTGGTATTTCGCCATGACGAAATCAGCATGGTTGAATTGAAGGCGCTGAATCCTTCGCGACTGATTATTTCTCCAGGCCCGGAAACGCCGTTACAGGCAGGCATTTCTCTGGATGCTATTGCGCATTTCCACGACCGTATCCCCATCCTGGGTGTCTGCCTGGGGCATCAGGCTTTGGGCATGTATTTCGGAGCCGATTTGGTGCTTTCACCAGAGCCGGTACATGGAAAAGTGCATGAAATGATACATTGGGGCGCTCCTGTTTTCCAGCATATCTCTTCCCCTTTTCCTGCCATGCGCTATCATTCTCTATCACTGGCAGGCCTTACAGGTAGCGGCTTACAGGCGATTGCCGAAACGAATGACGGCCTCAATATGGCCGTGCAGCACGAGCACTTTCCGTGCATAGGACTACAGTTTCATCCGGAAAGTGTGGGCACACCCGATGGTATGCAGATGATGAAAAACTGGGCAGCCATGTATGCCTGAATCAGTGGGCGACTTGCTTATAGCACTTGAGCAATCACGAATTTCAGATACTGAGTGCTGGGCACATTCCAGAGGATGGGATGGTCGGCAGACTGGGTCTGAAAACATACCTGACGCAGCGTGCGGCGTGCATCTTTCGCAGCATCGGTCAGCGTTTCCAAAAACAATTGTGTGGGTACCAGGTTGGTGCATGAGGAGCTTATTAGAAAGCCGCCTGGGCGTATCATTTTCATACCCCGCAGGTTGATTTCCTTATAGCCGGATACAGCTTTTTGAATATGCTCCCGGCTCTTGGTGAACGCAGGTGGGTCCAGCATCACCACGTCATATTGCCTTCCTTCGCGGGCCCATTGCTTCAGCATGTCCAAGGCGTTGAGCGCTTCGAAATGACAACGATCCTGCACCTGATTCAACTGAGCATTCCGGTTGGCTTGTGCTACGGCCTGTTCAGAAATATCAAGGCCCAGCACGCTTTTAGCACCATAATGTGCTGCATGGATTTCGAAGGTGCCTGTGTAGGTAAAGGCTCCCAAAACCTCTGCTCCTTTCACCACCTTTTCGATTGCCTTTCGGTTGTCTTGCTGGTCTAAGAAGTAGCCGGTTTTCTGTCCGTTTTCGAGGTCCACATGAAAGCGCAAACCATTTTCCCGGATGATGATATTGGTGTCGAAAGGGGCAGAAAGAAAGCCTTTTTGTTGTGTCATGCCTTCCAGTTCGCGCACAGGCACATCATTGCGTTCGTAAATGCCTGCGGGTGAAAAGATTTCCTGAATGGCAGTTACTATCTCAGGTTTCCAGCGGTCAATACCCAGGGCAAGGGTTTGCAACACGAAGTAGTTCCCAAATTTGTCAATAATGAGCGCGGGGAGGCTGTCGGCTTCGCCGAAAATGAGGCGACAGTTTTCTATGTATCCGAGCTGCTGGCGGTAGTGCCAGGCTTCTTGAATTTTTCTTTTAAAAAAAGCAGCATCTATGGATTCTTCTGCGTGGCGGGTGAGCAAACGCACCCGGATTTGAGAAGCCGGATTGTAATAGCCGCGCCCTACGAATGAGCCGTTGTATGAGTGCAGGTCTATGATGTCACCAGGTTGGGCATTGCCATCGTGGTCGCCCAGTTCGTTGGAAAAAATCCAGGGATGGCCGCTAACGACCCGGTCAGAGATTTTCTTGCGGAGGAAAAGCTTGGGGATGGAAGATGGAGTAGGAGCGGGGGATTGAGTGCGTTGTGACATGATGACGGTAGTTGGGGTGCCTGGCTGTAATTCTGAGAAGGCTTGTAATATGGCTTTTGAAGTGCAAAAGTCAGGAAGCGAAACGAGTGTTTCTCATCTGGATGCGAACTTGAGCAATGTGGTGTTTCCAAATCCACTTTCCCTTACTAAGGCTATCTGTCGGTGTATTCGACACATCAACTTGAAGTGTCGGTTTTTTTGAAAAAAAGCGACACGTTTTATTATCATGCCGGTTTCGCCGCTTATCCTTAAGTGATGGACGTTCCTGATCCGGCAAAAGATTTGAGAAGATTCTATCCCGAAGTGCCATTCAATGATCACCTAAGTTCAAATGACAAATGCAACGCCAGGAGAATTTTCCCTCGCAAATTGGCCGGTGCTTAGTGGCAGGCAATAGGCAATGAGTGAACATATTGAATCAGGGGCAGGGTAACCCACCTTCATTGTTATGCTCCTTTCAGCTCCGCTTTCAGAAAATAACCGGTATAGCTGGCTTTTACTTTGGCCACTGCTTCCGGAGTGCCTGAAGCCACGATACGTCCGCCGCCAGAGCCTCCTTCCGGCCCGAGATCCAGCACATAATCTGCAACTTTAATCACATCCAGATTATGCTCAATCACGAGGACGGTATTACCACGATCCACGAGCCTGTTGAGGACATCTAAGAGATGGCGGATGTCCTGAAAATGCAGGCCTGTGGTTGGCTCATCGAGGATGTAAATTGTCTTGCCTGTATCACGCTTGCCCAGCTCTGTAGAAAGCTTGACTCGCTGGGCTTCGCCTCCCGATAAGGTGACAGCATTTTGCCCCAGCGTCACATAGCCCAGCCCTACATCCTGCAAAGTCTTGATGCGGCGATGCAGCCAGGGCACATTCATGAAAAAATCCACAGCATCATCCACCGTCATATCCAGTACGTCGGCGATGCTCTTGCCCTTGTAGCGGATTTCGAGTGTCTCCCGGTTGTATCGCCTTCCCTGGCAGGTATCGCAAGGCACGAACACATCCGGCAGAAAGTTCATCTCAATCGTCTTCAGGCCTGCGCCCCGGCAATCTTCGCAGCGCCCGCCTTTCACATTGAAAGAAAAACGCCCCGCATTATAGCCTCGGATTTTTGCCTCTGGCACTTGTGAAAAAAGGGTACGGATTTCGGTAAAAAATCCGCAGTAGGTAGCAGGATTAGAGCGGGGTGTTCGGCCTATCGGGCTTTGGTCAATCTCGATTACTTTGTCCAGAAGCTCGAGTCCCTCCACTGACTGATATGGCATGGGCTGCGCCTTGAAATTGTGGTAACAATGATGCCCCAGAATAGGGTAGAGCGTCTCGTTGATGAGTGTGCTTTTGCCGCTGCCAGAGACGCCGGTTACAGCGATGAAACTGCCCAGGGGTAATCGGATGTTCAGCTTGTTCAGGTTATTCCCGGAAGCGCCTTTCAATACCAGAAACTGACCATTGCCACTGCGCCTTTCAGCAGGTATTTCGATGCGCAGACTACCGTTGAGGTATCGAGCCGTGATGGTATTGCCTTTCAGGATTTCTTTCGGACTTCCCTGGCTTACGATGCGCCCGCCATGCCAGCCTGCTGCCGGGCCAATGTCAATTAAGTGGTCTGCGGCGAGCATGATGTCTTTATCGTGTTCTACGACCAGTACGGAGTTGCCTCCGTCACGCAGATTTTTGAGGGCTTCAATCAGCCTGTGATTGTCTCTCTGATGCAGGCCAATACTGGGTTCATCGAGGATATAAGTAATGCCGCGGAGTTGAGAGCCAATTTGTGTAGCCAGACGAATACGCTGGCTTTCTCCGCCGGAAAGTGTACGGGTTGGACGGCCCAGACTCAGGTAATGGAGGCCGACATCTAGCAGGAAAAACAGTCGGTCCCGAATTTCTTTGAGGATGTCTTTGGCAATGATTTTTTGTGTGTCATTGAGCCGGGTTTCAATATCACTTAGCCAGACACTGAGCGCTTGCAATGACATGGCAGACAGTTCGGCGATATTCAGGCCATCCAGCTTGAACCAAAGGCTCTCTTTGCGTAGCCTGGTACCCTTGCATTCGGGACAGGATTGCAACGTCATAAATCCCTCTGCCCAGTCTCGGATTGCTTCGCTGCTGCTTTCATGGAAATAGCGCAGCAGGGTGTTGACTACACCTTCGAATTTCTGTTGGCCAAAATGCAGATGATACGTCTTTTCATCACCGGCTACATAGTTGATGACTCCATCTTCATTACCAAAAAGCATCAGATTTTGTTGTTCAGTACTCAGGCTTGAAAAGGCTGCTGTTGTTGATATTTTCTGCTGCTTCGCATAATGCATAGCCTGTTGGAAGGTCCAGGATTCGCGTTCCGCACCGAGTGGGGCAATAGCTCCGTCCCGAATGCTTTTGGAAGCATCTGCAATAACTTCTTCCATGTTTACCTGATAGACGGAGCCGAGGCCCTTACAATAAGGGCAGGCGCCATAAGGCGAGTTGAATGAAAAGCTGTTGGGAGAAGGCTCTTCGTAGGAAAGGCCGGTGTCGGCACACATGAGATGCCGGCTGTATTGGTTCAGCTTGTCGCTGTCTGCATCCAATACAAAAAGTAGGTCTTTGCCGGTGGCCAGGGTATGCTGCACAGACTGGCTGAGGCGTGCGGCGCTTTCATCATCCACCACGAGGCGGTCAACGACCACTTCGATATCGTGAATCTTGTAGCGGTCGAGCTGCATCTTTTCCTTTAGCTCCTGCACCTTTCCATCTATCCTCACCTTTAGATAACCCTGCTTGCGCAACTGTTCAAACAGCTCACGGTAGTGGCCTTTACGCCCGCGCACCAAAGGAGCCAGCAGCATGATGCGTCTGCCTGCCATTCCCTGACGGATATGGGCCACGATTTCATCTTCAGAAAAGTGGGCCATCCGTTTGCCTGTGTTGTAGGAAAAAGCCTCTGAAGCGCGGGCAAACAGCAGGCGCATGAAGTCATACACCTCAGTGACGGTGCCGACAGTAGAACGAGGGTTGCGGTTGGTCGTTTTTTGCTCAATAGAAATGACTGGTGAGAGGCCACTCACTTTGTCCACATCCGGTCGCTCCAGATCGCCCATGAATTGACGGGCGTAGGCGGCAAAGCTTTCCATATATCGGCGTTGGCCTTCAGCGAAAATGGTGTCAAAGGCCAGGGAGCTTTTTCCTGATCCGGATATGCCCGTGATGACGACTAATTCATTTTTGGGAATTGAGAGATCAATGTTTTTGAGGTTGTGGACTCGGGCACCCATTACTTCAATAAAGTCTCGCTGATACAGCGAAGCCGGCGGGTTTTCCTTCTGGCTCATAATAAAACAGGAGCCGAAGTTCGGGGAAGGCAATTTTTGTGGTGGGAAATCCACAGATTATATGTGGATCAGAAGTGCCGGTCAATGGCGTAATGCACTAAGTCTTCCATAGCCTGGCGAGCATCAGAATCGGGGTATTCATGCAGCAGTTCCAGTGCTTCATCCTTGTATTGGTGCATTTTCTGCGTAGCATAACTGATACCGCCCGAGGATTGTACTTCTCCAATTACTTCATCTACTTTCTTTCGGTCTGTACTCTGATTCTTAACGATGTAAATGATTTTTCTACGGGTAGCTGCATCGGCATGTTGTAGGGTGTAGATGAGGGGCAGGGTCATTTTCCGCTCTTTGATGTCAATCCCGGTAGGCTTGCCAATTTGTTCCGCACCATAGTCAAAGAGATCATCCTTGATTTGAAAGGCGATACCCACTTTTTCGCCAAAAAGCCGGAAGCGTTCGGCAGCCTGTTCATCATCTGAGGCTGAGTAGGCACCGGCAGAGCAGGCGGAGGAGAGTAATGAGGCTGTTTTAGCCCTTATTATTTCAAAATATATGTTTTCAGAAATGTTAAGTTTTCTTGCTTTTTCCATCTGCAGCAGCTCTCCTTCGCTCATTTCTTTGACGGCCCGGGAAGTGATTTCGAGTATGCGGAAATCCCCGTGTTCTACCGATAAAAGCAGGCCTTTTGAGAGCAGATAATCGCCCACGAGGACGGCAATTTTATTCTTCCACAGTGCATTGATGGAAAAGAAATTACGTCGCAACATGGAGTTATCCACAACGTCATCATGCACTAATGTAGCGGTGTGGAGCAGTTCGATTAAAGCAGCGGCGCGGTATGTTTTTTCATTAATTCCACCGGCAATTTTTGCACTAAGGAATACGAACATAGGCCGCATCTGTTTTCCCTTACGCTTGATAATGAACCGCATAATACGGTCAAGTAGCATATTGCTCCCTTTCACCGAGGCGGCAAATTTCTGCTCGAACAGGGCCAGCTCGGGGCCTATCAGGCGTTGGACAGACTGCATGGGCGGGACAAATGTAACCCCGCACCGAAGAAGAAGTTGGGGATAAATGCTCGTGGCACAATCATTAAATGCCAAGGCAATCGTGCTCTGAAGGGCAATTTGTTTTGGTTGATAAGCCTTAACGACTCTACCTTTGGCGCCGTCATTACACGTTTTCCAAAATCGTCCATAAACAACCACAAGTATGATTCAAAAAAAGTACCTCTTGCTGGGCGGTCTCTTTACCGCACTGGCAGCTGGTCCAACTTTCGCTCAGGAGAGTGGCACCACGACTGGTGCTTCATTTAGCTCCCGCGACATGACCTATCGTGGCGAAAGCTACGACGTCCTTGATACCGGCTTAGTGCCAGGTAGCCGTATGGAACAACATCGTAAGTTCCTTAACCATCAAACAAACTTCCCTGCAAAGCCTCGTAACATGTGGGAAGTAGGTGTGAGTTTCGGTCTGTACAATATTTCAGGTGATGTGCCCAGCTTAATGCTGTGGAACAAAGGTGGTTATGGTTTTGGTGCTCACTTGCGTAAGGCTTTGGGCTATGTAGGTTCATTGCGTTTAGACTATAACTACGGCATTGGAAAGGGCCTTTCATTCCAGCCTTCTTCCGGTTATGAAAAGAACCCAGCATGGAATGGTGAAAACTGGGGTGCTCCTGGTGCCGGTTATACAACTCCTGTGTTTTATAACTATCGCACGGAATCACATCAGCTAAACCTTGATGTCGTATTATCCATTGGTAATATTCTATTCCACCATACCCGCACGAAGATTGATCCTTATCTGTTCTTCGGTATCGGTGCCAATGCTTACCAAACTTGGATTAACTCACTGAACAGCAACTACCAGAAGTACGACTTCTCTACGATTACCAATAAGTATCCCAACGGTATCAAGTATTCAGACCGTAAGAGCGTTCGCAAGGATCTTCAGTCCCTGCTGGATGATTCATACGAGACGAATGCACAAACCGACCGTAAGACGCGCCGTCCAACTATGTTTGGAACCAAGAAGCTCAGCTTCGTGACCTCTTTCGGTGCTGGCGTTCAATATCGCTTGTCCCGCCGCATCAACCTTTCACTGGAAGACCGGGTTTCTTTCTTCCCAACCACCAACGAAGACCTGATGGATGGTAACATGTGGGATGAGAACAGCGGTGCTGGCGGTACTCCGATTGGTGTCCCTTCTACAAATAAGGATGGTATCAACTACCTCTCTCTGGGTGTCAACTTCAACCTGGGTGGTGGTAGCCGTAACGTTGAACCGCTCTACTGGCTGAATCCTCTGGATTACAGCTACGGCGAACTATCTTCTCCACGCCACATGGTGCTGCCGAATCCAGTATTGCCTGATGCTGATGGTGATGGTATTGCAGATCAGTTCGACAAGTGCCCGGGTACACCTGCCGGTACTGCTGTTGACAGCCATGGTTGCCCGATGGATACAGACGGTGACGGTGTGCCTGATGATCGTGATAAGCAACTCATCACCCCAACAGAGTGCCAGCCTGTAGATGCAGATGGCGTAGGTAAATGCCCCTGCCACTGCGAAGGCATGACTAAGGCTGCTTGCGGTAACATCGCTCCTGGTGCTATCCTCTTCGGTTCTGGTTCTGCCCGCATCTCTCCTGCAATGCAAGCTCAACTCGCTACCCTGGCTGCCCAAATGCAAGCCAACCCCGACTGCCGCGTGGTAGTTATGGGCAACGGTGGTGGCAGCAAGCTCGCGCAACAACGCAGCTGGGATCGCGTGAACGCCGTTATCGAGTACATGAGCGAAAAGAACAACATTGACCGCAACCGTTTCATCTTCCAATATGAAGGTGGTGCTGGCGAAAACAGTGTAAACTATCGCTCTGCTAATCCTGGTGAAGAAGGACCAAGCAATGTGGCTCCTCCACACCCTGATCTGCGCCGCTGATTAGCGCTTTGAATCAACTTTGACTACTGCCCTGGGAGAAATTCCAGGGCAGTTTTTTTTTTTGAAGAATTTGAAGTTGCTCTTCTGTGGGGTTTTATGTCTGTGGTGATTTTCCACAATGGGAATATTTCATTGCTTCCTACCGGTCTTGCCAGGAATACAACTGCATAGTTTTGTGCTTCCATGATTCAACTACCCCTCCTGGAAATGCCCATCCAAACCAGGATGAATCATCAAAGGGTTCAGGTCTGGGATACTATTCGAAGGCGTTGGGTGGCACTCACTCCTGAAGAGCATGTTCGGCAATGCCTGCTGCACTGGCTCATGGTGAAATGCCACTATCCTGCATCCTTAATTGCGGTTGAGAAAGGCTTGCAGTTCGGGCATGCAATGCTTCGTTATGATGCACTCGTTTATCAACGAAATACAACGAAGCCCTGGATGTTGATTGAATGTAAAGCGCCTGAAATTTCCATCTCAGAGCAAGTTCTGCAACAAGCCTTACAGTATTTCGGGAAGTTGCCGGGTTGCAGGTATTGGCTGCTTAGTAATGGCCGCCATTGTTACTGTGCAGATACTGCATCATCTGCTGCGATTCAGTGGCTGGATTCATTGCCCGCCTATGAGCTTTGAATATCTCTGGGAAGACAGATACTGGATTGCCTCCTGAATGACCTTGTCTTGCTGGGAGCTGATCAGATTATAGCCATTGTTTTTGAAGAGGATTCTTGCCAATTGAGCACGAATCTGAAGCAATAAATATTCCCGATTGCTGGCTTTGGCAAGCACAGATTTGTTCAGCATTTTTTCGGCCGGAGGAAGGGCATTTAAGTATGCATGTAGCACGCTTTCCTCATCATGGAATTCATTTTGGAAAACGGCGATGCTCCGATAGCTTTTAAGCTGACTGAAATGCGAAGCATAATAATCCCAAAGTGCATTTTGGAGCCCATCAGACATCAGGATATACAGTAGTCCATGAGTCAGCTTCCCGGAATCTCCAGGTACAAACACATCGGGGCGAATACCACCTGCGCCATACATAACCCGATGGTGTATGAGTGTATAATATTTAGTGGTGTCGGTCGAGAACAAGGAATCGTTTCTATGCGTGATTCCTTCCTGAAACCTTGCTTCAAAAGCTGCCTCATAGGCTTCTCTTCCTTTACTGAAAGGGCGTTGAATGCAGCGTCCGGATGGCGTGTAATACCGGGCTACGGTCAGGCGAAGTGCTGCGCCATCATCCAGCTCATATTGTTCCTGCACAAGACCTTTACCAAAACTTCTCCGCCCCATAATGAGGCCTCGATCCCAGTCCTGAATAGCACCCGCCAGAATCTCAGCCGCTGATGCAGAGTTTTCATTGATGAGAACCGCTACACGTCCTTCTTCAAACATCCCCTGATTTACGGCTGTGTATCGCTGTTGTGCCTGGTGTAAACCCTGAGTATAAACGATTAGTTTTTTATCGTCTAAAAATTCATCAGCAACGGCAACGGCACTTTCCAGATAGCCTCCCGGATTGTCGCGTAGATCCAGGATTAGTGAAGTAGCGCCATAATTAATGAGCTTCCTGAGCGCAGTAGCGAACTCACCGTATGTATTAGTAGCAAATCGGTCAATCTTGATGTAGCCCAAATGGGATTCCAGCATGAGTGCCGCATCCACACTGCGCAAGGGCACTTCATCCCGATAGATATTGAGTTCACGCAAGCCGGGCGTATTGACACTCTTTACCCAAACCTGCACTTTACTCCGTTGCTTGCCTCGGAGCATCCCTATTATTTTATCTGAACGAATGCCTTTGCCTGCTACGAGTGAATCATTGACCCGGATGAGTTTATCGCCGATACGCATGCCAGCCTTTTGAGCAGGCCCACCTTCAATGATGCTGCTAAACACAATCGTATCGCGCAGCACCGCAAACTCAACTCCGATTCCAAAGTATGTGCCTTCCAGTTCATCATTTATTTCAGAAAGGTCTTCAGCTGGGATATAGGTTGTGTGTGGGTCGAGGTTGGAAAGTATGCCCTTGACAGCATCACTATAGAGCGAAGCAGTCTTGACGGAATCCACATAATGAGACTGAATCAGGTCAATAATTTGTTCCAGCCTGTCGTTGCGGTCAACAGCAAAAGAAATGTCGCGTTTGTTGCGCAGGGTGTCGCGGAGCTGGAAGCCAATGACCATTCCGACCACCAAAATAACTGCAGCAATCAGCGGAATCCAGGCTTTAATCTTTAGCCTGCGTGGGTCGTCCATAATAGCTTGGGGGCACACAAAGGTAGCCTAACGGCAATTGAGCATACCCGCATTTTATCTATCCATCTTTAACAATAATGCCATTGAAGCGAATTTGGTAAGACCGCTTTTGCGACTACGTTTGTTTCGCTTTCTTCTCAATAAAGCTTTATCCCATGCCTACCAGCCTGCTCCTTGCCGAAAGTGGCTCCACAAAGACAGATTGGTGCCTGCTGCGGCCTAACGCACGTACCCTGCACTTTAAGACTCCAGGCATCAACCCTTACCTGCAAACCCCGGAATCTATCAATCACATGCTGCAGGAAGAACTGGGCTGGAACCCTAAAAAACATCATCCTGATGCGATTAGTTTTTATGGGGCAGGTGCAGGAAGCCAGGCCAATCAAAAGTTATTGCATGAAGCACTGCAACATTTTTTCGGTGTGGAAAATGTCGGTGTGCAAAGCGATATGATGGCTGCAACTCATGCACTCTGTGGCCACGAAAAAGGTGTGGTCTGCATCCTCGGCACGGGCAGCAATTCCTGCTTTTATGATGGTAAAAAAATTGCCCGTCAGCAAGCCTCTTTAGGCTTCATTGCGGGTGATGAAGGCAGCGGAAATCACATGGGCAAGCGGGTGCTTCAATACTATGCTTACAACACGTTTGACGAGCAGCTTCGTACCCATTTCGAAATGTTCTTCGGCAGTGATTTGCAAAAAATGCTTAACCAGATTTATAGGGAGCCATTCCCCAACCGATACCTGGCTAGTTTCGTGGCTTTGCTGGCTGAAAACCGTGGACATTTCATGGTAGAAAATATCGTTGAAGACTGCCTGAGTGTTTTTTTTCACAACCATATTCTCAAGTATCGTGAAAGCTGGAAGTATCCTATTCATTTTTCCGGCTCAGTGGCTCATGCCTTTCGTGATGTTATCGAAAACCTCTGCCATCAGTACGAATTGGAATTAGGCACAGTGGCACAAAGCCCTATGGAAGGTCTGATTCGCTATCACAAGCGCGGACTTGCCGCATAGCCAGTGTAGCGCTTACATTCGGACATGAGGACTAAACTGGAAATCGTTTCCAATTGGCTGCCCCGCTATACCGGGATGCCGCTCAAGGATTTTGGCAAGTACATCCTGCTCTGCAACTTCCGCAACTACGTCCAGATGTTTGCCGACATGAATAATGTCAAGATTGTAGGCTTGGACAAGCCCATGCAATGCGCCACTGCCGATGGCATCACGATGATCAATTTTGGAATTGGCAGCCCTTCCGCTGCTACCATCATGGACCTGCTCTCTGCAATCAATCCCAATGCCGTTTTATTCCTCGGGAAATGTGGCGGACTAAAACGAAAGAATAAAGTAGGAGACTTCATCCTACCCATCGCAGCCATCCGGGGAGAAGGTGCCAGCCATGATTACTTCCCGCCCGAAGTGCCTGCACTGCCTGCATTTGCCCTGCAAAAAGCAATCTCTACCACCATGCGCGACTATGAGCGCGACTATTGGACCGGCACCGTCTATACCACCAACAGAAGAGTTTGGGAGCACGATGAAGCATTTAAAGAGTACCTCAAAAAGGTGCGTGCAATGGCCATTGATATGGAGACTGCCACCATCTTTAGCACGGGCTTTTACAATCATATCCCTTCCGGAGCACTTCTCTTAGTCAGCGATTCTCCTATGGTGCCCGAAGGCGTTAAGACCGCCAAAAGCGACACTCTGGTCACTAGGAATTTTGTGGATTTACAGATTCGTATAGGGATTGACTCTTTAAAGCAACTCATCAACAACGGCCTAACAGTTCGTCACCTCAGATTTTAGCAGATGGAAGGCACACCGGCTGTCGTAGTCGAAAACCTAAATATCCGGTTTGCGGAAAAGCAGGCCCTGCAAGGCATCAGCCTGTCCATTGCTGCGGGAAAAACGCTGGCTATTGTAGGAGAAAGCGGCTCTGGAAAATCGCTAACAGCATTGGCCATTATGGGGCTGTTGCCAAGCCAGGCAAGCTGGTCGGGTAATATTATCCTTGGTGCTAAAAAACTGACCGCGGCAAGCCCTGCTTCTAACTGGCGACAGTTGCGCGGTAAGGTAGCCAGCATTGTGTTTCAGGAACCGATGAGTGCCTTAAATCCGGTGATGAAGGTGGGCAGGCAAATAGCCGAAGCAATACAGGCAAATGCCGGCCTCGGACCAATTGCAGCAAAAAAATCGGCGATTGATTGGCTGCAAAAAGTGCAGATTCCATCACCTGAAAAAAGCTATCACAAATATCCGCATCAGCTTTCCGGAGGACAGAAGCAACGAGTTATGATAGCCATTGCGCTCAGTGCGAAGCCAGCGCTGCTGATTGCCGATGAACCTACCACCGCATTAGATGTCACTATTCAACAGGAAGTCATTCGGCTCATCCATCGCTTGCAGGAGGAGAGTGGAGCTGCATTAATGTTCATCACGCATGATTTGGCTTTGGCTGCCGAAACTGCCGATGAAGTAATTGTGATGCGCGCCGGCGCTGTGGTAGAACAAGGGCCAGTACAACAAGTGCTTCATGCCCCTAAACAGCCTTACACCCAGGCTTTGATTGCTTGCAGGCCCAGTGTTGCACAAAAAGGGTTTCGCCTGCCGGTTGTTTCTGATTTTTTAGAAAATAATGAACCGAATAAGGAACGTATCCCTTTCGAAAATGTGCATTCCGGCCGTGTGCCAGAGCCATTGCTGAAAGTGCGCAACCTACGGGTCTGGTTTCCGATAGAACGTGACTGGGCGGGAACTCCGATTCATTTCCTGCGGGCGGTTGAGGATGTTTCTTTTGATCTCAACCGGGGAGAGGTGTTGGGATTAGTGGGCGAGAGCGGCTGTGGCAAAAGCACAATCAGCCGGGCGTTGATGGGATTGCAGGAAGTGGAAAGTGGCCACATGTATTTTGATGGGAAAGACCTGGTGAGGTTGAGCCAGGCAGGATGGAGACGCATGAGGCGCAACGTTCAAATGATTTTTCAAGATCCTTATGCTTCGCTCAATCCCAGGCTGAGTGTGGGCGATGCCCTGATAGAACCCTTGCGTGTGCATGGCATCGTTCCGCACCGTCAGTTGCAGGCAGAGGCATTAAGGCTGTTAGATCTGGTGCATCTTCCTGCTGATTCTTTTCAACGATATCCACATCAATTCAGCGGAGGGCAAAGGCAGCGAATTGGTATCGCACGGGCACTTGCATTGCGGCCCAGACTCATCATCTGTGATGAAAGCGTCTCTGCATTGGATGTTAGCGTGCAGGCGCAGATGTTGAATTTGCTGAAAGAATTACAAGCTGAACTGAAGCTCTCATACCTATTCATTTCACATGACCTGAATGTGGTGAGCTATATCGCCGACTCCGTGTTGGTGATGCAGTCTGGCAAGATTGTAGAACGAGGGAAAGCACTGGATGTTTTTCAGCATCCCAGGGACCCTTACACCCGGCGGTTGGTGGAAGCAGCCGTTTTCTGATTCTTGATTTTCCTGAAAAGGGAATCCATCTTACTCGTCCAGTTTCAGCACGGCTAAGAAGGCTTCCTGTGGGACTTCTACATTCCCGATCTGGCGCATTCTCTTCTTGCCTTCTTTCTGCTTTTCGAGCAGTTTGCGCTTCCGGCTGATGTCGCCGCCATAGCATTTTGCGGTAACGTCTTTGCGCATAGCAGAAATGTTTTCGCGGGCTACGATTTTGGCCCCTATGGCTGCCTGAATGGCAATGAGGAATTGTTGACGTGGGAGCAATTCTTTCAGCTTCACGCAAAGCTTCCGGCCAAAGTCCTGAGCACGGCTGCGGTGGATGAGTGCCGAAAGAGCATCCACATTATCTCCGTTGAGCAGAATGTCCATCTTCACAATGTCGCTATCGCGATAGTCCAGCGGATTGTAGTCAAAAGAGGCATAGCCACGGGTGACGCTCTTGAGCTTATCGTAGAAGTCGAACACGATTTCGGCTAAGGGCATTTCGAAAATCAGCTCAACCCGCGTAGTCGTCAGGTAATGTTGGTTGATGAGGATGCCCCGTTTGCCGAGGCAGAGGCTCATGATGTTCCCGATGTATTCCGGCAGTGTGATGATTTGTGCGCGGATGAAAGGCTCCTGAATACGGTCAATGCGACTCGGTTCCGGCATCTCACTGGGGTTATTCACGATGAGTAGCTTCTGCGGTTCACGAGTGGTGTAGGCGTGGAAGCTTACGTTTGGCACTGTGGTGATGACCGTCTGGTTGAATTCCCGCTCCAGTCGTTCCTGAATGATCTCCATATGCAGCATTCCGAGGAAGCCACAGCGGAAACCAAAGCCCAGAGCCTGCGAGGTCTCAGGCTCGAAGCTGAGTGAGGCATCGTTGAGTTGCAGTTTTTCCATGCATTCACGCAGCTCTTCGAAGTCGTCTGTGTTCACCGGGAAGATGCCTGCAAACACCATCGGCTTCACGTCCTGAAAGCCTTTTATGGTTTCCTGTGTAGGATTTGCAGCGCTCGTGATTGTATCGCCCACTTTCACTTCTCGTGCATTCTTGATGCCTGTAATGATGTAGCCCACGTCGCCTGCCTTCACTTCTTGTTTTGGTGTGAGGCTAAGCTTGAGGATACCCACTTCATCAGCTTCATATTCTTTTCCGGTGTTGATGAATTTCACTTTCTCACCCTTGCGGATACTGCCATTGAGTACACGGTAATAGACGATGATACCCCGGAAAGGATTGAAGACAGAATCGAAAATCAGGGCTTGCAATGGTGCTGTCTCATTCCCTTTTGGTGCCGGGATGCGCTTTACGATAGCATCCAAAATTTCATCTACACCAATGCCCGTCTTGCCGGAAGCCAGAATGATGTCCTCTTCCTTGCAGCCGATAAGGTCCATAATCTGGTCTTTCACTTCCGGAATCATAGCTCCTGGCATGTCGATCTTGTTGATGACGGGGATAATCTCCAAGTCATTATCGAGCGCGAGGTAGAGGTTAGAAATAGTCTGTGCCTGGATGCCTTGTGAAGCATCCACCAGCAGCAAAGCGCCTTCGCAGGCTGCCAGAGCGCGGCTCACTTCATATGAAAAATCCACGTGGCCTGGAGTGTCAATCAGGTTCAGGGTGTAGGCCTGGCCTTCATGCGTATAATTGATTTGAATCGCATGGCTCTTGATGGTAATGCCTTTCTCACGTTCCAGGTCCATATCGTCGAGTACCTGGGCCTGCATATCTCGTTCGCCGATGGTCTTGGTTTGCTCCAGCAGGCGGTCTGCCAGGGTGCTTTTGCCATGATCAATGTGGGCAATGATGCAGAAATTCCGAATATGCTTCATAAAAGAGGCCGCGAATTTACGATGTACCCTGCCGCGATTCAGGCGAATACTTTTTTACTTTTCAATGTGCTCCGGCCTATTTGATGGCTATACAAGAAAGCTTTATCAAGCCAATCAAATGCGCACAACTACCTTGCCTTTTTTAATAGAATTTCCAATCAAAAAATATCCTGATTACATGCTGCAACATTCCACACTTGAATTTCTACGCCAGCTCAAACTTAATAACGACAAATCATGGTTTGAAGCACATCGTGCAGCGTACGATATGGCTCGCCATGACTTTGAAAATTTAATAGGTGGACTTATGCCTGCTTTTGAAGTCATAGACCCTGCAATTGCCGGCCAGGAAGCGAAGCAATGCATTTATCGCATCTACCGTGATGTGCGTTTTTCCAAAGACAAGACGCCCTACAAATCCCATTTCAGCGCCTATTTCGCACGCGGCGGCAGGAAGTGGGAAGGGGCCGGATATTATCTGCATCTGGAGCCAGGAAGCATCTTCGCAGGCGGCGGTATGTGGATGCCAACACCTCCTTTATTGAAAAAACTAAGACAGGAAATTGACTACGACTTCTCTGGCTTCAAACAGGTCATCGGCTCCAAAACTTTTACGAAAACTTTCCCCGGAATTGAAGGAGGTGAGGTGCTCTCACGCCCGCCCAAGGGCTATGATGCCGATAATCCCGCCATCGAATACCTGAAGATGAAAAGCATCATAGCCAGCCATGCCCTGACGGACGAACAGCTATGCTCCAAACAATCTGGGAAGGTGGTGATGCAAGTTTTTCAGGCCTTGCGCCCGCTCATTGATTTTCTGAACCGGGCTACAGAAGGATAAGACTCAGTTGCGGAAGGTGAGAAATTCAAAAGGCCTGTCTCCAATGATGAGGCGGCGACCACGCTTCACATGATGGCGGGCATCAATGGCCGAATGGTGATACACATCCATCACTTCTGTGGCTTGTTCCACTTGTGTTTGGGTGTCTAATTTGCTGATGGTTTCCAGGATGGAGTCAACCTGTGCGTCAAACTGTTCCTGCCATTTTTCTGCTGCTTTGGTGGTGAGCAGCAGCTCACGGGATTTCTTTTCCATGGGGTTTATTTTGGGGTATAGTGCTTGAAATGTAGTGCAGCAAATGCTGCTTTGCAAGCCCCGAAATTGAAAAAGAAGCCCCTTTAATAGAATTGATTCAGATAGGGATAACGCTCTGAATAAAGTGTCTTAACCCGTTGTAGTATTGTATCTCTTAGTACTTCTATGTTTCTTTTTTCGATTGCGGAAATAAAGACAGAATTTCCTCCGGTTTCATGTTCCCAACGTTTTTCTAGCTGTTTGAGCAGCTCCATTTTTGTGTCGTCATCCAGCCATTCATCGAAGGTCTTTTGTTCGTAGAGGTCCATTTTGTTGAAAATGGTCAGCATAGGCTTGTCGCCGGCACCAATCTCCCGCAGGGTTTGATTTACCGTGCCCATCTGCTCTTCGTATGCAGGGTGAGAGATGTCCACCACATGCAGGAGGCAATCAGCTTCTCTCAGCTCATCGAGTGTGCTTTTGAAGCTTTCAATCAGATGGTGCGGCAGCTTGCGGATGAAGCCTACCGTATCGCTCAGCAGGAAAGGCGTACGCTCATACGTCACCTTCCGTGTGGTGGTATCAAGCGTTGCGAATAGCTTGTTTTCGGCAAAGACGCTGCTCTTGCTCAGCACATTCATCAGCGTGCTTTTCCCCACATTGGTGTAGCCTACCAGAGCAACCCGGACGTAGGTGCCGCGCTCTTGTCTTTGGGTAGATGCCTGCTTGTCTATTTCGCGCAACCGCCGCCGCAGCAGGGCAATCTTGTCTTTCACAATACGCCGGTCTGTCTCAATTTCTGTTTCCCCCGGCCCGCGTGTGCCGATACCGCCGCCCAGCCGTTCTAAGTGTTGCCACATGCCACGCAGCCGGGGCAACAGGTATTGGTATTGGGCGAGCTCTACCTGCGTCTTAGCCTGTGCAGTTTTGGCGCGCCGGGCAAAGATGTCTAGGATGAGGTCAGAGCGGTCAATCGTATGCAGGCCGGTAGCTTTTTCAATATTGTTGATTTGTGCTCCGGTCAGTTCATCATCGAAGATGAGCAGGCTGACGCCATGACTTTTTGCATAGATAGAGATCTCTTCCAGTTTGCCTTTGCCTACGAAAGTCTTTGCATCGCGACGTTCCAGTTTTTGAATGAAACTTTTCACAGCTACTGCACCTGCTGTTTCAGCCAGGAATTTCAACTCATCCAAGTATTCCAATGTCTGCTGCTCGGGTTGTTTATAGGTGACTATGCCTACGAGTATGGCCCGTTCTTCCTGAGCCAGAGTTTTCTTTTCAATCAAAACGGATTCTATTTCTTACGACAAAAATAGGCTGCTACGAAGCCGCTGAACCTGAAAAAACCTTGTGGAATAGCTGTGGATTTCTACTAAGAGATTTTAAAAACTACTACTTGCATCACATTGTATTTGTATTCGCCACGATATAGTTTTGTCCAATTGATAATCAATTTTTAATAACCCTAAACACGCACTCCATGAAGAAAATCATCTTCGCAACCATCGCAGCCCTGCTCAGTGCAGGCTTCGCTTCTGCTCAGGTCGGCATAGCACCTGAACTGGGCCTCAATCTGGCTTCGCTTACTGGTAAAGGCGGGGGCAACTCCATGAGCTCCGGCATGCTGGTAGGTGCCCGCATCGGCGGTATGGTCGAGCTGGGACTCACCAAGAACATCTACCTCCGTCCAGGCCTTCAGTTCTCCATGATGGGCGGCAAAGGAGGTGACTTAAAAGTGTTGAATACCGACCTCACAGAGTCTATCAACTACATCCAGGTGCCCATCAATATCCTCTACAAACTGGGCAAGGCTGGCGATGGCCGCTTCTATGCTGGCCTGGAGCCTTATCTCGGATTTGCTATTGGCGGAAAGTATAAGGGCGGTGGCAACAGTGAGGATTTGAAAATTGGTACAGACGACAAGACCGATGATGTGAAACCTCTGGACTTTGGTGCCGGCATAAAGGTGGGCTACGAACTGCCTATGGGCCTGTATTTTGATGTTGCTTACCTCTTAGGCATTACCAACAACCTGCCCGGCGGAAACTCGGACAACAAAATGTCTAACCGCAACTTCACTATCGGCGTAGGATATTTCATCCTCCATAAAGGCGATAAGAAGTAATCCTTTCTATTACCTACGTGATGCAGAGGCTGTCCGGACGGGCAGCCTCTTCGTTGTCCCCACTCCTGCAATGCTGGTCGTAGCAAATTCAAACCGATTCCCCCGCAGGAAGTCAGAAGTTTTTTGAGGGCAAAACCAATTTTTTTGAGTCAGCTTTTGTGCCCTGATGCAGCATCCGTTGCGTCGCACACTGAGGGGCCAGTGCTGCTATGAAGCCGGGTACTTAGCATCTGGTATGCCTGAATTGAATCAGGGCACAGGCGCTGAAACTGCGTCTTCCGGGAACAGCCCCGTAGCGAAATCCTGCTGAAGTGTGCGACGCAACGGATGTCGGGTTGCGAGATACAGCCGATACCCAAAAAATCGCGCTTAATAAGCTTCCAAACATTGATGCGTGCAGGCGAATCGGTAGCCCGGAAAGAGCATCATTCATTTCCTAATCCAAAATTATTCCTCCGAAAATGTGACTGGCAGGCGGACACACAATCGCACGGCTTTGCCATCCAGCAGGGCCGGCTTTGAGAAACGCAAGAGCTTCGCAGCCCGCATCACTGCTGCATCCAGGGCAGGCGTCAGGCTTTTTGTGATGGCCAAATCTTCCAGCTTGCCAGCTTCCGTTAAAGTGCCTTTCAGGCGTACTTCGCCCAGCTTCCTTTCTTCTTTGCATCCTGGGTTTTGCAAGTGTGCGCTGATGAAATCGGCCACGCTTTCGCCGCCTTGCAATTCAGGTGGGCTGAAGGACTGTCCTTGTCCGCCAAAGCTGAGGTCGGGGTCGCCCAATAGATACAGGTAGCCATTTTCGCAGGAGGAAAGCACGCCTTTCGGTGCTATGTCGTAAGCAACTTCTGTTGCGGGTTTTGTGGCATCGTCCTGCCACAGCCAGGTGCCTACGGGTGTATTCTTTTTAAAGATTTCCCTCCTCATCAGACGATTGCTTTTTGCTTCGCGTAGCTCTTTGCTGATGCTGCTGTCCGCATTCAGGAACGTGCATTCTGTAGCCACCGAGTCTTCGCCTTCGTAGCGGGGCAGATAGCAACCATCAACCCAGGTCAGCGCCTGACGGCTGAGCAGCCTGGGATAAGGCTGGGCCGAGGCGCCCAAAGCCAGCAGGCAGGTGGAAAATAAAATCCAGATTTTCATCTATCGGGCAGCTTTTCGGAGTCTTTTTAAAACATCTTTTTCACGACTGCCAATCTCCAGCAGTTGCTCACTGAGCTGCTGAAAAGAAACCAGGTCGCTGGTGCGTGCTTTCACGATGCGGGCTGCCGAATAAGCGAAATTTCTCCAGGCATCGCCGATAGCTGTGAGTTCTTCAGAAAACCGCCTCAGATCATCGCGCTGCAAGCGTTCGGAGGCTTCTTGCAGGAAGGCTGCGAAGAGGTAACGAAAACCTGCACCGCCGGTGCCTATTTCCTCCTGCATTCGGATGATATTACCGAGGTAAAGGGCCGCTTTGCGTGCAGATAATTTTTGGGGATAGCTGCTGATTTTTTTTGAAAGAAGCGCAAAGGCATTGCAGCCAAACCAGGGCAATGGCGGCGATAACATCATAAAGCAAGTCTGCCGGATGCCTGCCAGAATCGCCTTTGGAAAATCGGATTGCTGCGGCACTTGCTTCACATAATACATGAAGCCTTTCGGTTCGGGTGCTCCTTTTGCAAAGCGGGCCTTGGCCAGATCTGAAGTGTGGATGCGTGTGGCGACTTCCAACACCGGATCGGACACGAGGTATTCTTCGCCCTCCTTCCCATACACTACCAGGTTGTGGGCATTGAAATGAAAGCGGAAGGCTTCGGGCAGGTAAGGCAGATAATAGACGCTGGTCTGCATCCCCACCGGAATGCCTTGAGCCAGGACTTCGTCCAGAGCCTTCATGGCCTGAGTTGGGTTTGAGAATTTCTGGCTTTGAATCTGGATGCCCAGTCGTTGAGTGGCTCGTTTGAAAATGGCGCCCGGCCAGGTGCGGAACGTAGTGCCGGGTGTTCCGTTCACCTTTAGGAAGGGGATATGCCCGAAAAACATACCCGCGCCAATGCCAAAGGCCAGTGGCTCTGAAATATCTACTCCGTGAAAGCGAAGCAGGTTTGTGGTGACGCCGCTCTCGCAATGTGCGTGCTGGCAATGTGCCAACTGGAGTTCGAGGTGGGTGTCAGTGGCTTGCTCCATGCTTTAAGAATCGTGTTGGGTAGTGCCGAAAGATTTTAATTCCTCAACGCTAATGCCGAAGACAGCGGCATATTTTGCCAGGGTTGTCGGTTTCAGCTTTTTGAAGACCTGTGGTTTCAAATGCCGGCGTACTGTCCAGCGCCATTTCCCGACATAGCTGGCCAGGATGGGCAGGTCCATCAGGCTTTTCTGCATGAAGTAAGCGATGGGGCTAAGCTGTCCCGCATGGACGGCAGCTTCGGTTTCATTCAGGCTTTCGTTCACTTCGTCCCAGGCACTTTGTGTGGCGATGTTTTCTGCTTCCCAGCCCAGTGAAGCCACGCCGGTATAATGGCCTTCGCGGTCTGTGGCGTACATCAGTTTGCGCAAGGTGTCGCGTTCTTTGTAATGCAGGCCTTCCTGCGGCACTTCATCAAGATGCATAGGATGGTGAAGATAAGTTTCGGAGGAAACGTCTGCTTCGGAGGAATAGACTTTGGAGCAAGTTCCTGAAATCAGTTCAGGATTCTTGTTGTTTTTCCAGGTATGCTGCCGAGGCCTCCAGCGCTTTAAAAAACTCCTCACCCCATTTCCGGATGATGGGGGTTTTCAGGAATTGATACACGGGTACTTTGAGCTTCCTGCCCAGCTTACAAGCCGGTCGGCACAGCACTTTCCGGGGTTCATAATTCAGGGCTGTGTATCCCGGTTGCTCTGTCACGCGAATGGGGAATAGGTGGCAGGAAATGGGCTTTTGAAAAGATATTTTTCCATCCAGAAAGGCTCGTTCAATGCCACATTTCACGATGCCCAATTCGTCATGATAGGCATAGGCGCAAATGCCGCCTCCAAGTGTCGGTGTCACATGTCCGAACTCATCATCTTCGGTATGTGTGCCCTGCCTTTCAATTTCTGCAATGCCTTCGGGAGTGAGGTACGGCTTAACCGTGGGATAGATTTCAGCCAGGATACCTGTCTCTTCTTCGGAGAGCGGGGCCCCGCAGTCTCCATCTACACAACAGCCGCCTTTGCAGGCATTGAGGTCGCAGACAAATTCAGCACGCAGCACGTCATCAGCCACCAGCACATCAGCAATCGCAATCATGATTTTTTGAGGAAAAGCCAGACAAAGTTAGGCATGAGGATAGGCGTGGTTGGGCAGGTAAAGGCATGAAATTGCCTGGCATCATCTTTTGTTGGATTAGAAGAGCCTGAAAAGGAATTCCCAATTTTTGGGTCTGAGGAATAAAAATGCTAATCGGGCCGTTTATTGGAATTGTATTGCCTTACATTCGTTTTCAACTGAAGTAAATCTTCTCTTTTAAAAAAATCCTGACTGAAACATAGCTGAAATCAAAAACGACCATTCCGGGAGATAATCAGTCAGAAAAGTTGTGTGTGTGAAACCCTGCGTTGTTATCGTGCGGCGCGGGGATTTCCTTTTTTTAGGGCTATCGCTACTGCCTCAAATGGCCACGTGGAGGCGGATAGATACAATGCTGGCAGGCCCACGGTCTTTGTTGTAGCCTGGGTTGAGGCATAGCTGATAGTCGGCACTCAGCCACAAACCTTCTTTACGAAGTTGAGCTGCATAATAGGCTTCGAGGATGCCTTCATGGCCATAATTCAATTTGCCATCGCCCAGGATGAAGCCGTAGCCTCCTGCCGCGATATAATCACGATGCGGCTGACTGAGACCGTTCATCAGGCAAGCCAGCCCAAGCACATCGTCTTTTCGTTTCCAGAGCGTGCCTTTCAGTTGCGCTCCCAGGGCGAAGGTTTGGTCAATTTCCGTAAAGCACCAGGTTTCATTTTTTCCATCATTCCAGCCGAGGCGCAGAAAGGCGCTCAGGTATTCATTTAGTTCCTGATCAGCGCTGATTGCAAAGCCGGTTTTGGTGCGCCCATCCTGACGGGTTTGAATGATGTCGGGCCTTTGTCCCCAGGCGGCACCCAGACTGATTGCCTGTTCATAGTTGCCCATGTGCGTTCGGTTTTGAAAGGCCAGAAAACGAATGTTTCCTGCTCGCCCCCTGAAGTTGTATTGTCGGTCTATTTCTGCATTCCAGGAAATGCTATTGCCTAAGTCCATGTCCAACTCATCTCCATTTGCTTCTTTCGGAAGTGCAGCGGCAGCGATTTTATAGTGCCAGTTATTCCATGCCAGCTCTGCCGCAGCAGCCAGGGTATAGCCCCGCACATTGGCCGCATAATCCCAGG
The DNA here is from genome assembly GCA_964424655.1 of uncultured Chitinophagaceae bacterium. Lineage (GTDB taxonomy): Bacteria > Bacteroidota > Bacteroidia > Chitinophagales > Chitinophagaceae > UBA1952. The sequence continues at coordinate 32,427 of CAYRJR010000001.1, forward strand.
CTCCCGTGTTCATCAGGGCCCAATTCATAAACTGCTCCCGGGGCGAATTGCTAACTGTGTTTTGATCAAAGATGTCGCCCAATGAAAATTTTCCGATGGTAAAGCGAAGCAGATTTTTCCCCTTAATACCGGCCAATGTATTGGCATCATCTGAGATGGTGTCTTTCACTTCGGGGCTAAGAGAAAAGCATTGGCTGAAATAAGCTCTGCCCAGGTAAAGGGTAGGCGAAGGATCGCCTATTCGGGTTGTTTCACCATTGGATGAACCGCCCATACCAACAGCACCGCTCAGGCCGCTGCCTCCGGCAATCTCTGGATTTACATACACTTCGGCACCTGGCCAGAGGCGGAGGCCACCGAACAAAGTCATGGTGAGAGAATTCTCTCTTTCCTCATTTGCATTCAGGCTGTTTTGTCCTGAATAGGGCGAATGAAAACGGGCACTGTATTGATAGATGTATGTGGTCTGGAAGTGGAGGTTGAATCTTTGTTCGTTCATCGAATCAACCCGTGTATCTGAATGGGCAGAAGCCTTGTTGCAGAAAGCCAGTATGAGTGCTGCGTAGAGAAATAGGCGCATGCAGAAAATTTGGGCGGCGAAGTTATTCACCTGTTTGTTGGCTCTTGTGAATAAGCTTTTTGTTCGCTGAGGTTGACCAATGCATACTTCCATTCCCTTAGGTGCTGGCAACTACAATTATCCCATAGCATACACATCCCACCGTAATCAGAGAAGAGGCACGCAAATCAGCAACTGTAAGGCAAGGGTCATAAAATAATAGTTGCAGAGCTGGCCTGTAGTTTCCATGAAAGAATGCCCAAATTCATCATGTAAACAGGTATTTTCATCAAACAAAATCTGAATGTCATAGCCATGAAAATCGTCAAGCGCATTCTCCTTGTCCTGGCCATTATTATTGCCATCCCCTTAGTCGTTGCACTATTTCTACCCAGGGATTATTCCATCAGCAGGGAAGTTGTCATCAACCGTCCGCGAGCAGAAGTATTTGCTTTCGTTCGTCAACTCAAGAATCAAAATCAGTACAGCGTCTGGGCAAAAGCAGACCCCAATATGAAGCAAAGTTTCAGAGGGCAGGATGGCATGGTTGGGTTTGTTTCTGCCTGGGATGGAAACGATAAAGTAGGAAAAGGAGAACAGGAAATCACGGCTATTCAGGATGGGGAACGAGTAGCAATGGCACTCCGGTTTGAAAAGCCCTGGAAGTCGGAGGCTAAGGCACAATTCATAATGCTTGATGCCGGGCCGGGGGCGACGAAAGTGAGCTGGACTTTTGAAGGTCATTCACCCTGGCCAATGAATTTCATGTCGCTGTTTATGGAGAATATGATTGGCAAAGACCTTCAGGATGGCCTCAATAACCTAAAGCAAATTCTGGAGCAAGGACCTGCCGGGTCTGCGCAATAGCCAGGTATAAGACGGACAATATTTTAAAGGAAAACCAATCATGAGTACACAAATTTTCGTCAACCTGCCCGTCAAAGACCTCAACGTTTCCCGGGCATTCTATGCAGCACTTGGCTACAGCATCAATGAAGCATTCAGTAATCAGGATGCTGCCTGTGTGGTTATCTCAAATCAGATTTATGTGATGTTGCTCACGCATCCATTCATGAGTCAATTCACGAAAAAAGCAATTGCTGATGCCACAACCAGCACGGAAGTCATCAATGCTTTGTCGTCTGAGAGCCGCGAAGCAGTGCAGGAAATGACCCGGAAAGCCATTGAAGCCGGAGGCAAATCAGCACGCCCTACTCAAGACTTGGGCTTCATGTACAGTGAAGCTTTTGAAGACCCGGATGGACATATCTGGGAGCTGGTGTTTATGGATATGGATGCCCTTGCTCAGGGTGCGATGGAGCATCTTGGAGGCTAATCCTGATTTGTTTTGTCCACTTCTTTTGAGCTACGGAAATATTGCTGCAAACTTGAAATTGCAGAGCGTGGATAGTTGGCATATTGACTGACGGACCACATTTTCAAAACCCGCTCACGGCTCCGTTCTTCCTGCAACAAATGGTCGCGGGCGGCCAGCAAATCGAACTGCGTAATGAGGCCCCGGAGTTTACCTGGGTCTTGACTGTCCACTACAGGCATCACTCCCACACGATGCAAGGCCATCCTGTCTGCGATTGCACGCAATGATTCCTCTGGGTTTGTAGTAATCATGTCAGTTCGCATCAGCTCATCAACGGTGCCGCTTAATTCATCTTTCAAGGCTCGTTCAAGCACATCCTGCCAGGAAATAACTCCCAGCAATTTGTCTGATGCATCCACCACGGGTATTAACCGTTGTTTTCTCATCTCGTGTTGTGCCTGGATGGTTTCTTTCACCTGGCTCATTCGGGTACCGGTCTGGATGGTCAGGATGTTGGTGGACATAACTTCTTCAACGAACAAAACCTTGAGTGGCTCCACAGCATATTCCCGCAGCACATGAAAGCCACGACGGGCAACTTTCTCTGTCAGGATGGAGCGTTTCAGAGTAAGCACACTGATCAGGTGTGCCAGAGTGACGGTGATCAGAAGGGGAAGAAATAAGTCGGTAGAGTGAGTCAACTCTATGGGAAAGACAATGGAAGTAAAAGGGGATCGCATCACGCCTGCCAGCGCGCCAGCCATTCCCAGCAAGGCCCATTCAGAAGGTACTTTATCCGGGAAAGCCAGGCCCAGCAAGCCGCCCAATGCGGCTCCCATAATCAGGATAGGAGCCAGAATACCCCCGCTCGTTCCGGAGCCTAAGGCCACAGCCCATATAATGAGTTTGACGACGAAAATGCTAATCAGGGAACTTATAGCAATGGTGCCTGCCAGCTCATCGGCAATGGTGTCGTAGCCCACGCCAAGTGCCTGTGGTTCTATCAAGCCTCCAACGCCCACAATCAACCCGCCGATGATGGGCCACCACATCCAGTGAATGGGTAGTTTTCTAAATGCATCTTCTGCGCCATACACCGCCTTAGTCAGTACCCAGGCCATAGCGCCACAAGCCACGCCTAAAATCACAGCATCCATCAGGCCGGTGGTGCCCAGCTCCTGCATTTTAGATACCGGGAACAATGGTTCATGATTCATCCATCCATGATGAACAAACCAATGCCGGATGCCATCTGCCACCGCACTGGCAATAGCAGCCGGCACAAAGGAGCGGGGTTTCCATTCAAACAACAGTAGCTCCACGCCCAGTATGACTGCGGCAATGGGAGTTCCAAAAACGGCACTCATGCCGGCCACGGCTCCCGCCACGAGCAGGCTTCTCCGTTCAATGGCTGTCAGATTCAGGAATTGCGCCAGTACAGAGCCAACAGCTCCGCCCGTCAGAATGATAGGCCCTTCGGCGCCAAATGGGCCTCCTGTACCGATACTAA
>CAYRJR010000001.1:35823-39068 GCA_964424655.1 uncultured Chitinophagaceae bacterium
CTAATAGCGCTGGCTATAGGCTTCAGGATGGTGAGCTTGGGTTCCACTTTGCTGCCGCCCACCAGGATGGTCTCCATCGCTTCGGGGATGCCATGTCCACGGATTCTTTCAGAACCATAGCGCGCCATGAGTCCTACGACTAAACCACCACCCATAGGTATCAATATTGCCAGCCAGCCCAGGGTGTTGTTTCGGGGGGATGTTAGGTGATAGTCCCAATGCTGGTAATAGAGATAATTGCTGATGAGCGCAATCAGGTCGAGCAGGACAATGGCAATGAGTGCGCCAAAAGCACCGATGATAATTGAAATCGGGACGAGCCTGAGGATAGACCGGGTGGTCGTAAAGTCGCTGAGTTTTCGGGCTACACCAGGGGCCGGGGCAAACTTTTCATTGTGGATCTGTGCTTTCTGAATGGAGTCTTTCCTATTGAGCATACCCGATTGAATTGATTCGATACCTATGTGAGGGCGGACTGTTCAGTCAATTGCATTGCCTAAATTATCTAATCAGACTGACCTTGATTTTTATGTTTAAAAAAACTGAACCAATGCCTCCCCCAGACAAATTAATGCCCCCGTTGTGTGGAACCCATTCCGCCCCATAAAAAGGAATATGAGCCTCCTTCAGAATCCCGACTCAGTGGTTTCTTCTGTCTAAAAATCGAATTGCCTTTCTTGATCCTTCCGGGTTAATCAATCCTCGTAATTCTTCTTTTGTATGAAAGTACATGGCCGGGGCCACACGCAACTTTGACCGAAGCTTATCGCGCAACTTTTCTGCCTGTCCTGATTCCAGAATGGAAGCCTGCAGATGCAGCAGGAGTTCATCCATGCCCTGCTCATTACTGAATACTTCCAACAAATAATCTTGCACAATCGGCGATTCATTCAGCACATCATAAATAGCGGAAGGAAATAAGGTGGTGCCTTTGTATTTTATCATTTGGCCTTTGCGCCCGACAATCGGTCCCAGCCTTTTGGACAGGCGACCGCAGGAGCATGCTTCGGCATGTAGCGCTGCAACATCTCCCGTTCGATAGCGGAGTAAAGGCATCCCTTCAATACCCAGTGTTGTGATGACCACTTCACCCGTTTCCCCATCGGGTACTTTCTTACCATCGTCCCCAATAATTTCTACAAGGCACAGTTCCGGCTGATGATGCCCCCCTTTGCCTGCACGGCACTCGGTGAAAGCGGTTTGTATTTCTGTTGAAGCATAAGTGCCATAAACACGGAGCGGCCAGAGGGCTTGCAACTGACTGGCCAGTGCATTCGGTGAGAAGTCATTCCGATGCAGGCTTTCCCCGATACAAATAGCTTTTTTCAGGCTGCTCTTGCTCAGGTCTATGCCTTGTTCTTGTGCCCATTTGGCCATGGCCAGCAGGAAGGAAGGCACGGCTACAATGGCAGTGCTGCCCAGGCGCTGAATGGCTTCCCATTGCATGGCTGGCAGGCCCGGCCCGCATCGGACCAGTGAAGCGCCCAGACGGTGGATACCGCTGTAGTATGCCATGCCGGCCATAAACTGTCGGTCAAGGGTGAGGGCCAGTTGATACACATCATCTGGGCTGCCATCTGCGATTTTAAAGGATTGACATTCGTTGTAAGCAAGGCGTTGCAGGTCATTTTCTGTGAGGGCAATTGTAACCGGCTTGCCCATGGTGCCCGAAGTGGTCATGTATTCGCGAATCCCTGCTCGCGGGGTACACAGGAACGCCCAATTCTGCTGCTGAATATCTTCTTTACTGGTAAAGGGAAGTGCGGTCAGATCTTCCAGGCTTTGGATTGAAACAGGCGAAGACTTACCCAGTTTTTCCTGATAAAATGGTGCGTGTTTTTGTAGGTATCTGAGTAGTCGCTGTAAGGCATCAAGCTGGTAGGCTTCCTGCAAGGCAATGGTGGAAAAGGCAAGATTTCCGGGGAAAGGATGCATAGGGGCAAGGTAAGTCCGGATGCTCTTGGGTGCTGCCCTTGCCGGGACGGGTTGCGCTGAAGAGGCCAAATTTTCAGACCTGTCATTTCAAGCCACTGAGCTAATTTCAGTTGCGAAAAACATCATTCTTTTTCGTTTCAATCGCAACATGTTTATCCTTCCGAAAAGCACTTTTTTACACAGAATATTCATCGTCTGTTTGCTACTCCTGACCTGTTCCACATCCTTTGCTCAGACGAAAGATGACATGGCTTTGGATCAGGGAATCCGGGAACAGTCCTACATATTTCGGCCATCATATATCGTCGTGTTACTCGGTCAAAAACGCACCATCGTTCATGCTGAACAATACTATCTCAGGGTGACACCTGATTCCATCATCTGCTTTCTACCTGCACCCAAGAAGCGATTCAAGTCTGGTGCAATACCGATGAAAAATGGGAAGCCGGATTTTTCAAAAATCACTTATGAAGAAAAATTTGGGCTGAAAGGCTACCAGTCGAAAGTGAAAGAAGAAGTCAAAAACGAAATCCAGATTCAACTTGTGCCCAAAGCAAAAGGCAGGATTCAGCAAGTGCGTTTCAATGTGCTGCCTGGTGGATACGCTACCCTGGCTATTGGCAATACGGATTATGAAGCCATCACCTATGCAGGAAAAATAACAGCGCTGAAACCTCCTCATAAGAAGCATTAATGATAGCTTCCTTATGTCCACTGCCGATGCGGGTTGATAAGTCTGACGCTTTTTAGCAATTGCCCATGACTTTAGTCAAGCCCCGCCCCACATTCAAGGGCTAACTTTGGCCTCGTTCATTGCAGCTTTCCTCAATCATGGCAGCCGACTTTTCGTTTATTTCCAACGCACACCCCCAATTCATCGAAGGGCTTTACACCGACTATCTCAGAAACCCCGATGGCATTGACCCTGAATGGGCATCTTTCTTCAAAGGCTTTGATTATGCGGTGGACCGGAATGGCGGTTCTGCCCTGAGCACAACTGAAACACGCAGTATCAGCAGCAGCCAGATTGCTAAAGAATTCGCAGTCTTCCGCATGATTCGTGCATACCGCAAACGCGGACATCTGCTGGCTACCACCAATCCCATCCGCCCGCGCAAAGACCGTAAGCCTTTCCTGGCTCTTGCTGATTTTGGGCTGAATGATAGCGACCTGGATACTGTCTTTGCCGCCGCTCAATATGTTGGCAAAGCCGGTGCAAGCCTGCGCGATATCATAGAATTCCTGAAGAAGACATACGCCGGCGAATAGACTCGCTCTCAAGCCCGGAACGATGCTATGACCGATCCAGA
>CAYRJR010000002.1:0-36682 GCA_964424655.1 uncultured Chitinophagaceae bacterium
TTTCACAATGCTGGCGCCTATGGTTTTGAGATGAGCAGCCGCTTTAATTCTAGGCCACGCCCTGCAGAGGTCTTGCTGGAAAACGGGCAACCCCGGCTCATCCGCCGACGCGAGCGTTTCGAGGATTTGTTGCAGGGGCAGGAGGAAGAGTAAGTCTGTGGCGCACGGAAATGCAGGCTTGCATTAACGCTTGCTTTTGCCTGCCATTTGGGAATATTGCTTTCAGAAGTTCCCCATTCATCCTAAAAAAATCGGGCAATCATGATTGAGCAAAAACTCATCGTAGGCAGGTTTCTGAATCTGACCATCAACTCGCCCAAGCCAGCAGGCAATCAAGGCAATTTCGTCACTCAGGCTTCCATCGCAATGACTATCCAGGAGTCCACAGGCTCCAAAGTGAAGACTAGTAATGTGGTTTTAGGCACTGGCCATAAAGCACACCGAAACTTTCAATGGTTGCATTGGGTGCCGGGCAGCATCTGCCAGGTTCCTTTCAACGGACTGGATGTCCTCACTGGCCCCATGAGCGGCTGCTACATCACTAATTACCGGATTGGCGGGCAAGAATACGTGGGCCATATCGGTACAGATATGGGGCCAAACACACCCAATTCCATTGCTGCAAAAGCTTGCTGGAACAATTTTGCGACTGCCCATCCCTTAGATGTCTTAGGCGGCTTCAAACCCGCTTGGATAGGAGCTTTACCACCCACCGTCAATGGCGATACAACTTGGGGCCTCCCTACAGTTTTCGGTTTGGTAACGATGAAGGAATACTACACACTGGTCACTTATCCACAGCAAAACGCAGCCAATATTTACCGCATTGCAGGCTTGCAAAAGAATCCCTCTGTCCCTCTGATAACGCTTCAAAATCTGTAAGCAAATTCTCCGCTTCTCACACTGCTACCGGCGCTTTGATATGCGGATGCGCCTGATAGTTTTCTAAGCTGAAATCTTCATAGCGAAACCCGAAAATGTCTTTCACTTCCGGGTTCAGCCGCATCAACGGCAGCGGGAAAGGCTCACGTGAAAGCTGAAGCTGTGCCTGCTCCAGATGGTTGCTATAGAGATGCGCATCGCCGAAGGTGTGGATAAACTCGCCCGGTGCCATATCGCAAACCTGTGCCACCATCATCGTCAGCAAGGCATAAGATGCAATGTTGAAAGGCACACCCAGAAACACATCCGCACTGCGCTGATAAAGCTGGCAACTCAGTCGGGCTTTTGCTTCGCCCCGCGGCGCCGGCGACACAAAAAACTGAAACAGTGCATGGCAGGGGCTCAAGGCCATCTTCGGCAGGTCACCCACATTCCATGCAGACACAATTAGCCGACGGCTATCCGGATTACGTTGAATTTCGGCTACCACATCTTTGATTTGGTCGTGCGTCTTGCCATCGGCTCCGGTCCAGCTCCGCCACTGATGCCCATACACAGGGCCCAGCTCGCCGTTTTTATCTGCCCACTCATCCCAGATACCCACACCATGCTCCTTCAGGTAAGCAATGTTCGTGTCGCCATTCAGGAACCAGAGCAGCTCATGGATGATGCTTTTCAGGTGCAGCTTTTTCGTCGTCACCATCGGGAAACCCTGCGCTAAATCAAAGCGCATCTGGTAGCCAAACACCGAGCGGGTGCCCGTGCCGGTACGGTCTGTTTTCACCACACCTTCGTCCAGGATGTGCCGCAGAAGTTTCAGGTATTGCTGCATGCCCTCAAAATTAGCAAGGCCCAAAGCCCTAAGCTGGTATGTGGAAATTTTTGTGGGTTAAGCTATGGTGCTGCTATAAAGCTTTTGTGGCGATGGCACCGTTCATCTGATAGCTACTATCAGGCTTTCCTCATGAAATACTGGAGGAGTGTCGCAACCCGATTTGTCCATTTCTTAAAAAAAGGAAACCCCGTTCGAAACCCGGCGAACGACACGCACAACAAACATTAATTTTTTGGAACCTTGCAGCCGCAAATGGCATCTCTGAAAAGCCTCGCAGGGCAGACCATCTGGTACGGCATGAGCAATATCGCCGCCCGACTGCTCAACTACCTGCTCACACCGCTGCTCACCTACCTGCTCCATACACCCAAGGGCCAGGCCGACTACGGCGATTTCTCCGTCCTCTACGCAGCCATTTCTTTCGCCAACATCATCTTCACCTACGGCATGGAGACGGCCTACTTCCGTTTTGCCGCTACCAACGAAGACAAACGCAAACTTTTCGAAACCAGCTTCAGCTCACTGCTGGTCAGCACCCTGCTTCTGAGCGGCATTGTGTTGCTCTTCCGCCAGCCACTGAGCGAGCTGCTGGGCACCACCGGCCATCCGGAATACATCACACTTTCCGTGGCCATCATCGCGGCGGATACGCTGGCAGTGATTCCTTTCGCAAAGCTGCGTCAGGTGGGCAGGCCGCGTAAGTATGCCTTCATCCGTGTGCTGGGCATCACGGTGAATGTGGCCCTCACTGTGTTGTTCATTGCCTGGTCGCCAGGCTGGGTGGATCAGCACCCGGATAGCAGCTATGCCCTCTGGTACGCGGGCTACACCAAGCCTGCGTTGCTGCTCTTAGCCAACCTCGCCGGTTCCGTAGCCACCTTGCTGCTGCTGGCTCAGGAATGGGCCGGCTTCCGCTTTCGATTCGATGCAGCCTTGTGGCGGCGCATCCTGGCCTACAGCTCACCCTTCATTATCATCGGGCTGGGCGGTATGGTCAACGAAACGATGGACCGCATCATGCTACGCCAGCTCCTGCCTACAGATGCCGAAACCGCTAAACGAGCCGTAGCCATCTATTCCGCCAACTACAAGCTGGCCATTTTCATCACACTGTTTATCCAGGCTTTTCGACTGGCAGCAGAACCCTTCTTTTTCAACCAAAGCAATGAGCGCAATGCCCCACAGACCTATGCGCGAGTGATGAAATGGTTCGTCATCACACTCTGCTTTGCCTTTTTGTTCACGGCGCTGTTTTTGGATGTCTGGCAATACATGGTCGGTGCGGAATACCGCGTAGGCTTGGGCGTGGTGCCCATCCTGCTCTATGCCAACCTCGCCCTCGGCATCTATTACAACCTATCAGTCTGGTATAAAATCAAAGACCACCTGGGCTGGGGTGTGGCCATCACACTCATGGGCACGGCCATCACGCTGGTCATCAACTTTGCCTTTATCCCGAAATGGGGCATGTGGGCCTGCGCCTGGGCAACGGCCATTTGCTACATCAGTATGATGGTGGCTTCTTATTTCGCAGGGCAGCGCTACTTCCCAGTGCCCTATGCCGTGGGCCGATTGCTGGGATATATTGGCCTCATCACACTGCTCTTTTTTGCGCAGGAAGGCATTGCCCGGCTGAGCCCATCCTTCCTGATTCGCTTATTTAGCGGCATGGTGCTGATGCTCGTATTTATCCTGAGCGTCTGGAAGCTGGAGCGTGCCGAATTGGGAGCGCTTTTACGCCGCAAGGCATAGCTTATTTCCGCGCCAGGACTGCCTCTGCTTTCGCAACGATATTCTCTTTCGTCAGGCCGTATTTGGTCAGCAATTGCATCGGTGTTCCGCTTTCGCCAAACGTATCCTGCACGGCTACCATGTCAACTGGTGTGGGCAGCTTGCGGGCCAGCACGGCAGCCACACTTTCGCCCAAGCCACCGTTTTGTTGATGCTCTTCTGCCGTCACCACACAGCGGGTCTTGGCAGCAGATTTCAGAATGGCTTCTTCGTCCAGCGGTTTGATGGTGTGCATGTTGATGACCTCGGCGGAGATACCTTTTTCGGCCAGAATCTGGGCTGCCTGCACAGCCATCCACACGAGGTGTCCACAAGCGATAATGCTGACATCGCTGCCTTCGGCTAAAAGCTGTGCTTTCCCAATCTGAAAATCGCTGCCGTCTTCGGCTGTGAAGTTGGCCCATTTGGGTCGGCCAAAGCGGAGATAGACGGGGCCTTTGTAGCCAGCAATAGCGATGGTGGCGGCCTTGGTCTGATTGAAATCGCAGGGCACAATCACCGTCATGCCGGGCAGCATTTTCATCATGCCGATATCCTCGAGCACCTGGTGTGTGGCGCCGTCTTCGCCCAGGGTTAGGCCGGCATGGCTGGCGCAAATCTTGACGTTCTTTCCGCTGTAGGCAATGCTTTGGCGGATCTGGTCATAGACGCGGGAGGTGGAGAAATTGGCGAAGGTGGTGGTGTAAGGAATCTTTCCTCCGATGGACAGGCCGGCAGCCACACCCATCATATTGGCTTCGGCAATGCCGCATTGCACAAAGCGATCGGGAAATTCTTTCATGAAAGGCCCCAGTTTGAGGGAGCCTGCGAGGTCGGCGGTAAGGGCAATCACATCAGGATTGCGGCGACCTGCTTCGAGGATGCCCTCGCCAAAGCCGGCGCGGGTTTCTTTTTCGTTGAGGAGCTTAATGTCGGAAAGTTGCGGCATGGGCCGCAAAGGTAGGATTAGGGCAGGCTGTTTCTGAATATTCAGAAGGGATGAAGGCATAGAGTCGGGGGCCATACTTAGATGCCATGAAAAAAGCAACATAGCAGCACTGGCCCCTCAGTGTGCGACGCAACGGATGCCTCATCAGGGCGCTTCCAGCCGGCAAAAAAATCTACTTCATGTTTATATAGCCCCAGTCTTTCAGCCAGGCGATGATTTTTTCCCGGTAGTCGCCCTGAATCAGGATTTCTCCATCCTTCGCGCTGCCGCCTGTTCCGCATTTGGTTTTTAGTTCTTTTCCCAATGCCTGCAAGTCTTCGGGCTTGCCCACAAAGCCGGTCACCTGCGTGACCACCTTCCCGGCACGTTGCTTTTTATCCAGCAGCACCCGCAGCTTCTGTTGTGTCTTGGGAAGGCTTTCTGTTATTGCGTCTTGCTCGTCTTGTGCAGGATTGAAATCGGGATTGGTGGAATAAACCAATCCGCCTTGCCGGTACTTTGCCATACGTCAAATTTCTGTAGGGAAATTATAGGGTGAGCGAAGCTAGTCTGGTTGCTGCGGCTTCGATGGTTTCCAATTTCTTCGCGAAGCAGAAACGCAGTAGATGTTCATCGCGTCCTTTGCTGTAAAAGGCAGAAACGGGAATACTGGCTACGCCATAGTTTTTAGTCAGCCAGGTTGCAAATTCATGGTCGCCCATCGGGGAAATTCCTTCGTAGGAAAGAAGTTGGAAATAGGAGCCTGCCGCAGGCGTGAGCAGCCTGAAAGGTGTATGCTTCATCAACTTCAAAAACAGGTCGCGGCGGGCTTGCATCTCTAAAGCAGGTGATTTGCGGTCGGGCAATACCAGATAATCTGAAATGCCTTTTTGCATGGGTGTACTGACTGAAAAGCCGAGAAACTGATGCAGGTTTCTGAACTGAAGAGTTAGATCATTAGGTGCAATACAGTAGCCCACTTTCCAGCCCGTGCAGTGGAAAGATTTACCAAATGAAAAGATGGCAAATGAGCGGCTGCGCAGGCCGGGATGAGAAAGCACACTCTGATGCTTGCGGCCATCATATACGAGCTGCTCATACACCTCGTCAGAAATGACATAGAGCTTGTTTTGCTCAGCCAGCCTGGCCAGTTCATCCAAGTCTTCACGAAGAAAGCAGGCCCCGGTTGGGTTGTGTGGTGAGTTGACGATGATGGCCCGGGTGTGCTGGGTTATGGCGCCGCGTATTTCATCCCAATCGGGTCGGAATTCAGGTGCGCGAAGGGGCAAGCAGACCGGCTTTGCGCCGCATTGAATGATGTTGGGGATATAGCTGTCGTAGGCAGGTTCCAGTACAATTACTTCATCGCCGGGCCGCAGGATGCAGGCAAATGCCGTGTAGATTGCATAAGTAGCTCCCGGAGTGATGGTGATTTCAGACTCGCCATCTATATCCAGCTCATGACGTTTCAGGAAGTCATCGGCAATGGCGTAGCGCAATAAGGCAAGGCCGGCCATCGGGGCATATTGGTTAAATCCCTTTTGCATGGCCTGATAGACGAGGGCAATCAGGCGGGCATCCATCTCAAAATCAGGGAAACCCTGCGAGAGATTGATGGCTCCATGTTGTGCCGCAAGGGCCGACATGACGCTGAATATGGTGACTTTAGGATGGGCCACGTCTAAATCAGAAGAATCTGTTTTACAAATCCCGACAGAGCCTAAGTTATGCGAATTTATAAGGCCACCTGGTGCTTTGCTTCAGGTTGTGCTTTATAAATATTTATCACCTTTGTTCCGCTTCACTTCGGCCACATAATCCTTGATTTGTTGTTCGCGGGCCCGCTCGCAGACGAGCAGTACATCGGGTGTGTCAATCAATACGAAGCGGTCAAGACCCTGCACCACCACCAATTTTTCATCAGGGGCTTTAATCATGCATTCGTTGGCATCAATCACCATCACATTTTGCCCATACACGGCATTGCCGAGATAATCTTTTTGGGAATTATCATAGGCACTGTCCCAGGTGCCGAGGTCGCACCAACCGAAATAAGCCGGAATGCTGAATACATTCTTGGCCTTTTCCATGATGCCGTAGTCAATCGAAATGTTGGTGCATTGTGGGTATAGCTCTGCAATGACGGCAGCTTCGCGGGGCGTGTTGTAATCTTCCTGAGCCTGCGCAAAAACCTCATTCAGCTCCGGAAGGAATTTCTCCAGGGCTTCGATGATGCTGCGCACATTCCAGATGAAGATGCCCGAGTTCCAGAGGAAGTCACCGCTTTTAAGGAAGGTGCGTGCCAAGTCTAATGAAGGTTTTTCCGTAAAAGTCTTTACACGTGCGACGCTATGATCATTAGCATTTTCCGTTTCAATTTGAATGTAGCCGTAACCAGTATCGGGCCTGGTAGGCTTAATGCCCAGTGTGAGTAGGGCATTGTGGTGGGCCACATAATCAAGGGCTTCGTGCATGGAGCGTTCGAAGGCCCGTTCATCCATGATCAGGTGATCGGCGGGCGACATGATGATGTTGGCTTTGGGATTTTTCGCCAACATCTTATGGGCGAAATACGCGGCACAGGGTGCTGTATTTTTTCGGGAAGGCTCTGAGATAATATTCTCGTCCGATATTTCAGGAATCTGCTCTTTGAGCATCCCGATATAATGCTGATTGGTGATGAAAAAGATATTTTCCTGTGGGCATATTTCACGGAAGCGGAGGTAGGTCCACTGAATCAGGGAACGGCCTGTGCCCAGCAAGTCCAAAAATTGCTTAGGCTTTGCTGCACGGCTTTCGGGCCAGAAGCGGCTACCGATACCGCCGGCCATGATGGCGACGTAATTGTTTTGAATGCTCATGGACAATAGAAAATAATTTGCTCAGAATTCAGGCGAGATGCGGCATTACCAATCAGAAACTGAAAATCTTCCTCAGCCTCAAAAGTGACATAAAATGCCAAATGGCTCATGGCAATATGCGCAATCCCGGCTCGTTATTAAGATACTTTTGAAAATTCCATTTTGCCCCGATTACTCATTATGATCCGATGCTCTGGTTTGCTTTTGCTCTTATTGATTGGGACTTCTAATGTATTTGCACAGTTTCGCCCGGTAGGTAAATGGAGGGGGCATCTTCCCTACAATCAGGCTACCGGAATTGCTACAGATGGCATCACACTGTACGTCACCAGCGCCAAAGGCTTTTTCAGCTATAACACATCAGACAGGAATATCGAGACTTATAGCAAGGTGGAGGGCATGCACGATGCGAACCCCATTGGGCTGGCTTATGATGCCGCAACCAACAGCGTCATCATCTGTTACCAGAACAGCAATATTGACCTGTTTCGCTACCACAATTTCACGGTGCTGCCCGACCTGAAAAACAAGAGTGTTTCCGGCGATAAAAGCATCCGTGGCATTTTTACAGATCACGGCCTTGCCTATCTCAGCACCGGCTTGGGCATCATCGTTATTGATCTGGACCGGCAGGAAGTGAAAGAGACTTACGTTTTCAGCCAGGCGGGCCAGACGCTTCCTGTGAATGCCGTTACCGCTGACGATACTTTTCTTTATGCCGCTTCTGATGCGGGTATTTTTCGCATCGCGAAAAGCAACCCGGCCCCACAGGTTTTTGGTAACTGGCAACCTTTCGATACCAGCCGTGCCTTCAGCCATCTGGCAATTTTGAAACAGAGTCTTTATGCCACCAGTTCGGGAATCAGCGATTCGCTGTTTCGGTTCAGTGGCCCGGGTATTCGGCAACGTATCTGGTATCGTGACAGCACACATATCCTGCGTTTAGATGCCGGCGACAGCCTGCTATACACTGGCATTTTTGATGATAAAGGACAAGGCCGCAGCCTGCATATTGCGACCTCAAATGCAGTAGTGGATTCGACGGCTGTGGCTTATCCCGGCGGCACAGTGGAAGGTGCCGATGGCCGACTCTGGGTGGCTGATGCCTATCTGGGCCTGATTCTGCATGATTCCTCCGGGCTGCATTATGTGATTCCGGACGGCCCAGGTGATGCAGATAACACGGCGGTCTATGCACATAACGATGAAGTGTGGGTAGCGCATGGTGGTGTGTATCCAGGCAGCAATGAACCACGCCTAAGGGGTACTGGCATTTCGCATTTCACAGACGACCACTGGAAATTTTACAACGCCTACAACCATCTTTTATTCAAAGACAGTGTGCTCGATTTTTTGGCGTTTGCTGTAGATCCTGTTAGTGGGACACTCTATGCCGGCACCGCTGAAAGCGGCATCTATGAGCGCAAAGCAGACGGCACCGAGCGCATGATTAAGCAAGGTGAGTTGCAGGGCCTGAATGGAAACTATCCTGCCCGAGGCCTGGCCTTTGACCAAAACGGCGCGCTTTGGGTGAACCAATATGGCCTCAATCAGGAGCTGGCAGTGCGCACGGCGGATGGGCATTGGTACTATTATTCCGTACCCCGATTCAACCGGCCCATTGCCAATTCCGGTGCTGATATGCTGGTGGACGACCTCAATCAGAAGTGGTACCTGGCACCTCTTGGCGGCGTCATCATATACAATGACGGCGGCACACCCGAAACACAAAGTGATGACGACTATCGCAATCTAACTGCCGGGAAAGGTAATGGTGGCCTGCCTTCCAATAATGTGCTTTGCCTGGCTAAAGACCGGGATGGAGCCATCTGGATTGGCACAGACCAGGGCATCGGAATCGCAGGAAGTCCGGGCCTGCTCATGCAAGACAAGACCAGTGATGTGGAGCTGCGCATCGTGCAGTATGATCAGTTTGCCGGTATTCTGTTTGCCAATGAAAGTGTGAATGCCATTGCCGTGGATGGAGCAAACCGTAAGTGGGTCGGCACCAATAATGGTGTGTGGCTGCTCTCGCCGGATGCGTCAAAAATCCTGGAGCGATTCACAGTAGATAATTCTCCTTTGCCTTCCAATGTTATCCAGTCCATTGCTGTGGACGGTGTCACTGGCGATGTGTATTTCGGCACCCAGGATGGCCTCGTATCTTATCACGGCACCGCAACCGATGGCAGCGAACAAGCGCAAAGCATCCGCATCTTCCCTCATCCCATCAGCTCCGATTACAAAGGCCCCATCACGATGACCGGTTTTACCACCGATGCGGATGTGCGCATCACCGACATTGCCGGCCAGCTCATCTACCGTGCCAAGGCCACGGGCGGAAGCCTGGTATGGAATGGGATGGATTATACCGGCCACAGACCGCAGAGCGGCGTGTTACTCATCTTTGCCAGCAGCCGCGATGGGGTTGAAAAGGCCGTAGGCAAGATGCTGTTCATGCATTAGGGCTGCTACATCCGGCTTCGAAAAAAACGATGATTTCTGCCACGCAATCTATTGTGCTGCGTTCGCTAAAATATGGTGAGAGCAGCCTCATCACGACGCAGTTCACACGTGTGTTTGGTGTGCAGAGTTATTTGCTGAAAGGCGTGCGCAGCGCAGCCGGAAAAGGGCGCAGCAGCCGGGCAGGGCTCTTGCAGCCAGCCATGATTTTAGACCTGGTGGCTTATCACCGTCCGCAAGGGAATCTGCAAAGCCTGAAAGAATTTTCTCCTGCTGTGTTCTACAAAAGCCTGCATGAGGAAGTAATCAAAAACAGCATCGCACTATTCTCTATCGAACTGTTGCTCTGCCTGCTGCCCGAGGCTGTGCCCATGCCTTCCCTGTTTGATTTTTCAAAAGAATACTTCGAAGAATTGGATCAAAGAACGCTGGAAGATGTGGCCAACTTCCCGCTCTTTTTTGCCTTGCAATGCGGGCGGGCATTAGGCTTTGATATCGCAGGACATTGCGGTGAAGCAACGCCATATTTAAGTCTGGAAGAAGGCGCCTACGTGGCTGACCTGCCCAGCCAGGGCAGTACCCTGAACACAGGAGATGCCTCTTCTTTTGATCAACTGATGCATTGCAGCGGGTTCGATTCCCTACCGCAACTAATCCTGAATGGCACCAGCCGAAACCGGCTGCTGGCCTGGTATCTGGAGTTTCTGCATCGCCACACCGGGCATATGCGTCCACTAAAATCTCTGGACATTTTAAAGGCTATCCTGCACGAGCCCCGCACGCCTGGAATGATGCCGTGAATGGGCAGGAAAACATGGGTTCAGGAAAAATTTTTTGGATTACGAGCTGTTGTGCCCTGATGGGACATCCGTTGCGTCGCACACTGAGGGGCCAGTGCTGCTATGCAACTTTTCTCATGGCATCTGATGCTTATCCTGACTTCGTTTTACTGTGGAAAGCCGGTCAGCGAAATCCTGCTGAAGTGTGCGACGGATGTCAGGCTCTGCACGACTGCTGATAAAAAAATAATCAGATACAACACTGCTTTGTTCCAACTGCATGTGTGGCTGAGAATGCGCACTTGTCCGCTCAGCATCCCAGGAAGCGGGCGCCGCCCCAAAAGACCACCAGCCAGGCGATGCCTTTAAACAAGAAAAAGAGGAAGCCAACGACACCCAGCCTTTTGAGCCAGGGGATAATGCCGCTCTTCTTCTTCTGAGGCTCCTGTTCCGGTTCTCCAGTGCTGAGTGCCTCTTTGCAACAGCTTTTCATGGTAGCTCCGCGAAGGTAAGCGGATGCTTTGCAGGCATTTCTTAAATAAAACTTAGGCTGCTATTGGGGTTTCGGGATGAGCTTTCTGTTTCCCAATTCCGTAGTCGTTCTATAAGGAAACAAATTGACTTTTTGAGAAGTCAACTTTTGAATGTTGAGGCTGTTAAAATGCAGCAGTCGTTTGTGAAATGTCCGGGCTACGGAGTCTCTAATTTTTACTTTCAACAAAATCCTATTCCCTCTATGAAGCATAGCATCCTGCTGCTGCTAAGCTGCATGTTGATTACTATATCTGCCATGGCACAAAAAGGGCAAGAACCCAGCCTGGCTAATTGGAAAAAGGCGGATTCGCTAATCAATCGTGGGCTTCCGGAAAGTGCAGAAGGGTTAGTGAACGAGCTGTACACTTCCGCAAAGCGGGATGGTGATGCTGTGCAGACGCTCAAGGCGCAACTCTTTCTGATGCGCATCCACAACCACAATCAGGAACAATCAGACTCATCCAATATTGCCCTTGCAGAAGCTCAGATTCGGGCTACCGGCTTCCCTTATCAGGCTGTCTGGCGCAGCATTGCCGCCCAGTTATATTGGGGCTACTATCAGGAGCATCGCTATAAAATTCTGAGCCGCACCATACGGGCAACGGGAAGCGAAGCAGATGCATCAGCCGGTGATTTTGAGCAATGGGATGCACAGCAATTTTTCAAAAAATGCAGTTCGCTTTATACCCATTCACTGGATGAAGCAGAGCGCCTGAAAACGATTTCAATCCTGGAACTCAGCCCTGTGCTGGAAAAGGGGAAGAACACCCTTTCCTTAAGGCCTACACTCTTTGACCTGCTCGCTTTTCGCGCCCTTGATTTCTTTGAAAATGATGAAAAGGATTTGACGGCGCCTGCCTATCAATTCGTGATGGATGATCCGGCTGCCTTTGCAGATGCTACAAAATTTATCAGACACGACTTCGCTTCCCGAGACACACTTTCCGAACAATGGCAGGCGCTCAGGCTCTATCAGGAAGTGCTGGCTATGCACCATGCCGACACGAAACCGGATGCTTTTCTGGATGCCGACTTAAAGCGTCTGGAATTTGCTTTTCGCTATTCGGTTAATCCTGAGAAAACGACATTATACCGTCAGGCACTAGAGCAAATCGAAACGAAGTATGCCAGCCATAGGCTGTCTGCCTTGGCTTCATTCCGCCTGGCCAGACTCATGATGGGGCTGGATGAAAACGAAACTTCCGAGCAACCTCAGGTAAACCTGAACGCGGTACTAGCAAAACTGGATTCTATCATCGCAAAATTCCCAGGCTCAGAAGGAGGCATTGATGCAATGCACCTACGCCAGAATATCCTGGCATCAATGCTCAGCCTCGAAACAGAAGAAGCTATCCTGCCCGGAAGGCCTTCAAAAGTCTTGCTGCGCTATAAGAATATTCCTGAAGTCTATTTCCGGGTTGTGAAGCTGGACCCGGAATCTTATTTCCACATAGACCGGCAACGAGGGGACTCTGCCTTTATCAACAGGCTGCTTCGGATAAGGCCTGTTCAGGCATTTCAGCTTTCCTTACCCGGCACAAAAGACCTGAGGCAACACAGCACAGAAGTAAAAATTGATTCGTTGCCATTGGGCATGTATGCGATTTTCATTTCCGCAAAACCCTCCTTCCAGAAAACAGATAATGACTTGTCATTTGCTCTCTGTCAAAGCACAGAGCTTGCCCTGCTGATTAAGAACGCTCCCGGAAGCAATGCGCTGCATGATGCCGATGGCTATGTGGTTCAGCGCGAAACAGGTGTGCCGATCCCTGATGTGCGTGTAGATTTTTACAGGCAGGAATGGCAACGCAATCAGTCTGGCTATGTCCTGAATCTGGCGGAAAGCTTTCGTACTAATGCTACGGGTGCTTTTCACGTGAAGAGCCAGGCAAACAATTTTTACGGGCTTGCGCTGAGGAAAGGAGCTGATGTTTTTTACTCCGATAGCTATCTCAATTTCTACCGCTACCATTCGCAGCCAAAAGATTCGAGGCAGGTGCTATTCTTTACAGACCGAAGTATTTACCGTCCGGGGCAAAGCATTTTTTTCAAAGCCATTTTGTTGCGGGAGTCGCCTGTAAATAGAAGTGCTGCGGTGATAGCTGACGAAGAATTAATCCTGAAATTTTTTGATGCTAATCGCCAGGAAGTAGGCCGACAGGTCTTGCGCACGAATGAATGGGGCTCTGTATCCGGAACATTCAAGGCACCTCAGGGTGGCTTAAGTGGGACGATGCGGATTGCAGCATTTGACCAAAATGATCAGCAGGAATTGGGGGAAGTTCGGCCTACAGTGGAAGCGTATAAGCGTCCGAAGTTTAGGATAGGCTGGGACAGCCTGAAGCAAGACTTTGTCCTGAATGAAGCCATCAGTATTCAGGGACATGCAGTGGCTTATGCAGGCAACAACATTGATGGTGCTGTGGTAAAATACCGGGTAGTTCGTCAGGTTCGTTGGCCATTCTGGTGGTTTGCCTGGCGCTTTGCACCTCAAGGCCATAGTAGCGAACAACAAATGGCTTCCGGCACGACCACCACTGATGCTAATGGTACATTCAAAATCACTTTCGATGCACTGCCCGACCAAAGTATTGATGCACGCTCGCTGCCCGTATTCTGCTACAGAATCTATGCAGATGTAACCGACCTGAATGGTGAGACACGCTCTGGCGAAACACAGGTTTCAATTGGGTATCGCTCTTTGCAAATTGTAGCGGACATACCCGCGCAATCTTCCAGAAAGGAAGTAGGAAGCTGGCAGATTAGCTCCCAGAATCTAAATGGAGATTTTGTCGCTACAGCCATGCATATTCAAGTGGCCAGGCTACAGCAGCCAAAGCAGATTTATCGAAAGAGATATTGGCCTGTTCCAGATCAATTCGTGATGAGCGAAGCTGTTTTCCACAAGGCTTTCCCATTGGATGCCTACAAAGACGAAGACGATTATCGAAACTGGAAAGAACAGTCCATCACGGCAGAACAAAGCTTGATAACCACCCCAAAAAGCAACATCAGGCTTCCGGAAAATGCATTCCCGGACAATGGTTGGTACTGCATTACGATAAGTGCCAAAGACAAGCAGGGAAAGGCCGTGGAGGAGAAGAAATTTGTGCAGATATGGGATGCTTTTGCCTCAGGCAGCACCTACTCAGCACTGAACATTTGGCCGCAGACGCAATCGCGTGAGCCGGGTGAACAGGCAGACATAAAAGTCATCTCTGACTTGGGTGCATTACATCTCATCCGTCAGGTGCAATACATAGGTGGTAGTGAAATTTCACTCCGCCACATGCATGCAAGCGGAACAGATGAATGGCACAAAAACATCAGCGAAGATGACCGTGGTGGCATTGCCGTTTCTTACATCACAGTTCGGGATAATCGGGTCTATCAGGTGAGCGCACCAATCCATGTGCCCTGGAAGAATAAAGAGCTGCATATTGAATGGGAGACACACCGCAACAAGCTGCTGCCCGGGCAGCAGGAGCAATGGACGCTGTTGCTGCGAGGTGAAAAGAAAGAGCAGGTGGCCGCTGAGCTTGTGGCCACGCTTTATGATGCATCTCTGGATGCCTTCAAACCACATAGCTGGCAAATCAGTTCCTTGTTTCCTTCGCTCAGTGTCCTGCCTTCCTGGATTGCGAATATTGGCTTTGAGCCTGTCGGTTCCAGAGGTATTGCGACATTCCAGGTGTCGGCATTGCCGGGATATGCCAAGAGCTATTATCAGATTGCCTGGCTCAATGATATCGGTCAGAATAACTGGGGCCTCCTATATGATAGGGAAGGTGCTCCTTCAGGCGGAAGAATACTGTCTGCAACGAGTATGCGTGCTGCAGAACCATTGATGAAAAAGGATAGTGAAGTAAGCAGGCAGAAAGAAGCACCTGCATCATCGGCAAAGCCAATTGAAGCCCTGGCAGCAGTTGAATTTCCAATTCGTAAAAACTTACAGGAAACTGCCTTTTTCTTTCCGCAATTGCATACCGATAGCACGGGG
This sequence comes from uncultured Chitinophagaceae bacterium, assembly GCA_964424655.1. Lineage (GTDB taxonomy): Bacteria > Bacteroidota > Bacteroidia > Chitinophagales > Chitinophagaceae > UBA1952. The sequence goes on from CAYRJR010000002.1 coordinate 15,053, forward strand.
GCCATACGAATTTCATTCACTATTCCGGAAGCACTTACAGAATGGAAACTGATGGCATTTGCACACACGAAGGACCTGTGTACCGGCTTACTGAACGGCAATGTAAAGACACAGAAAGACCTGATGGTACAGCCCGAACTGCCCCGTTTTTTGCGTCAGGGAGATGCGATTCAGATTTCCTCCAAAATCGTTAACCTGTCAGAAGGCCAGCTCCGGGGAACTGCAAAAATTGAAATAGTAGATGCACTGAACGGCAAGGTGCTGAACACTGCATTCCGGCTGGCGCAAACTGAACTCCCTTTCAGTTTGCAGCAGGATGCAAGCGGTACTGTATCCTGGCTATTGCATGTGCCTGAAAGCCGCTATGAGCCGATGATTATTCGCATTTCAGCAAAGGCAGGGGCCTTCACAGATGGCGAGGAAAATATCCTGCCTGTGCTGACCAATCGCATGTTGGTGACTGAGACTTTACCCCTGTGGATGAATGGTAGCGGACAGAAGCATTTTTCTTTTGAAAAGCTTGTGGAAGCTACATCCAGCCCATCCATGTCGCAGCTTGGCCTTACGGTAGAATACACGACTAATCCGATATGGAACGTGGTGAAGGCATTGCCCTACCTGATTGAATATCCTTACGAGTGTTCGGAGCAAACTTTCAACCGCTATTATGCGAATGCACTGGCTGCTCACATCATGGATGAAGCGCCACGTGTGAAAACTGTATTTAAAAAATGGCAGGAAGAAGCCGGGCAGGCCGCACTGAAATCTCCTTTAGAAAACAATCAGGAATTGAAGTCGGCCCTGCTGGAAGAAACGCCCTGGGTACTAGATGCACAGAGTGAAACAAAACAGCAGGAAAATATTGCCTTGCTTTTTGAAACTTCCAAGATGCAGGAAGGCCTGAAAAAGGATTTGCAAAAGCTGGATGATATGATGCTGCCAGAAGGTGGTTGGCCTTGGTTTAAAGGCGGGCCAAGGCCCAATCGCTACATCACACAATACATCATGACCGGCCTGGGTCGTTTGCGGGCAATCAGTAAAAACTCGGCAGACGACGGGAGCAGGTTCTTACCCGAAAAAGGTAAGTTCCTGCAAGGCACCATCCCGCAGGAAATGATTGATAAAGCCCTGCCTTATCTAGACCGTGAAATGGAACATGATTATCGGGAATTGCTGCGCCGGCATGCCGATATGAAAGCACAACAAATAGGCAATGTCGAAGCGCAATACCTCTATCTGCGCTCCTTCTTCAATGACATTCCGCAATCAGAAATCTCTGCTGAAGCAATAAACTTTTTCAAAAAACAGGCAAAGCAATATTGGCCTCAGTTCAATCCTTATATCAAAGGCATGATTGCCGTGGCTATGTACCGCAATGGCGAAAAGACAACGAGCCAAGACATCCTCCAATCCCTGCGAGAGACAAGCATTCATAAGGAAGAGACCGGCATGTACTGGAAGCAGCCAAGCCGAAGCTGGTGGTGGTATGATGCTCCAATCGAAACCCAAAGCCTGCTCATCGAATGTTTTTCTGAAATAGCCCATGACCAGACTAGCATAGACATGATGAAACGCTGGCTGCTGAAACAAAAACAAACACAAAATTGGGGCACAACCACGGCCACCGCTGATGCCTGCTATGCCTTGCTCCTGGCCCCTTCGGGGAAATTAATTCCGTTGAATAACGATAGGCAGGTCAGCATTACCCTCGGCGATACCAGCATTCATTCTTCTGCTTTACTGCAAGAAGCCGGTAGTGGATATTTCAAATTCAAAATCCCTGGTGTTGACATCCGTCCTGAAATGGGAAATATCAGCCTGAACATTACTCCTACAACATCATCTTCCGGCAATCAAATTCCGGATGGACAACCTTCATGGGGCGCCATTTATTGGCAATATTTTGAAGCACTCGATAAGATTATTCCGTCAGCTACTCCGCTGGTGTTGAAGAAAGAATTATTCCTCGAAAAGAACACTGATCGAGGCCCGGTCCTGGTGCCTATTTCTTCCGATTCAATCAGCACAGAGAAAGGCATTGCAGAGCCCCTGAAAATTGGAGACAAAGTGCGCGTCCGGATTGAAATCAGTGTGGATAGGGACATAGAATATGTGCATTTGAAAGTTGGCCGTGCTGCCTGCTTTGAGCCTTTGAATGTGCTCAGTGGTTACCGATGGCAAGGCGGATTAGGCTATTATGAAAGCACCCGTGACGCCAGCGACAACTTCTTCTTTGACTATCTGCCCAGGGGCAAGTATGTGTTTGAATATCCCATGTTCGTCACAAATGCGGGACAGTTTTCCTCTGGTATTGCCACAATTCAATGCATGTATGCCCCCGAGTTTGCTGCACACAGTGGCGGCCACCGGCTGAAGGTGGAGTAAGGAAAAGTAATGTTTGGCATCTCATGCTTCCGCGAGCTTTGCTGCCTAAAACTTTCCGGTATTATGATGCTGCAATCAGGGATATGCACCTTTGCCGACCTCGGCCAGCTCACGCCACAACAACGCATGAGCAACCTGCTGGAAGAAGCCATGCTGGCTGACGAACTTGGACTGGATGTGTTTGCCCTGGGCGAGCATCACCGTCCGGATTATGTGGTGAGTGCGCCGCCTGTTGCTCTGGCAGCCATAGCCGCACGCACAAAAAATATCCGTCTTTCCAGCGGTGTGACCGTGCTCAGCAGCGATGATCCTGTCCGGGTAATGGAGCAATTTTCAACCCTGGATTTAATCTCCGACGGACGCGCCGAAATCATGGCGGGTAGAGGCTCTTTCATTGAAAGCTTTCCGCTCTTTGGCTACAGCCTGAACGACTATGAGGAGCTATTTTCTGAAAAATTAGACATGCTGGTGCAACTGGTGAACGGTGCCGAAATAAATTGGAAAGGCAGGTTGACACAGTCACTCAACCGGGCTCATATCTATCCGAAGCCCCTCCAGGAACCTATCCCTATCTGGATAGCCGTAGGGGGCACCCCACAGTCGGTGGTTCGTGCCGCACAATACAACCTGCCACTCACTTTAGCCATTATTGGCGGGCAATGGCGACGCTTTGAATATTTCGCACGCCTCTACCGCGATTCGCTGCAACAGGGAGGATACGCAAAACATGATGATGGGAAAAGTGTATCGCTCTGCATCAACCAGCATTGTTATATAGCCGAAGATGCGCAACAGGCACGCGATGATTTTTTTCCTGCTCACCATGAGGTATTCAGTCGCATAGGTCGCGAACGTGGCTGGACACCCGGTGGGCGCAACGAATTTGATGCGGCCTGTGGGCCGGAGGGACATTTACTTGTAGGCAGTCCACAGCAGGTGATTGACAAGCTTTGCGCGGAATATGAAGTGTTTGGTAACACTCGTTTTATGGTGCAGACCAGCCTGGGCAATCTACCTCATGAAAAGGCAATGAAGAGCATTGAATTGTTTGCAACACAGGTGGCCCCTGTGCTACGTAAACTGGGCGTTGCAGGATGAAAAATTATTTCTGAATCACTGCCGGGCCGAGGCAGATTCGGTTTTCAATCGCCAACAGGCACCCGCCTACCTTTGCGCCGCTATGGCTGAAGAAAAGTCACTGAATTTTTTAGAAGAAATCATCGAGGCCGACCTGGCTGCCGGTAAATATCCAGATGGCATCCAGACCCGCTTTCCGCCGGAGCCGAATGGCTATCTACATATTGGCCATGCCTCTTCCATCGTGCTCAATTTCGGCCTTGCCAAAAAGTATGGAGGCCGCTGCAATCTGCGCTTTGACGACACAAATCCTACTACCGAGGAAACGGAATATGTGGAGAGCATTCAGCACGATATTCAATGGCTCGGCTATCAGTGGGATTCGCGTCATTTCGCCTCTGATTATTTCGGACAACTATTCGACTTTGCCGTTCAGCTCATACGGGCAGGCAAGGCATACGTAGATGACAGCACAGCAGAAGAAATAGCTGCTACAAAAGGTTCCATCACTGAGCCTGGGAAGGAATCGCCCTTCCGCAACCGGAGTGTTGAGGAAAACCTGAATCTATTCGAGTCCATGCGTGCCGGTAAGTATGCCGATGGCGAAAAAGTGTTGCGTGCAAAAGTGGATATGGCGCATCCTAATCTACTGCTGCGCGACCCCATCATGTATCGTATCAAGCATACGCAACACCACCGAACTGGTGATGCCTGGTGCATCTATCCGATGTACGATTTTGCACATGGCCAAAGCGACAGCATTGAGCACGTGACTCATTCCATCTGCACGCTTGAGTTTATCCATCACCGGCCGCTGTATGATTGGTTTATTGAGCATCTGAGCATCTTCCCATCGCATCAATATGAGTTTGCCCGTCGTAACCTGAGCTATACTGTGATGAGCAAGCGTAAGCTGCTGCAACTTGTCAATGAAGGGCATGTAGCCGGCTGGGACGATCCAAGAATGCCGACCATTTCCGGAATGCGCCGGCGCGGTTATCCTGCCGCTGCCATTCGCCAGTTTTGCGAAACGGTAGGCATTGCTAAAAGAGAAAATGTGGTGGACTTAGGCTTGTTGGAGTTTTGTGTGCGTGAGCAACTCAATAAGACTGCGAATCGCTACATGATGGTGCTGGATCCGGTGAAACTCATCATCACCAATTATCCTGAAGGACAAAGCGAAGAATTAGTAGCAGCGCTCAACCCAGAAGATGAAAATGCCGGAAGCAGGAATCTGCCTTTCAGCTCCGAGCTGTGGATAGAGCGGGAAGATTTTATGGAAGCTCCTCCCAAGAAGTTTTTCCGCTTGGGGCCTGGCCTAATGGTTCGGTTGAAACACGCTTACATCATTGAGTGTACCGGCTTCAAAAAGTATGTTGATGGGAATATTCAGGAAGTTCATTGCCGATATATTCCTGAAAGCCACAGCGGCTCTGACACCAGCGGCATTCATGTGAAGGGAACGATTCATTGGCTGAGTGTTGCACATGCACAGGAAGCCAGTATTCGTCTTTATGACCGCTTGTTTCGAGTGGAAAACCCAGCAGATGAATCCGGCGATTTCAAAGAATACCTCAATCCGGACTCTTTACTTCTCAGTAAAGCCTACATAGAGCCTGCATTGGCTGCTTTGCCTCCTGGCACTGCTTTTCAGGCATTGCGGAAAGGCTATTTCTGCGCCGACACCGACAGCCAGTCCGGCCAGCCGATATTCAACAGTACCGTAGGTCTGAAAGATGCCTGGGCTAAAGAGCAAAAAAAAGCCTGACCAGATATTGATCAGGCAAAGTGTTTATTTGGAACACACTGAAATCAAGCCTTAGCCAAAGCAATCATGCTAATTTCTACATGCACACCTTTAGGCAATGCCGCCACCTGAATGGTCTCGCGAGCAGGTGCATTTCCGGTTTCAAAATAAGCTGCATACACTTCGTTGACGACTGAAAACTGGCCCATATCGGTGAGGAAAATGGAGCTTTTCACCACGTCAGTAAAGTTGAGGTCTGCTGCTTGCAAGATGCCTTTCAGGTTTTGCATCACCTTGTCTGTTTCAGTAACTATATCGCCTGTATGCAGCGTGCCATCGTTTGCGTCCAGAGCTATCTGTCCGGAGATATAGAGCATGCCGTTTGCAAGGACTGCCTGGCTGTAAGGGCCAATTGGGGCTGGAGCGGCAGAGGAGATAATGATATATTTTTCCATGGGGCAAAGGTAGCTGAGGGTAATTTTGCGCCCCATGACCGTAAGCATTCTCCACATAGATTGTTCTGGGCCAATGGCATGGGTGATGCTTGCGGTGAATGGAATTGTGATAGGCTCGCAGCAAAGCCAGGCGCCTCGTGACCATGCAGCTAAGCTGAATCAAATGATTGATTCGCTATTGGCAGATAACAGATACAAGCTTACGGATGTGGATGCTTTTGCTGTTTGTAGCGGGCCGGGTTCTTATACGGGCCTTCGCATTGCCATGGCGGCCGCGAAAGGATTTTGCTATGCCTTAGATAAGCCCTTGTTGATGCACAACAGGCTGCTACTCATGCTGGAAGAGCTGGCATTAGTTTCTGATAAAGGAAGCCTCAACAGATTAGCCATTTTGCCCGCCCGTGCAGGCGAATATTATGTTGCAGCACAAGGAGAATGGGAAGAGCCACCCAGGCATATGATGCAGGAAGAACTATTAGAAAAATCACGAGTTTGGACAGAACCAGCCTTGTTAATTGGCCAATTGGAAGAAGACTTTTCTATCCCTAATGTGAAAAACCTTATAGTTCATTCTAAGCTTGACTTAAGTACTTGGGCCAAAAGGACTTTCAAGTCTTTTTCTGAAAGTGAATTTGCAGATATAGCTTATACAATCCCTGAATATCTAAAAGCTGCGTATGTAAGCGCCTCAAAAAGGGAAAAATAGATGCGCAAAAAAACCTTGCTAAAGCCACGTTTAACGCTGAGTTAACAGCTATTCAGCATCACAACTTTGCCGATATAAACAGAAGCTGTATGTTTGCACCGCTTTTATAGCATCAAATATTTTCTTTAATCACCTTTTCAAGTTTCAAGCACATGGAAACCACCATGACCGGGAATACCCTGGTAATCCGTAAGGACGAAGCCAACAGCGAGCACATCAAGTTGGATTACGTAGCTGTAAAGACTGCAGCTATGACGCTCCGTGCCATCAACCACAAGCTGCGCCAACAAATCGTTCGCCTGCTGGAAGAACACAAGCGTATGAATGTTACGGACATCTATGTTAAGCTGCGCTTAGAGCAAAGCGTTGCTTCTCAGCACCTTGCAATTCTGCGTCGTGCTAACATCGTGATTACGCAGCGTGAAGGCAAGTTCATCCACTACAGCCTGAACCACAAGCGTATTGCCGACATCGCTCAGTTCGTAAGCGAACTGGTAAACAGTGATGCGAGTGAAAAGAACAGCGATAACAACGCTTAATCCTAAAAACTCCCCCCTAAAAAAGGCCGTTTCGAAAGAGGCGGCCTTTTTTTAGTCAGCTTTTTTTGAAACCTGCGGATTTGCTGCGTTGGCATTTTGCATGGTTCCTCACTATTGGGTTTTGCTCAGATGATACCAGGTTTTTCAGTGAAATGATGAACAGCGAAATCTTGCCGAAGTGTGCAACGGATGCCGCATCGGGCTGCAAAAGCTGACTAAAAAATCATAATTGGGAGGCTACTGACGGATTTCTTCTACTGTTTCCAGGTGTCGCAGCTTGAATGACGATAAAAATCTCAGGGAATTAGGCTTTATTTCAAAGTCCTGCTTTTTATTTCCTCCCAGGTTTGGTAAAGGCTTTCCTGAGGAGGCTTATTAGTAGGTAACTCAGTCAATGGCTGGCAGGCTTTCAGGCTTTCGTGGCAGTCAGCAGGGAGCTGTTGATACAGGCGCGTGCCGGCAGTCTTCCAGGCTATCATTTCATCACTCACTTCCTTTACTATTTTTCCTGGATTGCCTACTACCAGCGAGCGTCTCGGCACTTGCATCTTAGCCGGAATGAAGCTGAGTGCTCCGATAATACTCTCATCGCCAATTTCAGCTTCATCCATGAGTACGGCATTCATCCCTACCAGGCAATTCCGCCCGATTTGTGCGCCATGGACGATTGCCCCATGCCCAATATGTGCACCCATCTGCAATCGAACCGTAACGCCAGGAAACATGTGAATCGTGCAATTTTCCTGCACATTGCAGCCGTCCTCGAGTACGATGCCGCCCCAGTCGCCTCGTAGTGCAGCGCCCGGGCCTATGTAGCAATCCTTCCCGATAATCACATTGCCTGTGACGGCGGCCTGAGGATGTACAAAAGCAGTAGGATGTACTACAGGGATGAAAGATTTGAAAGCGTAGAACATAGGAGCAGAATTTGAATAATAGTGCTGGATTCTCTCATTACAGATACCTGGCCGCAAAGGGAATCAGCATAAAATGACTTTAGCAAAATATCTTTTGGATGATTCAATTATTACGGTGAAATCAGAGGTCTTTGTTCGGGAAAAAAACAAAGGCAACAATAAGGGCATATTCACGAAATGATGCTTTTTAAGTAGCTCAGAACCGGGTAAGCCAGTCTTGAAGTACGGATTCAAGCAAGGTGTTTTTATACTGGAATTGGGCAGGTATTGGCCGTGGTCTTGCCATTGCCAAAGCCACCATTGCTTTTAGATTAATGTCCCGCTGACGGGCTGTGTAAAACAAAGAATTTGCTGAAAGGGATTGGGCGAGATAGGTCTGCTCGGTCTGCCCGGGTGTGGGAATCAGTATGGCTGGTTTGCCCAATTTGACCAGATCCATAATTGTTGAATATCCACTGCGACAAACTACCAGCATTGCTTCTTTTAGGAATGCTCCAACCTGCTGCGCATTTGCGAAAGAAAGGTGCTGAATATGTGCTGGTGCCTCCCGGGAAATACCTGCTTTCCCTTCCACAAACACGATGGGCATTTCAAGCGTCAGGGCTTGCTGCCACAGCTTTTCAGACAGTATGCTTCGTTGCGGCTCAGGGCCGGAAAGTAAGATGAGCAGATGAGACTTGTTGCCAATGGAGCCTACAGATTCGAGTTGGGATAAACAACCGATATAGTGTGTATTTGGCGGCATCTTTTGCGGGTGCGAAAGCAGCCCGCCAAAGTTCTCCTGTCCAGGCAGGTCGGGTATCCAGATGTTGCCGAAACGCTGTAAATACGAATAATGGATCTTGCGAAGTCGTGCATCAGCAAGGCGGCCAAGACCGGTAAGTATATTCAGTTGGTGCGTCAGGATTACCGTGGCCTTTTTGGGGTGCCAGAGGCCATAACGATTGTCAGAGATGATGGCATCAATCTGCTGCTGTTCTACAAAATCTGCAAGCCAACGATGTTCTTCCCGGATACGATGCAACAAACCTGGCACCTGGCGCAGTAATTGGAGCATCAGCGCACTACGGCCATAATTCACTTCATAGCCACTTAAAGTATGCAAGGCAATGTCGGGAAACTGGCCGCTCATGATTGCCTTTTGAGTGTCATTTCCAGCAAATATTACGGTATGGTCCATTTGCCGTAAATGCTTTATTATCGGCACACAACGCGTCGTGTGGCCGAGCCCCCAGTCAAGTGGTGCGACGAGAATTCTTTTGGCTGATAATGGCATTTACCTAAGTATGGCAGGTAAAATTACCTTTGAGTAAGACCCGGCCCGGTTTGAAAACAATGATTCAGAAAATATGGAATTATCGCCCGCTCTACATCCTGCTTATTATAGCCGGAATTATGCTGGCACAGAGTTGTAGTACTACTAAGAAATGTGGCTGCGGTGCTGACCTTAACCGAATAAACCTACCCAGACGCTATCGCTAAATTATTAACTCCAGAAACCACCCGATTATGTGGCGCGATCAAGACAAAGTTTGGATGCATTATCTGAACGACATCATTGCTTCTGATGTAGCCTCCGCCGTGTTTTTATCCACTTATATGCGTCATGCCCTGCGGGGCCGCACGCTGTCTGCCTATCACGAGGTAGCAGACCTGCAGCGCTATCGTCTCTATCGAAAAAGTAAAAAGGTGAGTCATGCACTCAATCACAGAGTACACTTGCCATTTGTATTTGTGCTGGGTAAAAATTAGACCCGGTATCCGGAAATATTCAACCACCCTTTTCGGTGGTTTTTTTGTGCGTGGGGCAAAGAAAGACTCTTGATTTTTAAAAACGCAATCCTTTGCTTTGCAATCAACCCGTATCTTTCACGGCCTTGAATGGCCATTCGCTTTCCAAAAAAATTTCCACACAGCATTTCACCATGATTGAGCAAACACCCTCTGTGGCTGCTGATACGAAAAACGTATCGCGCCGCCGCTTCCTCGGCTATGCAGGCGCCCTTGCTGGTGCAGGCCTGCTCGTAGGCGGCCTCGCCTCTTGCAAAAAAAGCGATGACCCCTGGGAAGGGTCTGTGGACTTAGGCTCCGGCGACAACGCCCTGTTGAACATCGTTTTCATCATCACACAACTGCAATCCGCATTTTATTCCCAGGTTCTGGTAACAAATTATATCGGGATGAATGCGCAGGAAATGAAGTTGATTACAGACATGCGCAACCATGAAATTGCTAAACGTGAATTGCTCCGTAAAGTGCTCAGCAGTGCCGCAGTTGCCGACATTACTCCGGATTTTTCAAGCATTGATTTTGCCAAGCGAACCTCTGTCCTCGACACCGCAAAGCAACTGGAAGACCTAAGCGTGAGCAACCATAATGGCATTGCCAATATGCTGGATGCTACCAACATCATCACGCTCAACGCTAAGATGTCTTCTGTGGAAGCTAGACACTCTGCCGCCATTCGTGACATGAGCGTGATGGGCAGCTTTGCCGAAGCTTCCATGACTGCCGACAATGGCCTTGACTATATCCGCGACCCGCAAGGCGTGCTCTCTCTGGCCAACGCCTACATGAAAGACCGCTTCAATCCCACAAACATCTCCAAGAGCTAATTCAATCGCTTTCCTGCCCCATGAATTTTTCAAGCATACTCTCAGAAATCGAGCGGATAGACCCCGAAATATATGAGCGCACCAGTCCCCGCCGTGCACTTATCAAAAACTGGACACGCAAAGTTTCTTTAGCAGCGTTACCCTTCGCCATCGGCTCATTGTTCAACAAAGCTTATGGCAAAACAAGCGATGCCATCACAGATGCCCTCCAGGCAGCACTGACCTTCGAGCTGCTTGAAACTACCCTTTATGGAAAGGCAATTCAGGCCACTAAAGTGAACCCGCCCTCATCGCAACTTATCCCAAGCACTACGGGTAATGAGTTTACAGCCATCGAGATGATCTGGAAACAGGAAAATGCACACGTAAGCTTCCTGGCCAGCATCCTGCAACAGATGGGGCAAGCTGTAAACCTGCAACAGAACTTCGACCTTACCGGCGGCGGTGGCAGTGGTAGCGGGCAGTTTGCCCAGGTCCTGACGGACTACGGCACATTCTTAGCCGTTGCTCAAATGCTAGAAGACACCGGCGTACGCGCCTACAAAGGGCAGATGGCAAACCTGAAAGACAATAACGATGTGCTCGCATCAGCCATGCGCATCCATAGCATGGAAGCCCGTCATGCCGCACACATCCGCATGATGCGCAGCCAGACTCCAGGCCCCCTTGCCGATGGTTTAGACATCCGTCCCTGGATTACCCTCAATCAAAGTGGCATCAATTCTGGTGCGGTTCAAAGCGCCTATAATGGTGAAGAAAACACCTCTCAGATGAATATCGAAGTCGTAAACATTGCCGGCTTTGATATCCCGGATGTTACTGCCAGCCAGGCATTCGATGAACCACTCGACATTAACGGAGCACTCGCAGTGATTTCCCCATTCTTAGCCCCATAAATAATTTCTTCTGAAAGAAAAAACGACGCTCAATTGGGCGTCGTTTTTTGGCACTTGGAGGCGAATGATCAAGTCAACAAGTTGACAACTGGGAGGATTATTAGCCCGCTTTTTTTACTGCTCTTCTTCCTATAGAACTACTTTTCTTAGTGCGCATATTTCGGTAAGGATTCGCTGCCTGGCATTACCGTGGCATATTAAATTGCTTCCAGCAGCCAAGCGGCTTGCATTTTTGGAGGTGGCGCATTCCGATTCCGCATGGCTTCTGGCATCACTTTTAGCAGACGAGGCATCACGCTGAGTTGCTCATAATGTTGCTCTGCTTCTTTCACCAACCTGAAGCCTTGTGCTTTGAAAAATTCAAGCGCAGTATCAAAGCTTTCGTACTTGTTTTCTTCAATCTGATGTTGCTCAAAAAAGTGGCGCTCTTGCTCGCTCATTGGCATCTGCATTGGCATGGCTGCTGCTCGGCGCACACACACATCGGCATTAATCCAGCAACCACCTCTTTGCCGCAACACATCATGAATTATGCTGCAAAGCCGGGCTTGCTCCGCTTCATTCAGGTACATCATCAAGCCTTCATTGACGAGACTTAAAGGGCCTTCATCAAATCCTTGTGTCACCTGTTGAAAGGCATGTTCTTCCAAGGCATTCAGGGGTTGCAATTCATAATGCCCGAGTAAAGATTCATCCAGTTGCAAGTCGGATATTACTTGGCGTTTGATACGCACAACTTCCGGCAGGTCTGTGTCTATAAAGTGAATGTCAGGATGCTTTTGGCAGTAGTCAATACCTCGAAATGAATAACCGGACGACAGTTCCAGTATGTTTTGATAATTTGTTTGTTGCAGGAGCTGGTCAATGCTTTTATAACGCAGCTCGAAGTGAAGCACTCGGGCTAGAAACCAGAAATCATTTTCATCGAAGCTGAGCCTGAAAATCTCTGAGTGATCCATGAGTGCAGCCACTTCTTTGGCATAAGGAATATCCGTGTAGCTCTTGGCTAAGAGCACGGATTTGGCAGAGGGGCTGATGCTTGAAAAATCTTTATCTGACTGCGTCATGGGAAGCTTGTGTTGTACAGCGACAAATGTCAGATTCTAAAAAATTTGAGCTGCATCAAATATTCAAACGCATCAATGAGGACACAAAATCATTCTCCAGCTTTGAAAAGCAGGAATAGTTCAATTCCGCAGCAATTCAATCATGTTTTATATATCAAAATCTGCTCCCGGCCATCGCTGCTGCAACAGGCGCGATACATGCCATCTGAGTTAAATGGCATTGCGATGTTTCCGAAAGTATCTACGGCAATTAATCCGCCTTCACCCCCCACATTTTTCAATTTTTCTTGAACGACCAATTCCGTTGCTGACTGCAGGCTGAAGCCTTTGTAACTCATGAGGCAATGAATATCGTGGCCGACAACGGCACGCATAAAATATTCACCATGCCCAGTGCAACTGACTGCACAACTTTCCTGACTGGCCCAGGTGCCGGCACCGATAATAGGCGTATCTCCGATGCGTCCCCATTGCTTGTTGGTCATGCCGCCAGTAGATGTAGCTGCAGCAAGGTGACCATGAATATCCAGTGCGACTGCACCTACTGTTCCAAACTTATTATCCGTTTTTGACGTGGTGTGATCAAGTTGAATTTTCTGCTCGTGCCTGGCTTCATTCCATTGATTATAGCGTGCCTGAGTGAAGAAATATTTCTCTGCTTCGAAAGGCAATTTTTTTTCGTGAGCAAAACGAATGGCACCCTCACCAGTTAGCATGACGTGAGGGCTTTCATCCATTACTTTCCTTGCCAGAGATACCGGATTTTTTACTCCATTAATACTACAAACTGCACCTGCATTTCCAGTGAATCCATCCATGATTGCAGCATCCATTTCATGCAAGCCTTCGTGAGTAAAAACAGAACCACATCCAGCATTGAACAATGGGCAATCTTCGAGGCTCCTAACACTGGCTTCTACTGCATTCAAGGCAGAGGCTCCTTGCTGGAGTAGTCTGGAACCTGCATCCAGCGCGGCTTTCAAGGCTTTTAAATATTTCTGCTCCTCTGTTTCATTCATCAAATGTTTCAGTATAGTGCCTGCACCACCATGAATTGCGATGGAAAAAACTGGTACATTTTGCATAGCTGCAATTAAAATTTTGATGTGAATATGCGTGGAAAAGCTTTGTAAAAAGTGACACTATTCCACGAATGCCAGATGACATTAATTCTGTGCTCACCCGTTCCGAAATTTTTGCCCGGATTCTTTCCGATTTTTCACAGTTCCAATACTTTTCCACGTCAGAATTTTTTCCGTTTTTGCTTTGTCCACTTCCTCACATTTTTATGTGGAAACTTGGTAAAATACAGCTTGTAAAGTGCGGAAAAAAACCTGCTTTGCTGTGGATGAAAAGCTTTCGGTAATTTAGAGTTGTGGACACGATTTTTCTTTCCACGATTCCCTGAGGCTAATGGTAATAGCCTTCTTTTTTTAAAAAAAATCTATCATCAATATGGTTGTGGATATAGCGGCAGCTGAAGCTAAACTGACTAAGTTGGGTTATCTGGATGTACCTATTGACCCTTCGCTCGACTTGTTCGAAGAGATTGCCAAACTGAAAAAGGAGAAGAATGTAGTAATCCTGGCTCATTACTATCAGGAACCTGATATTCAGGATGTGGCAGATTTTATTGGCGATAGCCTGGGGCTGGCACAAGAGGCGGAACGTACTGATGCAAAAATCATCCTTTTTGCTGGTGTTCATTTCATGGCGGAAACTGCTAAGATTTTGAACCCAAATAAGAAAGTCCTCTTGCCAGATTTACATGCCGGTTGCTCTTTGAGTGATAGCTGTCCGCCAGGTTTATTCAAGACCTTTCGTGAAAAATATCCGAACCACGTAGTAATATCCTATATCAACTGTTCTGCTGGCATCAAGGCTTTGAGCGATATCATTTGCACTTCATCTAATGCTCGTGCTATTATTGACAGCTTGCCTAAAGATCAGGAAATCATTTTCGCTCCTGACCGCAACCTGGGTGCATATATAAACAAACAGACAGGTAGGAATATGTTGCTTTGGAATGGTGCCTGCGTTGTTCACGAGATGTTTTCTTTAGAAAAAATTGTGAAGTTGAAATCACGTAATCCGGAAGCAAAGGTGATTGCTCACCCAGAGTGTGAAGAAGCTGTGCTTAAAGCTGCAGATTTTATTGGATCAACTGCACAATTATTGAAGTTTACACAGAATGACCCTGCAGTTACTTTTATCGTCGCTACAGAAGCTGGTATTCTTCACAAGATGCAACAGCTTTCCCCTGAAAAGACCTTTATTTCTGCGCCTCCTGATAATACATGTGCCTGCAACGATTGTCCTCATATGAAGCTCAACACACTCGAGAAATTATACATTAGCCTGAAATATGAGGAGCCTGAAATAACTATGGACGAATCTCTTAGAGTGGCTGCGAAAGTGCCCATTGTTCGTATGTTAGAGATTAGCAGAAATGCCGGTTTAATCACTTCAAAAAAATTGAGCTAATCCATTGTCTGTAAAACTGTAACTTAGCTTTTAACACAAATCAAACACATGATGAGAACCTCTACAAAAGGCATTTTGCTTGCCTTGTCTGTTATCTTATTTCAGACAGTAACAGTAGTCGCACAGGTAATGGCAGGGTATTATGTTCAGCCCAGATTGGAAATCTTAGGCCCGAGTAATATCAGTGGTACCAAGATGTTCAATTGGAGCCAAAACCCAAATAATACTACTCCTTGGGCACGTCCAATTGATACGCAATATTTCCAGGTGCCACTAGAAAAGGCATATGATACTTTGGGCGTTAACCCACTGTTGAATGGTACTGGCGGGTACCCGGATCTTCATGGAAAATTTGCCCTGATAATGCGTGGTGGCGGTATTTCATTTAGCCAAAAGGCATATTATTGTCAGCAGGCAGGTGCTATTGGGGTCATCATAGTAAATCACAAGAATGGTGGTACTATCGGTATGGCACCGACTACTCCTTTTTCTACAAACACCACAATTCCAGTTCTTATCATTTCACGTGAAGATGGTTTCCCGATTAATGATGCAATTAAGGCTGGTCAAACTGTAAAAATTAATCTGAGTACCTGGGGATATGGGCTTGCTAATGATTTAGGTTTTGTTCCTTTTTCTCCTGCTGTTCCTCATGCTTTTTGTATTCCTTTATCCCAGGTTAATACACCCGGTAGTGTACCCCGTGCTTATAATTTTTATAATGGGGCATATGTTGCCAATTTTGGTACAGCTGATCAAAGCAATGTCAAGTTGAAACAGACGATTAGTTTTACCCCAACTGGAGGAAGTACTAGTGTTGTATATACGGATTCCGTGCTTGACTCAAGTTTCCCAGTTGCAGATTCATTACATGAGCTGTTTTCTCAGAATGTAACACGTCAGAGCTTCACTAATACTGGTTTGGTAAACATGAATTATCAACTAAGTAGCGCTCAACCTGACGATAACATTGAAGATAATTCTGTAAATTATCAAGTGCACATTACTGACTCTGTGTTTTGTAAAGGCCGTTGGGATGAAAGCCGTCAAGCACCTTTGGTCTCTGTATCTTACAAGTATGCAGCTACACAACCATTAGTTTGGGGGCCTTTATTTTACGTGAGAAAAGGCGGCTATGGTGTGGTTAAGGCGCAGTTGTCTATCGGTGCTGACAGTGATTTGTTTGCGCTTAATCCTGTTAGCCCTTCTGTTCTAGTGTATCTCTACAAATGGACTGATAACAGTAATGATGGTTTGATAAATGGTGACGAACTGAGTATCGTTGCTCTGGGCTTGAAGTCAACTTTTGCTTCAACTGATTCAAGTAATAAGCCATTTTTTGTGAATTTGGTACATCCTACTAAGCCGAATGTAATGCCGAAATTGGATGATAATTCCTGGTATTTTCTGGCAGCCGAACTGGAACATGATTTTTCACTTGGAGCGGATAATAATTCCAATTTTTACACACGTAGCATTCTCTCTACACATGTAGATTCTAACGCCAATACAAGAACGGAATATTGGGGGCCAAATTTCTCAGGAAACATCAGATCTCCATATTCTATACCAGATGACACATTGTCAAATATCCCTTTCTATAACAAGTCTCTGACTTCAGTAGAGCAGATTCAGTTTACTTCTTTAACCGGGTTGGTACCTGCCATGGCGCTACACATTACGAAGGAAGTACCGGTTTCTGTACAAACCTTTGGAAAGAGTGCTTTTGAAAATTTGTCCCTATCACCTAACCCGGCAAATAACCAGGTTAATGTGTCTTTATCACTAATTAAGCAAGGCACATTGGTAATCAGCGTTGTGAATACTCTGGGTCAATCTTTATCTTACGAAACTCATAAGAGTTTTAAGGAGGGACAACTTTCAGTGAATACCAGCAAATTTCCGGAAGGAAATTATTTCATGATTGTCGCTTCGGATAATGGTGCTCAGGTCATTAAGTTCAGTATCCTTCACTAACTCGAATTTTGTTGTAAAAAATGGCCACCTTTGCGTGGCCATTTTTTATTTCAGGTGTTTGAGAAATTTGATGTAATTGTTGTCGGTGGAGGACATGCTGGCTGCGAAGCTGCACATGCCGCTGCCCGTATTGGTTCCCGTGTATTACTTATATCGATGAACCTGCAGTATTTGGGTTCAATGAGTTGCAACCCTGCAATGGGTGGTATCGCTAAAGGACAGATAGTCAGAGAGATAGATGCATTAGGTGGTATGAGCGGTATTATTACTGATAAGAGTACTATACAGTTTAGAATGCTCAATAGGAGCAAAGGGCCGGGTATGTGGAGTCCCAGGGCACAGTGTGATCGCTCTCTGTTTTCCAGCTATTGGCGTCAGATCTTAGAGTCTAACCAGAATGTATTTTTTTGGCAGGATACAGTTCGCGAAATCATTGTTTCACGTGGAACAGTAGAAGGAGTCGTTACACTCTCGGGCCAGAAAATCTATGGGAAGTCGGTTATCCTGACTACAGGAACTTTTTTGAATGGTACCATTCATATCGGAAGGAATAACCAAAGTGGCGGTAGAATTGGAGAACAAAATGCAAAAGGGCTCACAGAACAGCTTTGTAGTCTTGGTTTTAATTCTGAAAGACTAAAAACAGGTACTCCACCAAGAGTTGATGGTCGCTCTCTTGATTATTCAAAGATGGAAGAACAACCAGGTGATGAACAAATAACCGGTTTTTCTTTCCTCCAGAATAAAAAAATTGAAGCTTCGCAACAGCGCTGCTGTTGGATAACCTACACAAATACAGCAGTACACGAAACTCTAAAGACTGGTTTTGATGAATCCCCAATGTTTCAGGGAGATATCCATGGCACTGGCCCACGCTATTGCCCCAGTATCGAAGACAAAATCAATCGCTTTGCAGATAAGTCGCAACATCAACTTTTTGTAGAACCAGAGGGCTGGAATACTGTAGAGGTTTATGTTAACGGATTTAGCACCTCTCTACCAGCCAGGGTTCAATTTGAAGCACTCAGGCTGGTTCCTGGCTTTGAGCAATGCGTTTTTTTCAGGCCAGGGTATGCGATTGAATATGACTATTTCCCTCCTACACAACTAACTAATACGCTGCAAACCAAAGCGATAGATGGCTTATTTTTAGCCGGGCAAATCAATGGTACTACTGGTTATGAAGAAGCAGCATGCCAGGGATTAATGGCTGGCATCAATGCTCATAACCTGGTTCATGATAAAGCTCCCTTTACTCTAAGGCGAAACGAGGCTTATATAGGTGTCCTGATTGACGACTTAATTAGTAAGGGTACCGATGAGCCTTATCGTATGTTTACCAGCAGGGCTGAATATCGAACCTTATTACGCCAGGATAATGCTGATTTTAGACTAACAAGAATTTCAGCAGAATTGGGTCTTGCTACTTCCGAGCGACTTGATATTCTGGAAAATAAGGTACAATCACTTCAAGAATTACGGGGATCTCTTACCAAGCATAAGCTAAATCCAGACCAGGTTAATGACTTTTTGATTCAAAAGGAAAGTAACCCGATTTCGGAACGTACCAGTATCGAAAAACTCCTTTTACGTCCCGGAATACATTTAGGTGAAATGATAGACGCTCTATCTGAAGAAATGATTGCTTATCAAAAATTCGAACAGGAAATCATTGAGCAAGCTGAAATTCAGACAAAATACGAGACGTATATTCAGAAGGAACATGCCATGGCATTAAGAATGAGCCAGTTAGAAGACCTCTCATTACCTCCTAATCTTGACTATTCTTCTATCTCCTCTATTAGCATTGAGGCGCGTCAAAAGCTTTCGACTGTACGACCGACTACTTTAGGCCAGGCTAGCAGGATTAGTGGGGTAAATCCTTCCGATATCCAAATTCTCATGTTACTCATGGGTCGTTGATATGGATCTTCCTCCAGCTATTATTCGATTTTGCAATTATCAGGAACGCGCTCAGCAAGAAGTGCGGGATCGTCTATTCCTACTCGGATTTCATCCGGAATCTGTTGAAACGATTATCTCTGAACTAATTGAAGCTGACTTACTCAATGAAGAAAGGTTTGCGAGAGCTTTTGTTCGTGGTAAATTCAAAATGAAACATTGGGGTAAACAGAAAATCTTACAGGCCCTCAAGCACTATCGTATTTCTGAATACCTTCAGAAAAAGGCTATTCAGGAAATTGATCCGAACGAATATTTCGATACTGCACTTAGGCTCGCATCTCTTAAATGGCAGCATATCGTTGGTGTATCAAAAAACAACCTACAGTCACAGCAAAAGCTCCGTAACTATATGTTACAAAAAGGCTATGAATCCTCACTCATTCGCGAACTGTTGACAATCATACTGACGGAAGCTTCAAGCTAATTACTACATTAGCCCCCAAAATTTTAGCCGCGTGACAGAATCGGTGCAACAAGTAACAGATGGAGTAAGCGTTACCGTAGAGGCCTATTATCAGCCCAGGCAGAGCAACCCCATCGCTGCTGAATTCTTATTTGCTTACCGCATTACAATTGAAAACCTGAGCACTATGCCCATCAAGTTGCTACGTAGACATTGGCATATTATGGATAGCAATGGTAGCGTGCGGGAAGTAGAAGGAGATGGTGTTGTGGGACAGCAACCTGTTATTGAACCTGGTGCAAGCCATCAATATGTTTCAGCTTGCAGCCTCAGAAGTGAAATCGGGAAAATGAGAGGTAGCTATCTGATGGAAAACCTGTACAACAAAAGACTTTTCAAAGTGGTCATCCCGGAATTTCAAATGGTTGCCCCTTTCAAGCACAACTGACAGAAGCATAAATCTTATTATTGGGCTGCTGTATAAAATTCATTATCCGTACCTTCGCGCTCCCAAAAAATCGCCCTGTGTGGGCGTTTTTCTTGCATGGGGAATTAGGAAATGAATCTTAGAAATATTGCCATTATCGCCCACGTTGACCACGGAAAAACTACCCTGGTTGACAAAATTATTCATGCTACCAAAGTCTTCCGAGACAATCAGGAGACTGGGGAACTAATCATGGACAGCAATGACCTCGAGCGCGAACGAGGTATTACTATCCTGGCTAAAAATATCTCAGTCACCTACAATGGGGTTAAGATTAATGTGATTGACACCCCGGGGCACGCTGATTTTGGCGGCGAAGTAGAGCGGGTTTTGAAAATGGCGGATGGTGTGTTGCTGTTGGTGGACGCCTTCGAAGGCCCAATGCCGCAAACACGTTTCGTACTTCAAAAGGCACTCAATCTTGGACTGCGCCCCATCGTGGTAATCAACAAAGTGGACAAGCCCAACTGCCGCCCGGATGAAGTCCATGATGCCGTCTTTGAATTGTTCTTCCAGCTCGATGCAACCGAAGAGCAACTCGATTTCCCAACCCTTTATGGCTCTGCCAAGCAAGGCTGGTACAACACCTCTCTGGAACCAACAGACAATATCAATGCCGTCCTGGACATGATCCTGGAAAAGGTTCCGGAACCAATTCAACCCGAAGGGAACCTGCAGCTTCAAATAACCTCACTCGACTACTCTTCTTTCCTGGGCCGGATTGCAATTGGGAAGGTGACCCGAGGGATCATCCGCGAAGGACAGAACATCCAGCTCTGTAAGCTTGATGGCACTATGGTGCGCAACAAGGTGAAAGAACTTTATGTCTTTGAAGGCATGGGCAAGAAGAAGGTTGCCGAAGTATCTGTTGGTGATATCTGTGCGGTTGTTGGCATCGATGATTTCCAGATTGGCGAAACCATTGCCGATTTCGAAAACCCGGAAGCATTGCCTGTCATGGCAATTGATGAGCCTACGATGAACATGCAATTTTCCATCAACAACGCTCCGTTCTATGGTCGCGAAGGCAAGTTTGTAACCTCCAGAAATATCCGCGACCGCCTATATAAAGAGCTTGAAAAAAACCTCGCCTTAAGGGTTCAGGATACGGATGATGCAGATAAGTTCCTCGTATTTGGACGGGGCATCCTCCACCTCTCCGTGTTGGTAGAAACCATGCGTCGCGAAGGCTACGAGCTTACCGTTGGCCAACCCCAGGTAATCGTGAAAACAATTGATGGGCACAAGTGTGAGCCTTACGAAACCTTAGTCGTGGATGTGCCCGCCGAATCTTCCGGACGTGTGATTGACCTCGTGACCCAACGCAAAGGTGAAATGCTGGTGATGGAAACTAAGGGTGAGATGCAACACCTCGAGTTTGATATCCCCAGTAGGGGCATGATTGGCTTGCGCTCCTCAATGCTCACCGCCACCGCTGGCGAAGCCGTCATGGCGCATCGCTTCCGCGAATACAAACCCTGGAAAGGCCCTATCCCAGGCCGCAATAATGGTGTCCTGATTTCTAAATTCACGGGCACTACCACTGCCTACTCCATTGATAAACTTCAAGACCGCGGCCGCTTTTTCGTGGACCCGGGCGAAGAAGTTTATGCAGGCCAGATCCTCGCAGAACACATAAAACCTGGCGACCTGAACGTAAATGCCATCGAAGGGAAAAAGCTCACCAACATGCGGGCCTCAGGCTCGGATGGTGCTGCCCAAATCACTCCTAAAACGCAGATGTCGCTAGAGGAATGCATGGAGTATATCCAGCAGGATGAGTGCATCGAACTGACACCCAAAAGCATCCGCTTACGTAAGATTTTGCTGGACGAAAACGACCGCGTGAAATACCAAAAGATGATGAAGGCCGAAGCCTGAATCAAACTTTTTTTCTGTCAAAAAGGAAG
>CAYRJR010000003.1:0-6627 GCA_964424655.1 uncultured Chitinophagaceae bacterium
CATAGGTGTAAAAGGTGTCTCTGCAATAATGTTGTGTGCTGTCAAAAAGATTGCTGAATATACAGGGAGATAAAGCCTCCTTCAAAAAACACCGAAGCAAGTTCTGAAGGCTGCTCATTGATTGTGCATTTTTTTTTATCGGCTATATCTCAATACCGGACTTCCGTTGCGTCGCACTCTTCAGCAAGATTTCTTTGTTCGGCATTGCCCGTAAGGCGTAGCAGCAGAAGCCACGAGAAAAGCTTAATAGTAGCACTGGCCCCTCAGTGTGCGACGCAACGGAAGCTCCATCAGGGAACATCAGCCGACTAACATCAAAAATCCAGGCGGCAAAAACCGCTGCCGGAAAACAGGAAAATGAACCAACTTATTCAGTAGGCTTTCGTAGCTAATGGCTGCTTACATGTTCCGCCGGTACTGCCCGCCCACTTCAAACAAGGCCTTGGTGATCTGCCCCAGGCTGCACCATTTCACGGTCTCTATCAATTCTTCAAACACATTTCCGCCATGTACGGCAACAGCCTGTAGTTTCTTCAAAGCCTCAGCACCCCGGTCGCCGGAACGCTGCCACACCGCCTGCACATTCGAAATCTGCGTTTCTTTTTCTTCAGTCGTGGAGCGGATGACTTCGGCAGGAATCACCGTGGGCGAGCCTTTGGATGAAAGGAAGGTATTGACGCCAATGATGGGGTATTCGCCTGTATGCTTCAGCGTCTCATAGTAGAGGCTCTCTTCCTGAATCTTGCCCCGCTGATACATGGTCTCCATAGCGCCCAGCACACCGCCACGCTCCGTGATGCGGTCGAACTCGGACAGCACCGCTTCTTCCACCAAATCGGTCAGCTCTTCGATGATGAAAGCGCCTTGCAGCGGGTTCTCATTTTTGGCTAAGCCCAGTTCTTTATTGATGATAAGCTGGATGGCCATGGCGCGGCGCACACTTTCTTCGGTGGGCGTGGTGATGGCCTCATCATAGGCATTTGTGTGCAGCGAATTGCAGTTGTCGTAAATGGCATAGAGCGCTTGCAGCGTTGTGCGGATGTCGTTGAAGTCTATCTCCTGAGCATGAAGGCTGCGACCGCTGGTCTGTATGTGGTATTTCAACATCTGGCTGCGTTCGTTGCCGCCATATTTCAGCTTCATTGCCTTGGCCCAGATGCGGCGGGCCACCCGACCAATGACACTGTATTCAGGGTCCACGCCATTTGAAAAGAAGAAGCTCAGGTTGGGCGCAAAATCATCAATGTGCATGCCCCGGCTGAGATAATATTCCACAAACGTGAAGCCGTTGGAAAGGGTAAAGGCAAGCTGCGATATGGGATTGGCACCAGCCTCTGCAATGTGGTATCCGGAAATGGACACAGAATAAAAATTCCGCACGCCGTGGTCTATGAAATATTGCTGCACATCACCCATCACACGCAGCGAGAATTCTGTAGAGAAGATGCAGGTGTTCTGCGCTTGATCTTCCTTAAGAATATCGGCCTGCACGGTGCCGCGCACCTGCTTCAGTGTGTCGGCTTTGATTTTGGCATACACATCGGCAGGCAGCACCTGGTCGCCGGTGATGCCGAGCAGCATAAGGCCAAGGCCATCGTTGCCTTCTGGCAATTCGGGGGCTTGCATATGGATGCCATATTGCGGACGCTCCATGCCTTTTTCTTTGAAGAGGGCTTCTAACTTTTTGCTCACCTCATGCTCCAATCCATGCGCCTTGATGTATAGCTCGCATTGCTGGTCAATGGCAGCATTCATGAAGAAGGCAGCGATGGTAGGTGCCGGGCCATTGATGGTCATGCTCACACTCGTCTTCGGGTCGGCGAGGTTGAAGCCCGAGTACAGTTTTTTCGCATCGTCCAGCGTCGGAACACTCACGCCTGAGTTGCCGATTTTGCCAAAGATGTCGGGGCGATGGTCTGGATCCTGACCATAGAGCGTGACTGAGTCAAAAGCCGTGGACAGGCGCTTGGCAGGCATACCGAGGCTCACATAGTGGAAGCGTTTGTTGGTTCGCTCCGGGCCTCCTTCCCCAGCAAACATGCGGGTAGGGTCTTCACCTTCGCGCTTGAAGGGATAGATGCCGGCAGCATAGGGGAACTCTCCGGGGAAATTTTCTGTCAGGGCCCATTGAAGGATTTCACCCCAGGCTTCAAACCTGGGCACCGCCACCTTGGGCACTTGCGTGTGGGAAAGGCTTTCGGAATGGGTCTTGATTTTTATCTCCTTATCGCGCACCCTGAAGACGTAGTATTCATCCTGATAGTGGCGCTTTTTGGATTCCCAGTTCTGAAGCAGATACAGGTTTTTAGGGTCGAGTTCGAGGGTTACTTTCTGATAGACTTCCTCCAACTCTTTTATCAGGCGGTCGGCATCTTCAATTTTTTGAGTAGCGATAGTGTCAATGGTCTTGCGGATGCCAAACAACTTTTGCGCTACTGCACTCTGGTCTTTTGCCCAATGGTCGTACTTACGGTTGTTTTCCGAAATCTCACTCAGGTAGCGTGTGCGGCTGGGCGGAATGATAAAAATCTTTTCACTCATCTCTTCCGAAGGCACGAAAGAAGAGTTCAGGTCGGCTCCGGTTTTGCGCACGAGCATCTCCATCAGGGAATGATACATCGTGTTGGTGCCTGGGTCATTGAACTGCGAAGCGATGGTGCCGAAGACCGGCATTGCATCTACTCCTTGGGCAAAGAGTTTGTGGTTGCGTTGGTATTGTTTGCGCACATCGCGCAAGGCATCCATCGCACCGCGCTTGTCGAATTTGTTGATGCAAACCATATCCGCGAAGTCGAGCATATCAATCTTTTCGAGTTGGGTGGCTGCGCCATATTCCGGGGTCATCACATAGAGCGAAGCATCGCAGTAGTCCGTGATTTGGGTATCGCTTTGGCCAATGCCCGAGGTCTCCAGGATGATGAGGTCAAAGCAGGCTGCTTTCAGGATATCCACGGCATCACGGATGTATTGGCTCAGGGCCAGGTTGCTCTGTCGGGTAGCCATCGAGCGCATATAGACCCTCGGATTGCGAATTGCATTCATGCGGATGCGGTCGCCAAGTAAGGCACCACCGGTCTTTCTTTTTGAAGGATCCACCGAGATGATGCCCAGGCTCTTTTCCGGAAAATCCAGCAGGTAGCGGCGGACGATTTCATCCACCAGCGACGACTTGCCCGCACCTCCTGTGCCCGTGATACCCAGAATGGGCGTGGTTTTCGGTGCTGCTTTCATCTCCCTGACTTTTTTCAACATCGCTTTCGTCTCGATATTGTCCGGGAAGTTTTCAGCGGCGGAAATGAGTCGGGCAATGCTCTTAGCATCCTTTTCAATCACATGGGCTACCTCGCCATTCAGTTGGTTGCCTGTCGGAAAATCACTTTTCTGAAGCAAATCCACAATCATGCCTTCGAGGCCCATAGCCCGGCCATCATCTGGCGAGTAAATCCGCGTGATGCCGTAGTGATGCAGTTCTTCGATTTCGGAAGGGAGTATCACGCCGCCGCCACCGCCGAAGAGTTTGATATGCCCGCAACCACGCTCTTGAAGCAGGTCATACATGTACTTGAAATATTCGACGTGCCCGCCCTGATAAGATGTGATGGCAATGGCATTGGCATCTTCCTGAATGGCACAATCCACCACTTCCTGCACAGCCCGGTCGTGGCCGAGGTGGATAACCTCTGCACCATTGGCCTGCATGATACGGCGCATGATATTGATGCTCGCATCATGCCCATCGAAAAGCGAGGCGGCAGTAACGATACGAATCTTGTTCTTCGGCGTAAACGACATAACCATTTCTATTATGTCGCGAAAGTACGATGGGCACGGGAGGAGCCATAGGAGCGAGATGATGTAACCAGCCCGATTTCGCTAATCAGCATCCGTTGCGTCGCACTCTTCCGCAGGATTTCATTATTCAGCATGGCCCGGATGATGCCAGGGCCACCATCCATGCCCATCCTGCCACAAGCTTCATCCATAAAAAAAGCTGCTCCGATTCTTCAGAGCAGCTTTCCTAAAGTCGCGGCAAAGTCTTCGCACAGCCTTACACCTGCCAGCCCAGGTATTGCATCCTATCCAGAATGCCCTGAGGAATGGTTTTCTGCGGCTGTTGGGGTTGTTGAGGCACCTGCGGCAACGGCGGCATCTGCTGCGCCCGGTGTTGGCCAAAACGCGGCTGCTGGGGCGGTGCCTGCTGTGCGCGGTGATTACCCATCTGGAATCCCCCGCGCTGTAGGTTCTGATTTGGAACCACATTGTATAGCTGCCGGTATTGCCGCACCTTGTTTTGCAGGTAGGTTTTTAGCTGAGTGGCCCCATCCGTAAACCCGCGTAAAAATTCAGGTGCGTAGGGCACAAACAAGGTCTTCATGCTTTGCTGCGTCACCATGATGATGTTGCCGTCAGGTGTTCGCAGCGAGATTGAATTCACGTTCTTCATCCGCATCGCGCGCGAGAAGGAGTCCCCCACCGAGTTGACGCAGGCATCTACGAATTGTTGGCGTCGGCCACCGTCAATCAGGATACGTAATTCATCGAAGCCGCCACCGCGGTTCAGGTTCGAAATCATCGAGCCGCCATCGCTGCTGGCAGGATCCCAGGTATCCAGACCAATCACAGTGTTACCCGTGAACATGATGTTGCCCTTGTTTACCCAATAGCCCGTACTATCGAAGCGGTCATTATTTCCGTTGAAAATATCCACTGCCACCACCTTGCCCAGCTCATACCACGCTGCATCTTCAGACAGCTTCGCCACGGCCTTTTTCACCAGTGTCATATCCTCACGGCCAAAACCATTTTCTATCACGATATAATCGGTGTCGGAGAGGTTCCCCACATTGGGCATCTTCACCCAGTTCTTGGGGGTATTCAGGTGTACCTCCTGGTTTGAATTTACCACGAAGGCTGCCCGTGCGGCCCGCATGAATTCCTGTACTTCCTGTGGGGTCATAATCTTGGAATTCACCTGCTGATTGTTTACGTTTTTCATCAGCTTGCTTGTCCAGGATATCGACACCACCGCATCGTCATTATCCTGTTGCATTCGGTTTTCGCCTTTGATCACGACCGTCGCAATTGGCGCGCCATTAAGTTTGACGAAGTAGATTGGTTTGTGCCCGAGGCCGGCGATACCGGTAATCGAATTCGGCGTGAGCATAGGTACTGTACCTGCCATGTGATAATAGTTTGTCCGAAGTTGACTAAAATTTTTTTTATCGCTTCAAGCCCGTCGTGCTCATCTTGTTTCGAACCAAATCAGATTTTCTTCGCCGGCTTTCTATGAGCTTTGTCGGCACACATTCCAGCGGTCGCCCCGTACCAATCTCATGGCCTATTCCTCCTTAGAAGCCTGCCTGCTCGACCTTGAAAAACACGGCCACTTATTGCGCGTGCGCGAAGAGGTGGACCCCAACTTAGAGATGGCTGCCATCCATCTGCGGGTCCATGCTGCCGGCGGACCTGCCTTACTTTTTGAGCGCGTAAAAGGCTCACGATTTCGCGCAGCATCCAACATCTTCGGCAGCTTAGACCGCAGCCGCTTCATCTTTCGGGATACGCTGGAGCGTGTGCAACGCATCATTCAACTCAAGGAAAATCCGCTCGAGGCCCTGCGACATCCCTTCCAAAACAGCAGGCTGGCACTTGCTGCATTGAAGGCATTGCCCTACCGCAACCCCCAACTCCTGCCGGTAGCTGCCCAACACATTGCTATCCACGATTTGCCGCAAATCAAACACTGGCCTATGGACGGTGGCGCTTTTGTCACCCTGCCCCAGGTCTATACCGAAGACCCTGAGAAGCCCGGCATCCGAAATGCCAACATCGGCATGTACCGCATCCAGCTTTCGGGCAACGACTATCTGCCGGATGAAGAAATAGGATTGCACTACCAGTTGCATCGGGGTATCGGCGTGCATCAAAGCAAATGGAATGCTCTGGGCCAACCGATGAAGGTGAGTGTGTTTGTCGGCGGGCCACCGGCACATGCACTGGCTGCGGTCATGCCTTTGCCGGAAGGGCTTTCGGAGGCTTTGTTTGCTGGATTGCTGGGCGGACGACGCTTCCGTTATTTCTATGATGAGGCAGGATATTGCATTTCCAGCGAGGCTGATTTTGTAATCACAGGCGAAGTGCTACCCGGCGAAAACAAACCCGAAGGTCCATTCGGCGACCACCTCGGCTACTACAGCCTACGCCATAACTTTCCATTGATGCGGGTGAAAAAAGTCTTTGCCCGGAAGAATGCCATCTGGCCTTTCACAGTGGTAGGCCGCCCACCCCAGGAAGACACCAGCTTCGGTGCCCTCATTCATGAAATCACGGGCGATGCTATCCCCACAGAAATACCAGGACTAAAAGAAATCCATGCAGTGGATGCTGCGGGTGTGCATCCCTTGCTCCTGGCTATTGGACGCGAAGGCTACACACCTTACGATCGCCCCAAACAACCCGCAGAAATCCTCAGCATCGCCCATCATATCCTGGGGACAGGACAGCTCAGCCTGGCAAAATTTCTGTTTATCACCGCCGACGACAGCGGGCAATTGCACACGCAAAACATTCCGGAATTTTTCCGCTTTGTGCTGGAGCGTTTTGACCCGGCCCGCGACATGCACTTCC
>CAYRJR010000003.1:6637-22561 GCA_964424655.1 uncultured Chitinophagaceae bacterium
GAGGATGACGCGAAAGACACTCTGACTCCCCGATTCGTGGCCGCTGGTGGTGATCGTTCGCGCATCTTCTTTGTGGAAGCCTACCGAGACGAATACGGGCTTCGCCCGTTTGACCCGGCCCGCGACATGCACTTCCACACCCACACGACCATAGATACGCTCGATTATTCCGGCACCGGGCTGAATACCGGGAGCAAGGTGGTGATTGCCGCCTACGGCGAAAAGTGTCGTGAGCTGACTACGGAAATACCTGCTGAACTGAATCAACTGACGGGCTTCGGCAAGTCTAAAATGATTCTTCCAGGTATCCTTGCCCTGCAGGCAAATGCTTTCACGGGTTACGAAAAAGCGCGGCAGGACATGACCGCACTGGATGCCCAACTCCGTCCGCTCAGCCCCCAATTATCCGGCATCGCACTGGTGGTGCTTTGCGATGACGCCGACTTCACAGCAGCAAGTCTGAATAATTTTTTGTGGGTCTGTTTCACCCGCGCCAATCCTTCACACGACCTCTGGGGCATTGATTCATTTACGGAATACAAGCACTGGGGCTGCCACGGTCCTGTAGTAATTGACGCACGCATCAAGCCACATCATGCACCGCCGCTGGTGATGGACGATAGCATCAATAAGAGCATTGACCGGATTTTTCAGAAGGGTGGTAGCCTGGCAGGACTGGCTTGTTAGCCGC
Source organism: uncultured Chitinophagaceae bacterium (assembly GCA_964424655.1). GTDB lineage: Bacteria > Bacteroidota > Bacteroidia > Chitinophagales > Chitinophagaceae > UBA1952. The sequence continues at coordinate 7,329 of CAYRJR010000003.1, forward strand.
GGCTGAAGCCTCTTTCTTTTTGAAAATCTATTTTCGTCCGACTAACATTTTCAATAACCTAAAAAAAACCTGACTCATGTTTGAAAACCTCCTCGAGCTGGTGAAGCAACATGCCGGTGAAGCAATCGTCAACAATCCTGCAATCCCGAATGAACGCAATGAAGAGGCCATTTCGGAAGTTTCTAATTCCATTTCCGGCGGCTTGCAGGGACTGTTTCAGGGCGGTGGTGTGAAAGACTTGCTGGGCATGTTCGGCGGTGGCAATCAGAGCAACGCCCTGAACAACATAACCCAACAAGTGTCCGGCGGTGTCATCGGAAATTTGATGTCCAAATTCGGCCTCAACAATCAGGCAGCCAGCAGCATCGCCGGTAGCATCATCCCCAATATTCTCGGGAGCTTGGTGCACAAAACCAATGACCCGAACGACAGCAGTTTCAATCTTCAAAATGTCTTCAACGGCATCTCCGGCGGCTCCACTTCAGGCATGAATCTGGACGGCCTCATGTCGAAAGTGAAGAGCGGTGCCTTAGACCTGAATGGCGATGGCGACACCGATCTGAAAGACCTCATGTCTGTGGCTGGCAAAGGAGGCGCAGGCGGCCTGCTCGACCAGGTCAAAGGGATGTTTAGCTAAGCCGCAGCACGTATCTGTCTCTTGTTTCCGGGGTTGTCTTCAAAAAAAGCCAGCCCCGATTTTTATTAATCTGGCTACCGTTCAGAAACAATTTTTTAGTCGGCTTTCGCTCATTGCCCGGCATCCGTTGCGTCGCACACTTCGGCAAGATTTCGCTATTCGGCAGTTTCCGGAAAATACAAGGAAAAAGAACTTCTGAAACAGGCAAAACACCACCACATACCTTGTTGCCCGCCTGCTGAAGAACCAGCTTGTTTTAGAGATAATGAAGCCTCATCAGGCCCGCACATACTTGACTACTTTCGCTCTTTCAGCCTGCTCCTTTGCCTCGTCCACGCCGCATCGTCCTGACCGTTACCTCCGACCCTGCCTTCGACCAGCGGATGATTCGCATCTGCAACTCGCTCCACGAAGCCGGTTATGAAGTGCTGCTCATCGGCAGACAACGCCCTACCAGCCAGGCACTGCCCGAACGCCCCTTCCGCCAACGGCGCATCCGGCAGCGTATTGACAGCGGCAAACTATTTTACCTCAGCTACAACCTCAAGCTCTTTTTCAGCCTGCTCTTCCTGCGGGCCGATTGCTTTTGTGCCATTGACCTTGACACCATTCTGGCTGTCTATTTTGCTTCACTGCTACGACAGATCAGGCGCGTGTATGATGCCCACGAATTGTTTACCGAGATGGAAGAAGTGGTGGCCCGACCGCACATCCGAAAGATGTGGTTGCGCATCGAGCGGCATACCGTTCCTCACTTTCCGCAGGGCTACACAGTGAATGCAAGCCTTGCCTATGCTTACCGGCAGCGCTATGGCCTGGACTATGCCATAGTGCGCAATGCGACGGTATTGAAGCCTCTTCAAATCCCGGACAAACCGGAACGGTTTATTCTTTATCAGGGTGCAGTCAACCAGGGGCGATGTTTCCCGGAGTTGATTGCTGCCATGAAGCAGGTGGATGCCCGCCTTATCATCTGCGGTGCAGGCAATTTTTTTGAAGAAGCCAAGGCCTTAGTGCTGCAGTCAGGATTGGAAAAGAAAGTCATTTTTGAAGGCTATGTGAAGCCGGAAGATTTGCGCAGCTATACCCTGAAAGCTTATATCGGCATCACCTTGTTTGTGGCTACCAGCGAAAGCAATAAGCTCTCATTAGCGAACCGTTTTTTCGACTACATGCACGCAGGTGTGCCGCAGCTTGCCATGAATTATCCGGAGTATGCAGCCATCAATAATCAGTTTGAAGTGGCCAGTCTGCTGGACGAGGCAAGCCCTGAGTTAATTGCAACAGCGCTGAACCATTTGTTGCACGATGAGGATTACTATTTACGGCTGCAAGCCGAGTGTCTGAAAGCGCGTGAAGTCTATTGCTGGCAGCGCGAGGCCGTGCGGATGCTGGGCGTTTATGAAAAAGTCTTTTCGGAATAAAAACCCATGAAAGACCTTTCATTCAGCGTCATTATTCCGGCATTCAATGCTGCTGCGAGCATCCTGGGCACACTGGAATCCTGCCTGCACCAAAGCCTGCCACCACATGAAGTGATTGTGGTCAATGATGCTTCCACGGACGAAACAGTGGACATTATCCGCAAGCAATTCGGTGATGCTGTGAAGCTGATTTCTCTGTCGAAAAACAGCGGCCCTTCGGCTGCACGCAATGCCGGTGTAGCAGCAGCAAGTGGCGACTTCATTGCCTTCCTGGACGCAGACGATGGCTGGCATCCCGAAAAACTGTCTCGTATCCAAAAGCTACTTCAGTCAAGGCCCGACATAGATTTTCTGTTTCATGCATTCAGCATCGGCAAGCTGCAACCTGCCTTTTCGGAATCCCAGATGCTGCCTCATCGCTTCCCATTATGGAAGCTTCTGCTCCGCAATTCAATTGCCACACCCTGTGCCATCATCCGCCGCAATCAGATGCTGCGTTTTGATGAACGCATGAGGCACATGGAGGATTACGATTTATTCCTGCGCATAGCTGTGCATCGTGGTGCTTGGCGCATTGCTGCACCACTCACTTCTTTAGGCAGGCCTGTGCTGTCAGCAGGCGGGCTGAGCAGCAACCGCTGGAAGATGCGCCTGGGTGAAATAAAAGCCTGGTGGCATCTCATCAGGATGCGCCCGATGTATTGGCCGGTATTTCCCTTACTGATGTTGCTTTCTTTGGGAAAACATGGGGTGAAATGGCTCCTCTCCGGGAGATAAATCGAATAATCTGACACCCGAATCGAGACTGTATTGCTCACGACATCTTAGGCTGAATGCCTTATTGAGGACAAGCCGGCTTCCGGCCACAACTTACCTTTAGCCCCCATGTCTCAATACCTCGTCTCTGCCCGCAAATACCGCCCTCAGACTTTCGACACGGTCGTGGGACAGGAGCATATCACCACGACACTCAAGAATGCTATTCGTAGTGGCCATCTGGCTCATGCTTTTTTGTTTTGTGGTCCGCGTGGTGTAGGTAAGACCACCTGCGCCCGCATCTTAGCCAAAACGATTAATTGCGAAAATCTCAGCGCAGACACCGAAGCCTGTGGCAACTGCCCCTCCTGCCGTGCTTTTCAGGATAATACTTCGTTCAACATTTTCGAGCTGGACGCTGCCTCAAACAACTCAGTGGATGATATCAGGGAGCTGGTGAACGGTGTGCGTTTTGCTCCCCAACAGGGCCGTTACAAAATCTACATCATTGATGAGGTGCACATGCTCAGTCCCAATGCCTTCAATGCTTTTCTGAAGACCCTCGAAGAGCCACCTCCTTATGCCATCTTCATCCTCGCTACGACGGAAAAGCATAAAATTCTGCCCACCATCCTGAGTCGCTGCCAGATTTTCGATTTCAAAAGAATCACCACTTCAGACACGGTAGCACACTTACAGGGCATTGCCCAAAGAGAAGGTATGCAGGCAGAAGAAGAAGCACTGCATGTGATTGCACAAAAGAGCGAAGGCTGCATGAGGGATGCTCTCTCGATGCTCGACCGTATTGCTTCTTTCACGGAAGGCAAAGTCAGCTATGCCGCTACGATGGAACATCTGGCTATGCTGGATGCTGATTTTTACTTCGGCCTCAGCGATGCCATGCTGGGTCAGGATGTGAGTGATGCTTTGCTGCGGTTTGATTCAGTTCTTGAAAGAGGCTTTGAAGGCAATGTGGTGCTGGAAGGCCTGGGCGCGCATTTCCGAAACCTGCTGCTCTGCAAAGACGCACGTATGGCCAAGCTCTTAGACCTGCCTAATGCACACAAGCGGAAATATCATGAGAAAGCTTTGCAGGCACCGCCTTCTTTCTTACTCTCGGCCCTCAACGTTGTCAATGAAAGTGAGCTTCATTACCGCGGAGCGGCCAACAAAAGGCTGCATGCAGAGTTGTGTCTGATTCGGCTTTGTTATTTGCTTCAGGCCACCTCGGCTCAGCCTCTGACGGCACCGGAACAAAAAAAAGCTTCCGACCCTGATGTGATTTCATCACATGTTGCTCCGGCAACTGTTGTTCCTGCTCCTCCGGTATCTGCACCGGCAACGACACCTACAAACATCCTGCCCACACCTGATGCTGCAGGGATTGTGGCAGAAGAAGAATCAAAATTCCCAATGCAGGCTCGTCAGGAAAGCCGGCGTGTTACTTCGGGCATCCTGCGGAACATTGAAGACATGCTGGCCAGCTCTACTCCGGTTGAGACCAATGCCGGCAAGGCTTTGAGCCAGGAAAACCTTGATGAGTTATTCGAAGATTTTTGCAGGAAGGCACAGCAAAACGACCGTGGTGTGGTTTATGGTCAGCTCCGCATGATGCGGGCCCGATGTGTAGCAGAAGATGAAGCCCGCATCATCTCACCCACCACCATGACGGATTCGTATGCCCAGAACCTACGCCAGGAAATGACTGAATTTTTCAGCAAAGCACTCGGAAGAACCATTCGCGTAACCACAGAAGTTATCGCCGATGAAGCAGGCCAGACGGTATTGCCCAAAGCGCTTACCCGCCAGGAAATCTATGAGGAGATGCTTCGGAAAAATCCACACCTGGCACAGTTCAAAGATGACCTGAACCTTAGTCTGGATTTTTAATTCCTGCACTTACACGACAGCTATTTCGCAATAGCGTTCCGGCCTGAGGTATTGTTGGGCCAGGGCTTGCAATTCCTCGGGTTTGATGCTTTTGTAAATGCTGATGTTTCGATTGAAATGCGTAGCGTCCTGACCATTCAGGATGAGCGAACGCCAGCGGTGAATCAGTTGGAAAGGACCATCCAGGTCGCCCAGCAGGCCACCCAGCAGATAGTTTTTCACCAACAGCAATTCTTCTTCTGAGGCGGGCTCTCTGCATAGCTGTTCCATTTCCCGATATACTTCGGCGATGGCTGCTTCGGTCACCTCGCGGCCCACTTCGGCCTGGATGCAAAGGGAGCCGCCATGTACCCTGGGCTGAAGGCCCGAATAAATGCCGTAAGTATAGCCCTTGTCTTCCCGGATATTTTTCATCAGGCGCGAACCAAAGTAGCCTCCAAAAAGCGTGTTGAGCACAACCAGCTTCGGGAAATCCGGGTCTTGACGATTGATGCAGAAACTGGCGATGCGCACAGCAGCCTGCACACCTTTCGGGTCATTTTCGACCCGCAGGGTCTGACGAGAAAAATCAGGTGCTATAATAGAGGAATCCTTTTGCGCTGCTGGCTGCATGGGCAGGCCGCCAAAGGTCCGATTGAGTAGTGCCACTTCTTCCTCGCCTACACGACCCGCCAGGAACATCTGCATACCGGAAGGTGCATAGCCTTTCCTGAAAAAAGCCAGCAAGTCATCGCGACGGATGGCTTCAATATTGGCTTCCTGAGAAAAGCGGCCATAGGGATGGTCTGCCCCCCAGAGCATAGCATCAATCTTTTGATTGGCTACAAATTCACATTTGCGCAAGTTGAGCCGCAGCCGTTGAATGGCATTTTGCCTGAAGATGCTGATTTCCGAATCCGAGAACTGTGCATCGGTAAGAATCTCATACACTACCGGCAACAATTGGGGCAGGTCTTTGCAGAGGGCATATAAAGACACAATACAGAAATCATCCCCTGCAGACACCTGAAGGCTGGCTCCATAAAATTCGAGGGCTTCATGCACCACATGGGCACTGCGGTTACTGGTTCCGTTTTTCAGCAAGCCTGCCACTGCCAGAGCGACAGCGGGCTTTTCTTCCTGCCAAACTCCTGCAGGAAAAACAAAATCTACAGAAGCTACTTCCTGCACACCGGCAGCCAGCCAATACAGCGGAATTCCATTATCAAGCCGAAGGCTATTCAAAGCCGGAAGCCGATACTCAAATTCGATGGCATCATGAATGGGCGGAGCAATGCTGCGGTCTATCTGTGGCATGGTGGCGAAGGTAAAGGTTGCCCGAAGGGTACAAGGCCGCCCGTTTTGAAAGTGCCGGATGAGCGATTAAGGCCAATATTTTCGCGTGGATTTTTTAATAAAGAAATTAGGTCATGCCTTCACTACTCTTCGGATTGCTGACGAACAAATGCCCGAATTGCCGCAGCGCTCAGGTGTTTGAGCAGAAAGGGATTTTCCCACTGAGCCGCATGTTGCGCATCCGGGAACGTTGCAGCCATTGCGGTCAGCGCCTGATTTTTGAGCGTAACAACGGAGCTGGCATCAACTATGCGCTCACCGTGATGCTGATATTCCTGAACCTGCTTTGGTATTGGCCCATCTTCGGCCTTAGTTATCGCGATGACAGCGTGTATTATTTCCTCTGCACCAGCATTGGCATTGTGCTGCTGCTGCAACCCTGGCTCATGCGCCTGTCCCGGATGATATATCTCTACCTCTTTATCCATTATCAGAAAGGTGAGCTTCAATGAGCTGGCATGAAAATTTTGATGTATGCTGCCAATCAAATTCCTGGGGAAATTCGTCACCTCAAAAAAATTTCATTCTATGAAAAGACTGTTTGCTGTGAGCCTTGCTACAGCACTGATGCTTGCGCTGTCGCCTATGGTATCCTTCGCTAAAGGCGGGGCAAAACCCGCCTTCAACAAAGGTGATAATGCAATTGGAGTCGGCCTGGGCCTGGGCCCGGCACACACCTATGGCCTGGCGGATGCCTATTCACCAGCCTTCATGCTGACTTATGAGCATGGCATTATTGACAATCTTGGGCCAGGCACGCTGAGCATCGGAGGAGAGATTGGCTACCAAACGAGCCGCTACGATTACGCCTATGGCGGCTACCGCGCCCGCTGGACAACACTCACAGTTGCCGTGCGCGGCATCTATCACCTCACGCTGCTGAAAGACAAGAACAACAAGTTTGATCCTTATGGCGGTGTGGCTGTGGGCTTCTATTCCGTAGGCTACGACAATGATTATCCCGGCCCGAAAGAGAGCTATGGCTCCGCTCCGTTAATTGCTCCTTTTGTTGGGGCGAAATACAATTTCGCAAAGGCAGTGGGTGCCTGGGCAGAAGTTGGCTATGATATTGCCATCCTGAAAGTGGGCCTGAACTTCAATTTCTGAGTTTCCGGATGGATGCTCTTCGAAAAGCCTAAGGCTGGTGTCAAAACCAGCCTTTTCTTTTGAACCATAAAATCATGAGCACCGGTGCGCAAAGCATGAGCAAGACGGCGATGTCGAAACCATAGGGCATGCCCAGCAGAGGCATGTGAACGAAGTTCATCCCGAAGATGCCGCCAATGACCGTAGCCGGCGCCATGAGTGTGGCCAGTAGCGTGAAGATTTTCATCACCTCATTCATGCGCAGATTTATCTGGTTGAGGTAGAGGTCTTGCAGGTTCATCAGGCTGTCGCGGTGCGAATCAATGAAGTCGTTGGCCTGGATGGCATGGTCGAGCACATCGCGGAAATATTTCTCATTGCGCTCGGCTAAAAGCTCTGAATCGGAGCGAACGAAATGGGCTACTAGTTCCCGCACGGGCAACACGGCCCGGCGCACCGTGGCCACATCGCGGCGCAGAAAACTGATTTGGGCAAGCTGTTCTTTCGTCTGGGTGTGCACGAGGCTGTCTTCCAGGGCTTCAATCCGTTCTGCCAATCTTTCCAGCACATCGAAATATGAATCCACAATCACATCGAGTAGGTTATAGACGAGGTAATCAGCTTCACGCATCCTGAGCTTGCTTTCCGGGTCGCGCAGGCGGGCACGGACGGGGTTGAACACATCGCGGCGGGCTTCTTCCTGAAAGGACAGGACGAAGTCTTTACCCAGCACGATGCTCACCTGTTCCAGTTCGATGCAGCCATCCGCATCATTGAAAAACATTTGCGGCAACACACAAAAAATGAGGGCTCCGGATTCTTCCATCTTAGGCCTTTCGTTGCGGGCCAGGATGTCCTCCGCCATCAAGGGGTGAATGTCGAATAAAGTGCAGAGGCGATTCAATTCATCCGCTTGCAGGCCGTCCATATTAATCCATACAATCTTAGTCTCATTTCTTTCGGATGCACAGGCAGCGGCATTCGGGAGCTTCCGCTCGGAGAAGGAAATTGCATCGTAGCAAAAGCTGGAAAAGACTGGCATTTCTGCAGAAGGAGGCAAGGCAATTTTGGGATGAAATTGCCGGCGGGCATGCAGCCGTTGTTGCCGTTTGGTGGGCATGTTGGCGAATGTAGTTTGTTGTAATTATGCGCCGCAGCCGTCATTTTGGCTGAGCAAACATCATTTATTACATGCGCCTTTCCCTGCTTGCCTGCCTCCTTTTTTTCTCTATCGCTGCTCATGCCCGCCGTACCGAAATTGTCATTGAAACGGACTCCGGCAAGATTGTACTTGCACTTTATGATGAGACACCGAAACACCGCGACAACATGAAGAAACTGGCTCGGGAACATTTTTTCGACAGCCTTCTTTTCCACCGTGTCATTCCCGGCTTTGTAATTCAGGGTGGAGACCCTGATTCTAAACATGCGCCCGCAGGCAAGGCTCTAGGCGAGGGAGATGTGGGCTATCGCATTCCCGCAGAAATCAACGACAAGGATTTTCACAAACGGGGTGCACTGGGCGCAGCCCGCGATAATAACCCGGAGAAAGCTTCCAGCGGTTGCCAGTTCTACATCGTCATCGGCAAGAAGTATTCTGATGAAGAGCTGGATCGTATTTCGCAGCGCACGGGCCGGAAGTTTACGCCGGTACAACGGGCGATATACAAAAACATCGGAGGCACACCGCAGTTAGACGGCAACTACACCGTGTTTGGCGAAGTGGTGGAAGGCATGAATGTGGCTGATAAAATCGCCAATATGCCCCGCGACCGGATGGACCGCCCACTGACTGATATCCGGATGAAGCGCGTGTATGTGAAACGCAGGAAATTCCTGGGTATTTTTTAGAAATCCTCGTTTGCCGCTAAGCTTACAGGCCGAAGCATTTCAATTTTCATGAAAACAATTTTTGCCTGCCTGCTTTGTTTTTTATCGCTGCAAAGCCTGGCTCAAAAGCTGCTTACACCCTTTGAGAAATCAAAGGGGCTGGAGACAACAACCTATGCTCAATGCATAGCCTTCTATCACCAACTGTCAGCCGAAACGGGGCACATCGGAATAGACTCATTTGGCAGCAGTGATGCCGGCTATCCACTGCATGTAATCACCTTTCCGCCCCATGCAGCAAGGGTTCCAGATGCACTGAGCATTTTCATCAACAATGGCATACATCCCGGCGAGCCTGACGGTATTGATGCGAGTATGATGTTGCTGCGCGACCTGGCTGAAGGCCGGCTGAAGATGCCTGCAGGAGTCGTACTGGAGGTAATTCCGATATACAATATCGGCGGCGCACTGAACCGCAACAACAGCAGCCGCGTGAATCAGGTGGGGCCTTTGTCGTATGGCTTCCGGGGCAACTCCGAGAACCTTGACCTGAACCGTGACTTCTGCAAGCGGGATGCCTTGGAGAGCCGCACCTTTTCTTACCTCTTCTTTCGCTACGATCCGGCCATTTTCATAGACAATCATGTGAGCGATGGCGCCGACTATCAGCACACGATGACCCTGCTTTCTACTCAGTATGAAAAACTCGGCGGAGCGCTGGGCAGCTACTTCCGCAACCGGCTCGACCCCATGTTGTACCGCAGTATGGCCCGGCAGGGCTGGCCCATGATACCTTATGTCAATGTGGAAGAAGGAACACCCGAACAAGGCTGGACTACCTACTACGACCCACCCCGATACTCATCCGGATTTGCGGCGCTCTACAATTGCATAGCCTGGGTTCCCGAGACCCATATGCTGAAGCCTTTCGCGCAACGCGTGCAGGCAGATTATGTGCTGATGAAAAGCATCCTGAAACTGGCAGGTGAAGAGCGGGAACAAATCCTGTCGCTGCGCGCGAAAGACCGGGAGGCGGTACAGAAACAAAGCCTGTTTCCCCTGAGCTGGGCGCCGGACAGTACCATAAGCCTCTGGCCTTTCAAGGGCTATCGGGCGGCATACAAAACCAGCCTCGTCACTGGTCAACCGAGGCTTTATTACGACCATTCAAAGCCTTTAGATACCCTCGTGCCCATCAGGGATCATTTTCACCCAGAGCAGGTAGTGCGGGCACCCAGGGCCTACCTCATTCCACGAGGTTGGCACGAGGTAATAGCAAGGCTGACAGCCAGCAACCATGTGGACATGTACGAACTGCCTGCGGACACCACAATGATGGTAACTGCATACCATATTGACAGCTTCAAGACGCTGACCAAACCCTATGAAGGGCATTACAAGCATTATTCGATTCATGTGACACCAACCACTGTTCAGAAACATTTTTTGAAAGGCGATTACCTGATAGACTTAACGGATAATCCTGACCGGCGTTTTCTGATCGAGATGCTAAAACCGGAGGGTGAAGATTCGTATTTCGCCTGGGGTTTTTTTGATGCCGTGCTGCAACGCAAAGAAGGCTACAGCGACTATCGCTGGGAGGATGTGGCAGCAGATGAGCTTCGCAAGCATCCGGCACTCAGAGCTTCATTAGAAGAAAAGAAAGCCAGCGACACCACATTTGCAAAAGATGCAGCAGCACAGTTATTTTTCGTGTACCAACACAGCCGATGGATGGAGCCGGAATACATGCGTTATCCGGTTTTCAGAATCGAATAGGCATTATATCCCAGCGCCGCCTCATCCCAATCGGTAATCAGATTACCCTTTTATGCACGCCTGGCGGGTATCCTGCTGTGCATTGTGCTGATTATGGAAATTATGAGCCGGGGGAAGGCCATCATCATTCCGCTATTCTTTTCAATGCTCATCGCATTGATGTTATTGCCACTTACCCGACTCCTGGAACACTGGCATTTCCCGCGTGCATTGGCGGCCATTATTTCCGTGTTGTTGTTTATCCTGTTCGTCAGTGGCGTCTTTTATTTTTTGACGGCGCAGATTATTCAATTCAGCAAAGACCTGCCGCAGCTTGGTGGGCGGATGCAGGAATGGGTGGATCAATTGCAAGCCTGGATCACGACAAAATATCATGTGGATGCAAGCCGGCAACTCGAATATTTAGACCGTGCGACCAGCTCACTGGTGCAACATGCTTCTTCAATGGCACAGGGCTTTGTGCTGGGTGTGGCAGGCTTTGCCATCTGGACCATTTTCGTGTTTGTGTTCACCTTTTTTATGCTCACACACCGGAAGCTGCTCCAGCAGTTTATCACGAAACTTTTTTCAAAAGAAAATCAGCATAAGGTATCGGATGTGTTGACGCAAACGCGGCTGCTGGCTAATAGCTATGTGCTGGGATTACTGACCGAAATGGTGATTGTTGCCGTGCTGAATTGTGCTGCATTTTTAGCTTTTGGGATCAAATATGCCTTGCTGTTGGGTGTACTGGCAGCCGTCATGAACATCATTCCCTATCTGGGTATCTGGAGTGCAGCAGGCATTGCAGGGCTCATCACCCTGAGCAACAGTACGCCCGGCCAGGCACTGAGTGTGATCCTCATCCTGATCATCGTGCATTTCATAGACGCGAATGTGCTGCTACCACGCATCGTGGGTAGAAGGGTGAATATGAATCCACTCATCACGATTGTGACCGTGCTGGTCGGCGAAATGCTGTGGGGCATTCCGGGGATGTTTTTGTTTATCCCGCTGGCGGGAATTTTGAAAATTGTCTTTGCCCGCGTAGAAGGTTTAAAGCCCTGGGCACTGCTGATGGGGACCGGAAAAGATGCGACAAGCGATTAAAAGAGTCGCCGGGTCTTGCGGATTTGAGCGATGTAGGTGCTGAGGTCGGGGGAAGGGCGGAAGAGAAACAGGAACACACCAAAAACCAAAGCCAGGATGGCACTGCGGTAGCATGTGTCCAAAATGGGATTGTGCAATTGAGGCAATGCAAAACTTACTGCGAAAACGAGCAGTGCGATGCAGAGAATGGTTAGGCTGTGCTTGTTGAAAGGCAGCACCTTCATCTTTTTATAGAGGAAAAGAACCTTAGCGATATTGAACGCAGCCAGTGTGGCTGTAGAAACCCAGGCGGCGCCATACAGGCCATGTTGCGGAATGAATATCCTATCCAGAACGAAGATGGAAATCAGCAGCAATGCAGACAGCCGGAAAGTAAACTTGTAATGGTCGGTGATGCTGATAAGCTCTGTATTTAGGCCGGTAGCAATATCAATCACCCGGCCCAGAGATAGAATCAGAAAGGCAGGGGCGATGTCTTCATATCCTTTGGGGAGGATGGCTACGGCGTTGTGCAGGTTGGCCGCAATCAACAACCACATAGCGGCGGTAACAAGCTGCATATTGATTGCAGTTCGCGTAAACAGAGAATTGAGTTGCGCATCTTTTTCAACAAAAGCTTCATTCAATCGGGGGAATGCGGCGCCCGACATGGAGCGATAGGGGATGCTCAGGATAGAAATGAGCAGTAATGCCAGGTTGTAAATAGCCACATCCGCCAGGCCATTCGGAGAGAGCATACCAATCAGGATGACATCCAACATGCCATTCAGATTCATGATCACGGTGAGCAAAAGATGGTACCAGGCGTAATGCACAATCTGATAGATTTCCTTGCGGGAAAACACGCGCCAGTCAAAAGAGATTCGGAATCCCTGCACGCGGGAAGAGAGATAGACCAGTATCGCAACAGGAATCAGGTGCACTAGTACAGTGCCAATCACGAATTGATGAAAGTTGATCAGGCCGGCAAAGAATAACGCAATCAGCAGCACATTCATCACCCGCAACACCACTTCGCGCATGGAAACGCCGAGTGCCACTTTCATCCGCGAGACGAGATAATACTCAAACAGGGTCATGTAGCTCATGAACAAGCCCAGTATCGGTAGCCAGACATAAAACTCTTCGATGTATTTCCGGTCGAAGCCCTTGTAGCGACCGACGATGTAGGGCTGGGCTAAGAAATAAGGGATGCAGAAAATTGCTGTAGTGATGAGTGGGACGAGCAGGGAATAGCTGATGAGCACCGGTCGTTTCTTATCATCCTCTGCGAAGCGGGGGGCGTAGGTATAAATGAGTGTTGCGCTGCCGAATAATAAAAAAAGATAAAGAACAGCGCCCTGATTCAACAAGTTACGGGATACACCTACCAGGTTTTGCGGAAAAACTATCGTGTAGATGTAATTAATCAACGCCCCAAGTACCGCACCCGTAAATGTGATTAGGGTGGTCTTAATAGCTTGGCGGAAGACTATACCCACGTTTCTATTTGGACTTGGTTGCTACAACAACAAAGTTTAAAGTCAAAAAATCTTCGTCCTTATCAATCCTTTCAAGCAACATGTAATACACATTTACCAAGTACTTGAGGCCGTATCGATAAAAGATAAAAAATAATTTCCTCAGAATTCCTGATTTCCCTTTTAGGCTACTGATTAAAATGTTCTGCCTTAGTTGACCAAAAGCAGCCCACTTCCCTCCATTTGGCTTGATGATAATCTCCTCAAAGCCCGCTTTTTCAAAAATGTATTGTAAGCCATAGCGGGTAAACCGGAAGAAGTCATAGGGCACTTCGTGATGTTCCCAAACCATCGGCGCGGATAAGATGATATGCCCGCCGGGCTTCAATAAACGAAAACATTCGCTCAGCATTTTTTGATGGTCTTCGACATGCTCCAGCACCTGGGTAGAAAAGACCGTATCAAAAGAATTATCGGGAAGCGGAATTTCTGTAGAGAGGCATAGCAAATCCACTTTATGCTCCGAAGACTGAATCACATCGCAGCCGTAATAGGATTCGGCAGCAGAAAAGAGCGGTTCGTAGGGCTTATTACCACAACCGACATCCAGAACTGCCCCTCGTCCATACTGGCTGACTGCCGCAGAGACATCCCGAAACAGGAATGTGAAATGCAGGTAGTTCGGGTCGGTAATATTGGTCTTGAAATAATTCAGCCGAGGCAGGTTTTCAGCCCTCATAAATTTTCTGAACTGGAAGCAGTTTTTGAGTTTTGCCAAAGATAGCGGCCGCACCACAGTCTGAACTGAGCATCCGGTTTACTTTGCCCCCATGAAATCAAAGAAGCAGATTCTCTTCATTTCTCACGAAGCTTCTTTTACCGGCGCCCCAATCCTTCTATTGAATCTTATTTCCTTAGTCAAAGAGAAAAACGAATTTGACATCAGGATACTTTGTGTTCGGGACGGCACAATGAAACCGGCATTTGTCCGTCTGGCTCCCTGCTCCGTTTTGAAACCGGAAGACATGTACCACGAACACGGTCTCTTAAAAAAATGGAGCAACAAGCTGCGGTTTGCATGCCGGCTTATTGCTTTTATTCCTGTTTGGTGCCGATGTGATTTTGTGTTCAACAACACAGTCGGCAATGGAAAAGTGCTTCGCTTTTTTCTTCGATTCCGCAAACTGCCTGTCTGCTCCTACATACACGAACTGGAAGAATCCATTCGCCATGCGGCAGAAAATGGAGAAGCGCAACTCAGCTTTGACTTGTCGGACAAGGTGCTTTCTCCGAGCCAATACAATCGGGAAATCCTGGAACAAATATTTCAAGTTCCTGCTGCCAAAACAGGCGTGTTACGATATCTCATCAAGACGCAACTTGATACCGGTGAACTCAATCATCTTGCTGAATTAAAGCAAGCATCCAAGCAAGCATTTCTTTCAAAATATCACCTGCCTCCGGATACCCGATTGGTGCTGGGCATGGGCACTTTTGACCGGCGCAAAGCTGTAGATCTGTTTGTCCGGACTGCAGCTCAGCTTACCTCCGCTAATATTCATTTTGTCTGGATTGGCATGAGCCGCGACCCTGAATTCAGGCAGGAAGTTGAACAATTTGTAAAAGAAAATTCAGTCCTCAATTTTCATTACCTCGGCCCGGTATCGCACGACTTACACCATTACCTCCCTTTTGACCTCTTCTTCCTTTCATCGCGTGAAGACCCCTATCCGCTCGTAGTCTTAGAATCTGCTTCCTTACAAATTCCCACCTTATGCTTTGCCGGTTCGGGGGGGATTGTGGATTTCATTTCCGATGAAAATGGCTGGATTGTGGAAGGGTTTTCACCGGAACATGCGGCTCGGATTATTGCACAGCAAAGCGATGCTGCAATTATTGCCAAAGGACACGCTGCTCAAAGCAAGGTGCTTCAATGGCATTTCGATG
>CAYRJR010000003.1:22571-32121 GCA_964424655.1 uncultured Chitinophagaceae bacterium
CAGCCTGACCGGCTGGCATTGAATCCAGCTACCGCATCAGGCTGAGGTTTCCCGTCTTCTGGTATGTACTTCCATCAATGAACGTGGCCGTGAGCACATAGGCATAGCTCTCTACTTCCTGGGGCTGGCCTTTGTAGTTGCCATCCCAGCCCTTGGCCATATCCTGAGTTTCAAACACCATCTGACCCCAGCGGTTATAGATTTTCAGGCTGAAGCTTTCTATCCCGCCGCCACGCACAAACAACACATCATTGGCGCCATCGCCATTGGGCGAAAAGGCACTGGGCACGGCTATCACCAGATGCACATCGGCATCCAGCATCTTACAAATGGTGTCCCGGCAATTGCCATTGCTGGCCACTAAGCATACCTGATAGGAGCCGCTACGCAGATACAAATGCTTTGGGTCTTTGTCTGAACTGCCTGCACCGTCACCAAAGCTCCAGACATATGCTGTGGCGCCGCTGCTCATGTTGTAAAACTGAAAGGGCGTGTTGGCTATCGGCGGGCGCGGTGTGTAGTCAAAGTTTGCGGTTACGGGTGGCGATACCTGTACAACGAAAGTGTCGTTGAAGCTGCAACCCGGTCCTGCGTTGACCGTAACCACGTAGGTTGTCGTGGCAGAAGGCGAGGCAATGGGATTGTAGATGCTGGCGTTGCTCAGACCTTTCGGGGGCGTCCAGGAATAGGAAAGTGCGCTGTCGTAAGTGTTGAGTTGCACAGACTGGCCTTCGCAAATTTTCATGTCATATCGCTTGCCGCTGTATGGGCTTATGATTACATCTTTGGTGATGGTCTGGACACAACCGCTGGCATCTGTGACGGTCAGGGTCACCTGGTAGGTTCCGTTGCCGGGGAAGCTAACCTTGGGGTTTGCCTGGGTAGAACTGCTGCCGTCTGGGAAGCTCCAATGATAGGAGCTATAGGAGAAGCCGGCCGGCAATGCAGTAAACTGAACGGTGTTGCAGGAGACCAACTGGTAACTGAAGTCCAGCGTAGTCGGTGAGGTAGTCTTGAAGGTGTCCGTCGGTGCGACCAGCACAAGCGTTCCCAATCCCTGGCCCGTAGCTCCGGGTTGTGCGCCGAATGATATTCCTGATGCTTGTGGAATGATTCCGTTCATTCCTCCAGACAAATTAGCACCGACCAAAAAACCAGAGATTGCCGAATTCAACATTAAAAATCCACCGCCTCCGCCACCACCCGGGCCGTGATAGAAATGTGCATTGAGCGTTGGGGTGGTTTCATATACATTGGCGCCGTTCCCGCCTTTCGCATTCAACTGAGTTGAAGAAAGTAAACCCGAATTGATTAATAAAGTCCCGCCTCCGCCACCACCTGCTGTACCATCGTTTTCGCATTGTGAATATGCAGAACCACAGTCATAGGCATTGCCACCATTGGCAGTAATATTCTGTCCATTCCCTGCGATGGAGCCTGCGTTGATAAAAATTATTCCACCTCCATTTCCTCCATCACTTGGGGTCATATCATTCGTGTGACCCGCACCACCTCCGCCACCAAGGAATGCTTTTAAGGACGTACTAACTGTAGCCCCACCAACTCCTGCATAGATATTCGATGTTGAGGAAGCAGTGCATTCTGAATATTGCAAACCGCCAATCCCACCCGAGCCACCGTTACTTCCGCCTCCGCCACCGGTATTTACTGCATTTGCTCCACCACCTCCATTTGCCAGCTTACCCCTCCCAAACGATTTGGTTATTGAAATCGTGGCAATCCCTTCTCCTTTCTGTGCACTTGTGTCCATGTTCGGCTGATGGAAAAAACCCGTCTCATTACATCTGGGCCTCCAGTTCGACCTGAAATAGCGGTTTGCAATCCCACCCCGAAACCCCATCCCACTCACATCTATATCGTCATTCAGTGTTAGGGTGCCTGCCACATGTATGGCAAAAACCCCGCCTTTTACGCCATTCCAGGGCATGCAGGTATGCGGCATACTTACCGTGTAAGATGAGTAGTAAGGCACTCGAACAAACTGAACCAGCCCATTTGGGATATCATAGTGCCGCTTCACCTGGTAGAACAACGTGATTACGTTTCCGCTCACACTCTTGATCGTGTTGAACTCGTAATTGCCAGCCCCATTGTAGTTGAGGATATTGCCAAATGATGCGGAGTTGCTTGTGTCTATATCGGCACCCTTCATCTGTATCATCAACACCGAATCGCCGGCATGGAAACCATTAGCATCATCCACCGTAAAGGCGTTAGAACAGTCGCTGGAGCGCGCGGTGATGGCTGCATATTGATTGATGACGGTACCCGAAGCGCCTTTGAGATTGCAAAAAGAATCTATCTCCTGCTGGTTTAATACCCGATTGTATAACCGCAGTTCGTCCAGCAAGCCTTTAAAAAACAGATGATCATTGTTCCACCATTGACCTAATCTCAATGTACCTGCCGTGCAGGAGTCAACTAACGTATTTGAGGCCGTACCTGATACTGTGGTTCTGGCGGCCAAGAGCCCATTCAAATAAATGGATTTAACGCCACTATCAAACGTCATCACGACACAATACCACTGATTGGCGTTTATCAACGAGTTTGTAATTGTGTAGTGCGTGAAATTGCCGCTACTGGCCATGAAGCAATTGCCTTGATGGTTCGTGCCGAGCAATATTCCCGGAAGAGTGAAGGCTGGTGCATTAAAGGCTACCTGAAACTGAGCGTTGTTTGGCACACTGTATAAATCTGCCCGGGCCATAATCGTTTGACATCTGGTGGATAGCGTTTGGAAACGAAATGCGAAACTGAATTTGTGGCTAAAGTTGAAAGACGGCACGCCTATGTCCACCCAATCATCAACCCCATCAAAAGAAGCTGCATTATTTGCATTCCCCCACTGGTCTGTCCCGAAGGTGGCGCCATTCATAGCGGTACCATTATTGCCATTGCCGCTGGCATCATTAAAAGTGCCATTGAAGGGATAATAGGCCACCAGTCCATTGCTGAAATTGACCTGAGCGGAACTGGAAATCGCTGAAAAAAGAAAACAGAAAATCCAAACTATTCGTAGCTGTTTATTCATCCTTCAGGAATTACTTTTTTTAAAAAAAAGATTGCTTGCCATTTATATGCGACAACACGATTTATTCCAGCAATTGCCGGTAGGATTGTCGGAATGCATATGAACCAAAATGTCCGCGCGCATAATCAAAAGCGGCCCGGCTCAGTCGGTCTATTACTTCGGGCTGCGCGCATAGTCTCTCAATCAAAGCAATGCCCTGTTGCACCACCGCATCTTCATCTTCGATGGCATCTATCAGCAATGCATTTTCTTCGTGGCGGAGGTGCGTCTTGTTGCCCGGCAAGGCCGTCACAATAGGGAGGCAACCCTGAACCATCCCTTCTTTGATAAACATGGGGAAACCCTCATAGGCGGAGGTAAGCAGGATGACGTGGCATTCGGAATAGAGTTTTTTCATTTCAAGCGAATCGCTGATACTTCCGTGCATGATAGACTGCTCTTTAACAGAAAAAGATAGTTCGTCGTCCACATTTCCGGCAAAATGAAACTGCGCGGGCAACCCTTTTTCGTAACAGGATGCAGCAATCCGGTCAATTAACCATACCCGCTTTTGCACTCCACCACGACCGGCATACAACACCTTGAGCGGTGGAAAATCCTTCTGCGGAAGCCGTTCAGGCAACGGCACCCCAGGCTCTATGACCCGGATACGTTCCATGTATTCTACCGGCACTCCCGCCTCCGCATATTGCCTCCGCATATTTTCTGCCGTGAAAAAATCCACAACAATTCTCTGGTCAAGGAAGGCATGATTGGCTAATCCAAAAAATTCCATTCCCTTTTTGCCATAAGTGAAGTTGTGTAGCAACTCGATGCGCTGGAAATCCCGGCGCAGCCAGGGGAGCAGGTCATAGAAAAAGGTGCTGTTCGCACTCAGGATTTTCAGTCCACGGTGGTGGTTGAGAAAGAAAGCCCAGTAATGCACGGCAAACAAGCGGAACAACAGGTTGTCGCACCAGAAGTGTATATCCTGAAAGCTGCAATCGGGCACCGTTTCAAAGGCCTTCTTCATGCCGGTATCGGGCGATTTTCGGGTGAAGAAAACCTGCTTAGGCAGGGCTGAAATACTTTCTAAAATATCTATGTGCACCCGCTGCGCACCGCCCATCGAAAAGCGGTCAAAGAAGAATATATGAGTAGCCCCAAGCTTCTTTCGCCTTATGGCAAATGGATAAATGAATAATAAGGCGGGCAGCCAGGACAGCTTTAAGAGCAACCGGAACAGCCGAATCTTGGTGAGATTATGCACAAGCAGGAAGTCGGGAAATTGCACGCGAAACTAAGTCGGGCATAGCCTCATAGCACAGGTGTGCCTTGCCATTGGGCAGCCGGTTGTAAGTTTGTGGTTCTCAAAATCTCAGCGCGGCTGCGCCTTTTCTCATGCATATTTCCCTGCTCCAGGCAGCTACGGACAGCCCCCTCAGCTACTTTGCCATCGTGCTGCAGCTCATCATTGCTATCGGCTTTGTCGGTGTGATGATGGCAGTAACCCACCTGCTTGGCCCTAAACGTCACACCCGCGACAAGCTGGCGGGATTCGAAAGCGGCATCCCCAGCATCGGCAATGCCCGCCAACCCGTTGCCATCAAGTATTTCTTAGTCGCCATTCTCTTTGTGCTGTTCGATGTGGAAGTGATTTTCTTCTACCCCTATGCGGTCAACTTCCGTGAGCTGGGCACACAAGGATTCCTGGCAGTGGTAATGTTTGTGGCATTCTTTATTATAGGCTTCACCTACATCATTAAGAAAGGTGCTCTGAAATGGGAAGACTAACTACTAAGATGCAAACAATAGAGTCGGAATCCGTGGATGTGATGAATCAGCCCCTGCCTTTGGGCAATACTCCGATTGCTCCGTCTTTTTTCACCCGAAAGCATCAGGCATGGATGAATATCCCTACCGCCCGTTGCTCTTTCAATTTTTGATTTTTTCTCCAGAAAATGGCTCGTCCGGTTCAATATAATGTACACCCCAAAGGCCCTGAAATGCCCGATGGGGAATATGGCGAAGGCTTCTTCGCCGGCAAACTATCCGACATCGTCGGGATGGCACGCAAAAATTCACTGTGGCCTTTGCCTTTCGCCACCTCTTGCTGTGGTATTGAGTTCATGGCGTTGATGGCTTCGCACTATGACATGGCCCGCTTCGGTGCCGAACGCCTCGGCTTCACGCCCCGACAGTGCGACTTACTGATGGTTATGGGCACCATTGCTAAAAAAATGGCTCCGGTTCTGAAGCAGGTCTATCTGCAAATGGCAGAACCACGCTGGGTATTGGCAATGGGTGCCTGCGCCTGCTCCGGTGGCATCTTCGATTCTTATTCGGTGCTGCAGGGTGTGGACCAAATCATCCCGGTGGATGTATATGTGCCGGGCTGCCCGCCGCGTCCGGAAGGTGTCATTCAAGGCATCATGCAGATTCAGGATTTGGTACAAAACGAAAGTCTGCGACGCAGAAATTCTCCTCACTACAAAGCCTTGCTGGAAGGCTATGGCATCCAATAATCCGCGCTTTTTTAAAACAACGGTCAAAAGCAGCATCATGGCTTTTACAAACGAAGACATCAAGGCGCGGCTGAATGAAAAATTCGGCGAAGCTGCCATCAGTGCTTATGAAGAATCTTATGGCATGTTGTCGGTCACGGTTCCTGCCACTCAAAACCTGAAAGCACTTCAGTTTTTGTTCGATGAGATGGGCTTTCAGTTCCTGACCGACATCTGTGCGATTCATTATCCCGAACGCAGCGGTGAAGAACTGTGTATCGTCTATCACCTGCACAACCTGCCTGAGAATGTGCGGATGCGACTGAAGGCTTATGTGCCTGTTGCCAAACCCAATATTGCTACAGCAACAGCTCTATTCCCCGGAGCCAACTGGATGGAACGGGAGACATACGATTTCTTCGGTGTGAATTTCGTGGGGCATCCCAACCTGATTCGCATCATGAACGTGGACGAGATGGACTATTTCCCGATGCGCAAAGAATATCCGATGGAAGATGCTTCGCGCCGCGATAAGGATGATGAGATGTTTGGCCGTGGCGGTGGTTCTTTTTATTGACTCAATAGACGATTTCAGGCCCGATTCATCACAAATTCTTTTTGAAAAAACCGGGCAACAAACTGTGAATCCTGAATAAAACAGTGTTCTCAAAATGACCGAAACAAAGCCTCAACATATAGCCCTGGGTGAAGGTTCGCTCACCCGGCAAACAACGACCATCAACCTCGGACCGACCCACCCTGCCACGCACGGTGTGTTTCAAAACGTGATGGAGATTGACGGCGAGCGCATCCTGAAAACCACGCCTACCGTAGGTTATATCCATCGTGCCTTCGAAAAGATTGCCGAACGCAGGCCTTACTACCAGGTGCAGCCGCTAACGGACCGGCTGAATTATTGCTCTGCTCCTATCAACAATATCGGCTGGCAGACTGCTGTAGAAAAACTGGTCGGCATTCAGGTGCCTAAGCGGGTGGACTACCTGCGGGTCATCATTATGGAGTTGGCGCGTATCTGCGACCACCTCATCTGCAACTCGGTGATTGGCGTGGATGCCGGCGCGTTCACAGGCTTTCTCTACGTGATGCAATTCCGCGAGCGTGTTTATGAAATTTGGGAGGAAGTATGCGGATCCCGCCTCACCACCAACATTGGCCGTTTCGGCGGCTTTGAGCGGAATTTCACGGATACAGCCTGGCGGAAATTGGATGAATGGCTGCGCGATTTCCCGAAAGCAATGAAGGAGTTTGAAGACCTCTTCACCCGCAACCGCATCTTCATGGATCGCTGTATTGGCGCCGGACCGCTGACTGCAGAGATGGCTTTGGCTTACAGTGTGACCGGGCCAAACCTGCGTGCAGCAGGCGTGGATTATGATGTACGCGTGGCCTCACCTTATTGCTCTTACGAGGATTTTAAATTCAATATTCCTACCGGCACCACGGGCGATGTGTATGACCGCTACTTAGTGCGCAATGCCGAAATCTGGGAAAGCGTGAGCATCGTGAAGCAGGCATTGGAAAAACTGAAGGACCTTGACCCAAGTGTGTACCATGCGGATGTGCCGGACTTTTACCTTCCGGAAAAACAAGACGTGTACACCAAGATGGAGCAACTCATCTATCACTTTAAAATTGTGATGGGCGAGGTGAATATTCCGCCTGGCGAAGTGTATCACTGCGTGGAAGGTGGCAATGGCGAGTTGGGTTTTTACATCATCTCCGACGGAGGCCGTAGCCCATACAGGCTTCACTTCCGCAGACCTTGCTTCATCTATTATCAAATCTTCCCCGAAATTGTAAAGGGCGGCTTGCTGAGCGATGCAATCATCACCCTCAGCTCGCTGAACCTGATTGCAGGAGAAATGGACGGATAGAGATGGGAATCACCATTACCACTGCATCGGATGGGCCTTGCGCAATAGCAATCATGATTAGGAACATTAAAGAAGGAATAAGCGGCAATGAAATTTGCCCGGCGGCAAAAAAAGAATTTCAATGAGCATTCAATTTTCAGAATCGAAGCTGGCGAAGGCGCAAGAGATTGTCGCCCGCTACCCGGAAGGCAAGCAGAAGAGTGCCCTCATTCCTGTGCTTCACCTCGCACAGGAAGAATTTGGCGGCTGGCTGGATGTGCCGGTAATGGATTATGTGGCGGGCCTACTTTCGCTGAAGCCCATAGAGGTGTATGAAGTGGCTACTTTCTACACGATGTTCAACATGAAACCTGTAGGCAAGTATGTGCTGGAAGTGTGTGTGACCGGCCCCTGCATGTTGTGCGGCTCGGACGAAATTGTAGAACATATCAAGGCGAAGCTGGGCATCAATGCGGGAGAGACTACCGCAGATGGGCTTTTTACGCTGAAGCCTGCTGAATGCCTCGGGGCCTGCGGCTATGCCCCGATGATGCAACTGGGCAAGCATTACAAAGAACATCTCACAAAAGAAAAGGTGGACGCAATACTGGATGAGTTGCGAGCCGCTGCCATGAGTTAATTGCCATGAAGTCCACTGCTGCTACACCAGACCAGTATTTTGAAGCACTTCCCGAAGTGCGCAGGGAGGCTATGAACCTTCTGCGCAAAACCCTGCAACATCACCTGCCAAAGGGTTTTGAGGAAACTATGAGCTATGGTATGGTTGGCTACTGTGTGCCACATGATACTTATCCCGCAGGCTATCACTGCGACCCCAAACAACCCTTGCCTTTTATTTCTATCGCTTCACAGAAAAATTTTGTGGCGATATACCATATGGGGCTTTATGCAGACTCCGCTTTGATGGAATGGTTCCTCTCGGAATATCCCAGGCATTCCAAAACAAAACCAGACATGGGTAAGAGCTGTATTCGTTTTAAGAAGCCTGAATTGATTCCTATTGACCTGATTGGACAATTAGCTGAAAAGATGACTCCGAAGCAATGGATTAGCTTGTATGAATCGGCTTTTAAACGGTAACTCTTTTGCGAACTTTCATCTGAACACTTCAAAAAAACTGAATCACTTTCTTTCAATACCGGATTTCTAAAAGCTGAATTCCACACATACACAATTGAACCCTGAATCAGCAATTTCAAGAACATAGAATCTCTGAAAAAAATGTCAGTCAAATTATTATTAGAGCATGATGGGAAGGAGGGTATTCGCTACTATGATACCTGGATTAAGAATGGTGGTTATCAAGCTGTCGAAAAGGCACTGAAGATGTCTCCGGAAGCGGTGGTGGAAGAGGTGAAGAAGAGTGGCCTCCGAGGCCGGGGCGGTGCAGGCTTCCCGACGGGCATGAAGTGGAGCTTCCTGGCCAAGCCTGAAGGAGTGCCTCGCCATCTGGTCTGTAATGCAGATGAGTCGGAACCTGGGACGTTTAAGGACCGCTACCTTATGGAGTTCCTCCCTCATCTATTCATTGAAGGGATGATTATCTCTTCCTATGCGCTCGGCTCCAACACTTCTTATATCTACATCCGCGGAGAATATGCCTGGATTCCGGACATCCTGGAACAGGCTATCGCTGAAGCTAAGGCTCACGGCTGGCTGGGTAAGAATATTCAGGGCACAGGCTTCGACTGCGAAATCTATGTGCACCGCGGCGCAGGCGCTTATATCTGTGGCGAAGAAACCGCACTCCTTGAATCGCTGGAAGGAAAACGAGGTAATCCGCGTATCAAGCCTCCTTTTCCTGCCGTACAAGGCTTATGGATGCGCCCTACTGTGGTGAATAATGTGGAGAGTATCGCTGCCGTTGTACCCATCATTAACCTCGGCGGTGAGGAGTACGCAAAGATTGGCGTGGGTCGCAGCACGGGCACCAAGCTCATCTCTGCCTGCGGCAATATCAATAAGCCTGGTGTTTACGAGATTGATATGACTATCTCTGTGGAGGAGTTTATTTTCTCGGATGAATATTGTGGGGGCATCGCAAATGGGAAACGCCTGAAAGCTTGTATCCCGGGCGGCTCATCAGTGCCTATCCTGCCTGCTAATCTCTTGCTGAA
>CAYRJR010000003.1:32131-35702 GCA_964424655.1 uncultured Chitinophagaceae bacterium
AGGGCGAACAACGGATGATGAATTATGAAAGCTTATCTGACGGTGGATTCCAAACGGGTTCCATGATGGGCTCGGGTGGCTTTATTGTGCTGGATGAAGATCAGTGTGTCGTTCGTCATACCCTGAGTCTGGCTCATTTCTATATGCACGAAAGCTGCGGCCAATGCTCCCCTTGCCGCGAAGGCACAGGTTGGATGTATCGTATCCTGAAAAATCTGGAATATGGCAAGGGCAAAATGCAAGACATTGACTTACTCTGGGACGTCCAACGACGTATCGAGGGGAATACTATCTGCCCACTCGGTGATGCTGCAGCTTGGCCGGTAGCCGCAGCTATTCGTCACTTCCGGGATGAATTCGAATGGCATGTCCTGAACCCTGAGGAATCACAACATCGCAACTTTGGACTGGCTCATTACGCCGATGATTTGGTAACCGCATAATTATTTCTCGCAGAGATGCAAAGCAGCAAAGACGCAGAGATTCGTGAAAATGTGCTTTCAGGTATCGTGCTGGATACTTGCATCCGCCTGCAAGCCCAATATGGTCCGGGACTTTTCGAAACTGTGTATGAAGAACTGCTGGCTTATGAACTGGCCAAGAAAAATTTGCCGGTTGTGCGACAACAACCAATCCCAATCCTACATGAAGGCTTGAAAATTGAAATGGGCTTCAAAGCCGATATGATTATTGAAGGGAAGGTATTGGTAGAGATAAAATCCCTAAAGGCCTTAGAAGACGTTCATTTCAAAACCGTGCTCACTTACCTGAAGCTCACTGGGCTAAAATTGGGCTTGCTCATCAATTTCAATGAAAGCCTGCTCAAGGAAGGGTACCATAGAATCGTGAATAAGCTATAGGAAGTTCTGCGGCTCTGCAACTCTGCGGCTCTGCGAGAAACAAAAAAATTGAAGCAACATGAAAATCACCATTGACAACATCAGCATAGACGTTGCACCTGGAACAACCATACTCCAGGCAGCGCGTCAGATTGGTGGCGAAGTGACACCACCCGCCATGTGTTACTACAGCAAACTTGAAAATTCAGGAGGCAAATGCAGGACATGTCTGGTAGAAGTCAGCAAAGGCAGTGAGAAAGATCCACGGCCTATGCCAAAGCTGGTAGCCTCATGCCGAACAGCCGTCATGGATGGGATGGAAGTCAAGAGCATGACCAGTGAACGCGTCCTGGATGCCCGCAAAGGCGTCACCGAATTCCTGCTCATCAATCACCCACTCGACTGTCCCATTTGCGACCAGGCAGGTGAGTGCGACCTACAGGATTTATCCTATGAGCACGGAGATTCCGGTTCCCGGTATGGATTCGTGAAACGCACCTTTGAGAAGGAAGATTTAGGGCCATATATCCAGCTCAACATGAACCGTTGCATCATGTGCTTCCGGTGCGTGTATGTGGCAGAGCAGCTCACCAACCCTCGTGAGCATGGCATCCTGGACCGCGGATGGGATGCTCAGATATCCACCTATATCAACAAAGCGCTCGAAAACGAATTCATCGGCAACGTCATAGATGTATGTCCGGTAGGAGCACTTACCGACAAGACCTTCCGTTTTAAAAACCGCGTTTGGTTCACCAAGCCATTAGATGCGCATCGGGATTGTCCTACTTGTGCAGGGAAAGTGCGGCTGTGGATGCGGGGTGATGATGTGTTCCGTGTGACCGGGCGGAAAGACAAATGGGGAGAGATAGAAGATTGGATTTGCAATGAATGCCGTTTTCACAAGAAAAAGACGAGCGACTGGGTCATTGAAGGGCCCACCAAAGTGGATAGGCATTCCGTTATTTCCCAAGGGCACTATGTGGGCTTAAAAAAACCCAACGACCCGCTCGAGACCGTCATTGGACGTGCCCCAAAACACACCCTCGATATTCACAAAGTAAGCGAAGTCAACAAGCCCGACATAGACCTCAGCCTCATTGCCGGACCAGCCCATCGTGACGATTTCAATCGTGCCAACACAACACCGCAACCCAAAGAAATCAACCTGCAAGAGAGCAAGGCCCGAAAAAATGAATCGGCTTAGCCATTTGTAGCCATGCTTGATTTGAAGCCATAGCAACAAAAGCCAAATCGTATTCCGAATCACACATCCGAAAGCCAGCAGCCTGATATAGCTCAACGCCAACCTTGTCACACAACCGTTAATTCGCGCCTGTAAAAGTTACCTTTGTCCCCGCCATGCTCCTTGCCATCAGCCTTGCATTTTTAATAGAGAAAATCATCCTCATTACGGTCATTTTATTAGGCTCACTGGGTGTAGCGATGTACGCTACCTGGGGCGAACGGAAAGTGGCCGCCGCCATGCAAGACCGTCCTGGCCCCAATAGGGCAGGGCCTTTTGGACTTTTACAGCCCCTCGCCGATGGCATGAAGCTCTTCATGAAAGAAGAGATTATCCCTAACGGATCCACCCGCTGGATTTTTATCCTGGGTCCATGCTTAGCCATGCTCACGGCTACCATGACCAGTGCTATCATCCCCTGGGGGCCGGACATCAGCATCGGCAGCCACACCATCAGTTTACAAGTAGCAGATGTCAACATCGGCATCCTCTACATCTTCGGGGTACTCAGTCTGGGTGTGTATGGTGTGATGCTTGGTGGCTGGGCCAGCAACAACAAGTTTTCACTCCTTTCTTCAGTGCGAGCAGCTTCTCAGGCTATCTCTTATGAGTTAGCAATGGGCATTGCGCTGATTGCGCTGCTCATGATGAGCGGCTCACTCAGCCTCCGCAGCATCGTAGATCAGCAACACGGCTTTTGGCAGAATGGCTACTTCAGTTGGTATGTCTTTAAGCAGCCCTTAGGATTCTTCATCTTCTTAGTCTGCGCATTTGCCGAGCTGAACCGCACACCTTTCGACCTGGCCGAAGCAGAAAACGAGCTCAACATGGGTTACCATCAGGAATACTCATCCATGAAACTCGGCTTTTACCTCTTTGCCGAATACATCAACATGTTCATCTCTTCTGCAGTGATGGCTACCCTATATTTCGGAGGTTACAACTTCCCATTCATGGATCAGGTGGCTCAGGCTTTAGGTGCAGGCTCTGTATGGATGGCCCTGATATGCGTGGTCGTGCTGATGATAAAAGTTATTGCCTTCATCCTACTCTTCATGGCAGTGCGCTGGACTATACCCCGCTTCCGCTATGATCAACTGATGAACCTAGGTTGGAAAAGCCTCATCCCACTGGCCTTGTTCAATATGCTCGTCACTGGAGGAGTTGTACTCTGGCTCTTGAAATAATCGTGAATCATTTTCAGGAAACCCCAAAAGTGTTTTTTGAAAAAAATGTTTGAATAGAAAATGCAGTTAACGAACCGTTCCCAGGCAGTAGATCGTCGCCCGATGAATTTCGTGGAGAAGATGTACGTGCCCGCCATACTCAAAGGGCTAAAGATTACCATCAGCCACGCCTTCAAGCGCAACCCTACCATTCAATATCCTGAGCAAAAGCGCCCCTTTGCACCCGTTTTCCGGGGCCTCCATATCCTCAACCGCGATGAAGAAGGAAGAGAACGCTGCACCGCTTGTGGCCTTTGTGC
>CAYRJR010000004.1:0-34422 GCA_964424655.1 uncultured Chitinophagaceae bacterium
TTCCATCGCAGCGGTGGAGACGGCAATCCCTGCCTTTGTTGGTTACACCTTGACGGCAGAAAAAAGCGGGGTGTCGCTCATCGGCATCCCGACAAAAATTTCCTCGCTGCTGGAGTACACTACGTACTTCGGTGAGGGGCTGGCACCTGGAAAAATTGAAGTAGTAACCAACCCGACCAACAATTATGCGGTAGAATCCGTCAGCATTGATGACGGCAATCGCTTCTTTCTCTACGATTCGCTGCGTTTGTTCTACGACAACGGGGGCGGTGATTGCTACATCGTGTCTGTAGGGCTTTGCGATGGTTCTGCAGGAGTGGACATCGGCGAGCAGGACGGCGACCCAATGGGCATGTTGACCGGGCTATTCGCGTTGGAAAAGGAAGACGAGCCGACTATTCTGCTATTCCCCGATGCGGTGAGCATGGACGATGCCAGCTTCTATAGTCTGCAGCAGGCGGCCTTGATGCAATGTGCAAAACTGCAAGACCGCGTAGCGGTATTCGACCTGCAGGAGAACCAGGCTGAAGACTTGCAAGAGGCAGTGGACAATTTCAGAAACGCCATCGGCATCAATTCGTTGAAGTATGGCATCGCCTATGGCCCCTGGATTTACACCAGCTACCCGCGATCCGTGGACTACGAAGTGCTGAAGAGTAATGTCTATAAAGACAGTGTGTCTCCAGCCAACTTGCTCGACCTGAAGTTGCTCACCACTGATGTAGATGCAAATGCCCTCGTCTCAAACCTTGATAATGCCGTGGCTGATGTGACCACCGTGCAAAATGAGATAGACAGTATCCGGGGCGCGAGTGCAACGATTTCAGACCGCTTGAGGGTATTGACCGATGCCGTAAACCAGTCTGCAACCGACGCGGCAGCCAAAACCAATCTTGGTACGCTCATCAGCTTTGCCCGGCAAACAGCGCTTGACCTTTACGATGATTGGAGCGACCCTACTACGTTCCGTAGCAGCCAACTGTCAAACGATGCTGCCGCGTACGGTAAGTCGCCTGCACTATGGAAGGGCGGCGTAACGAGCCTGCTGGCTATTGAGTTGAATGATGACGTGAATGCACTTTCCGGAAATACCGATACGACTGTTCTGGGCTTTTACAGCGCACTAAGCACTACCAGTTGGGCTGGCAATTTGACCACCGTTGCAGCATCCACTACCGATTACTCGGCAAACTCAGCCACAGACCTGGCACAATGCAAACTTGTGGCGATAGACGTGGCCGCAGCATTCACGAAGACTTCGAACTATGTAGATACCATTCTGAGCTCTGCGAATGCCTACAAGCAGGCTGCACAGGATGCTCTCTATGAAAAGCATCCCTATGTGAGCAAATGGGTAGATGCTATCGAGCGGGAAATGGGTAAGATACCCTCATCAGGTGCAGTGGTTGGTGTGTATGCCCGCGTGGACGAAGCCCGTGGTGTTTGGAAGGCACCGGCTAATGAAAGCCTCAACAGCGTTACTGGGCCAGTCGTTAATGTCAGTGCCGATGAGCAGGCAGGCATGAATGTGGACCCCATAGCAGGCAAGTCCATCAATATCATTCGCAGTTTCATCGGCAAGGGTACCCTGATTTGGGGGGCACGTACGCTCGCGGGCAACGACAACGAATGGCGATACGTCAATGTTCGCCGCTTCTTCAACATGGTTGAGGAGAGCAGTAAAAATGCGACCGAACAATTCGTGTTCGAACCAAATGATGCCAATACCTGGGTGAAGGTTCAGGGCATGATTGAAAATTTCCTGACCACCCTCTGGAGGCAGGGAGCTCTGCAAGGTGCCAAGCCAAAACATGCATTTTACGTAGCCGTAGGCTTAGGAAAGACCATGACGGCACTCGACATTTTGGAAGGCCGAATGATTGTGGAAATCGGAATGGCTGTGGTTCGTCCCGCAGAATTTATCATCCTGCGCTTTAGCCACAAGATGGCCGAGAGCTGATAGAAACAAGGAGTTTGGAGTACGGGCTTTGCCGAACATGAGGCAGCAGGGATTCGGACGGCGCAGCAACCCATCGTCGCAGCCCTTTGTCCGAAACACAGATTGGAGATACGGCCCTATCCGGATTTCAAACTCCTTCTTCAAGCGACCTCGGGAACCCTAACAATTACTGGCTCAAGCCAACTACAACAGACAATTCAAAACATCAAACCCCAAACCTCAAACTCATCATGGCCGCACAATATCCCATACCAAAATTTCACTTCCTCGTTCAGTGGGGAGGTACCCGGGTTGGCTTCTCAGAAGTTACCGGCATGGACATCCAGGTGGAAGCTATCGAATACCGTGACGGCAATAGCCCGGACTATTCTAAAATCAAAATGCCGGGCCTGCACAAGTTCAGCAACATCACGCTGAAGCGAGGCACGTTCGAAAACGACACGGAATACTACACCTGGATAAACACAGTCAACCTGAACAAGGTGGAGCGTCGCGATGTCACCATCAGCCTGCTCAACGAAAATCACGACCCGGTTATCACCTGGCGGGTACACAATGCTTTTCCGGTGAAAGTTCAGGCCAGCGACCTAAAGGCCGACGGCAATGAAGTGGCCATCGAAACGCTGGAGCTGGCGCACGAAGGTCTGAACATCGTGAGCTAAGGCTGAACAGGCTAGCCGGCATGAGCTGGTCGGCTGATTTGCCAATTGTTGACACAGGTTCGTGTGTGTCGTGGCCAGGCTGAAGCGCACGCATGGTCGCGTGGTCTGATGCACTTGATACATACGCACGGCCTTCAAATCCTATTCATTTCTCATGGCAGGCGGCTATTATCCTCCAGTTGGTTTCCATTTCCGTGTGGAGTTTGTCGGTATCGGCAACGGCAACGACGTGCGCTTCCAAAGCGTGGGTGGCCTAAGTGTGGAATACGATACGGAGAGCTTCAAAGAAGGCGGCGAAAACCGATTTGAACACAAGTTACCTGTCCGCAGCAAATTTCCCGACCTGAGCCTGAAGCGCGGTTTGTTGCTGGATAGCCAGATTATTAATTGGGTGAAAGATGCACTGTTCAATCGCGTGTTCCAACCGGCACAAATCAATGTGTCGCTGCTCAACGAAGAACATCAACCACTGCGTACCTGGCAAGTATTCAATGCCTGGCCGAAAAAATGGAGTGTGAGCGACCTCAATGCGACCGATAACAGCGTGGTGGTGGAAAGCCTTGACCTGGTTTACGACTATTTCACTATCCAGGATTGACAAAAACTAATTGCTATGCCCATTATGATTGAAGAGCTCACGGTGAACGTGGAAGTGAACACCAGGAATACGGAGGGGCCAAACCAACCGCAACAGCAGAACACTGCCGGTGACGAGCAGAACCCGAAAGCCGCGCTCATTAAGGCTTGTGTGGACGAGGTGATGGAAGTAATCCGGCATCAAAACGAACGATAAACCATGGCAGACGAAAGAGGACAATTGGAACGGATGCGAATCCTTGCATTCAACAATCCCGACCTGGCGGACGACCACAAAGTGGGCGACACCTTCACAGCGATGATGAATCCAGAGAGCTATACACTGGACTACAAAGTCACGTTCAACGAAAGCCAGGGGCAGGGAACCAGCGGCACCCAGCAGCGCTTTTTCGCCAAGCCGCCTGAGGAGATGCAGTTTGAATTTCTCTTCGACGATACCGGCATCATTGATGGCAATCCGCGCAGCCAGGGTATTTTTCAGGAAGTAGATGACTTCAAGAAATTGCTCATCGAAAACGACTCGGAAAGCCATGAACCGCGGCATTTCAAACTCATCTGGGGGCAATTTATTTTCAAGGGACGCTGCACGGGCATCAACATAAACTACAAACTCTTCAAGCCAGACGGCACGCCTATTAGAGCGATATGTAAAGTCAGCTTCAAAGGGAGCATCGAAGAGACGCTGCGCGTAACACTTGAAAATGCCCATTCGCCCGACCTGACACACTACCGCGTGGTGAAGCGTGGCGAAACACTACCCTGGCTTTGCTACCAGATTTATGGCGACCCGAAGTACTATCTGGAGGTGGCTCGCGTCAATGGCTTGAGCGATTTCAGAAGTCTGAGTCTGGGGACAGAGCTGGCATTCCCGCCCATTGCTAAAACCTGAGGCAGCATCACATACTGTTTTGATTTTGATAGATGGCAACTGTATTCAAACCTCAACAACGCAAACGAATAACACCCTACTGATTCCAATCGTCACCAACCTCTCGACATGCCTGTTACCATAGACGAAATATCAACAAGCCCTGAGGAAGCCAGCAACCAGCGCGTCATTCCCTCGGAAGCATCGCGTAGCGTGGCTACCTACACCTTGTTGTCTGACGGCAACGAGGTGTCGCGCACCTACCATGTCGTGTCTATCCTGACACAGAAGGAGGTAAACCGGATTCCATTCGCCACTATCATTCTGAACGATGGAGACCCCGCCGCAGAAAGTTTCCCCATTAGCAACGCCGCCGATTTTGAACCTGGAAAGACGATAGAAATCAAGCTTGGCTATCGCAGTCAGGAAGAAGTGGTGTTCAAAGGCATCGTGGTGAAGCATGGCATAAAAGCTCGGCAGGGTAGCGGCGTACTGGTGGTTGAGTGCCGCGATGCCGCGATGAAAATGACGGTGGCGCCAAAGTGCAAATACAGTCGCGACGTAACCGACAGCGACGTAGTAGCAGAGCTGTTGGATGGACACTCGTTGGATAAAGATGTTGAGTCCACAGCACTTTCACACAAAGAACTGGTGCAATACAACACCACCGATTGGGACTTCATGCTCTGTCGTGCTGATGCCTGCGGTAAGCTCTGCATGGTGAATGATGGTACAGTGGCGTGGAAGGCTCCGGACCTGTCAGGAGAGACTGTACTCAACATTCAATATGGAGCAACCGTGTATGACCTGGATGCAGAAATTGACGCACGGCTACAGCCCAAAGTGGTTAAGGCCACTGCCTGGGACAGCTCCGACGCTGCACTCATTTCGGGTGTGGAGGCTACGGAGCCTGCCGTGCTGGAATCCGGCAACTTGTCGCCCGAAACCCTGGCAGATATCATCGGTGAAGATGAATTTCAGTTGCGTCATAGCGGTGCGCTCCCGCAGGAGGAGTTGCAGCAGTGGGCAGACAGCAAGATGCTTCGTAATCGGCTAGCGAAGATTCGCGGTAAGGTTACGACCGATGGCACCGCAGCGGTGAAGCCTGGCCAGATAATAGAATTGCGTGGTGCGGGTGAACGATTTGAAGGCAAACTCTTCGTTACCGGAGTACGTCAGCACATGAGTGAAGGCCTGTGGCGTACCACTTTCCAGTTTGGCCTCAACCCCGAATGGTTTGCGGAGCTATACGACACCTTCCAGCCGCTGGCGGGCGCCTTGCTGCCACCAATTCAGGGCTTGCATGTAGGCATCGTTACTGACCTCGAAGACCCGGAAGGACAAGGCCGCATCATGGTGCGCGTGCCGACCATCATGGAAGACGATGATGGTATCTGGAGCCGCGTCTCTACCCTCGATGCCGGCAACAATCGGGGCACGTTCATCCTGCCCGAAATCGGAGATGAAGTAATCGTTGGCTTCATCAACAACGACCCGCGCTTCGCGGTCGTGTTGGGGATGATGAATAGTGCGCATTCGCCTGCGCCCCTTTCGGCCAGCAATGACAACAATGAGAAGGGATACGTCTCGCGCAGCGAGATGAAAATGATTTTCAACGATGACAAAAAGACCATCCAAATCGAAACACCAGCAGGCAACAAGCTGCTACTTTCGGAAGAAGACACGGCCATCAAGATTGAAGACCAGAACGGAAATAAAGTGACGATGGACACCCAGGGCATTTCGCTGGAAAGTGTGCTGCATGTGGCGCTGAAAGCCCCATCTGGAAATGTAACTATCAGCGACATGTCTGGCAATTCAGTGAAGGCGGAACCAGCCGGGGCTACCATGCAGTCTTCCGGTAAGCTCACGCTTCAGGGGTCGCAAGTAGAAATCGTGGCGGGGCAACTCAGCGTGAATGCAGCGATGGCACAATTCGCCGGTGTCGTTCAGTGCAATACGCTTATTGCCACCACTGGTGTTGTCAGTCCGAGTTATACACCAGGAGCAGGAAATATTATCTAACCCGACAAGAAGCAAATCATGGCTGAAAAAGGAAACGACTTTCTGGGCACTGGCTGGAGCTTCCCGCCAGCCTTCGATGCGGCTTTGCGAACGGTGAAGCTGACCGAAAAAGTGGACGACATCGAACGGAGCCTGCACGTGTTGCTGACCACGCGGGTAGGCGAGCGCGTGATGCAGCCGAAGTATGGCTGCAATATGGATGAGCTGGTTTTTGAAAGCCTGAACACAGCTACCATCACTTTAATCAAAGACAAAATCGCAACGGCAATTCTCTATTTCGAGCCCCGGATTGACGCAAAAAACATCACGATTAATACAGATAATATCCTAGAGGGAACCATCATCGTTGAGATTGACTACATCGTTCGGGCTACTAACTCCAGATTCAATTTCGTCTTCCCATACTACCGTATTGAAGGCACCGAGCTACAGTTTCTGACCACCAACAACACGACTGCATTGTAAGACCCGCGCAACCCTAAACCCCAAACCCACAACATGTCCTGCGCAGACGAAAAGAACCCGCTTCAGCATAGCGGCTCCAGCCAGCAGCAGCGCCAGGTCCCGGCCTTGCAACCTGTCTTCGTGCGCATAGACGAGCATGATTTCCCTGAATGGATTGTCTTCGCCAGTCAGTTTTCCCAATACCTCAACTACTACAGCGATGCTAACGTTCCTACCAACAACTGGCAGCCTTTTTTCGACAGCGATATCGCTGCGGTATTGGGCTCAATAGCCATTCAGAATATTGACGACTACCGCCGCCAAATCAAGGAGCGCTTCGACTTCCTCCGCGATGATGATCACGAAGATGAACAGCCACAACTAGAGGCTACTCTGGGTAGCCTGTTTAGCGCTATGCTCACGCTCAGCATCGGGCTCGACCAGTACCTACGACGATTGCCGGATGCACATCCGCTGGCCATCAGCCTCCACAACCTGATTGCACAGAAAATGCAGCCTGCGCTGAAAAACCTACTGTCTTACTATAAGGGCGGGCGCAGCAAACTGCACAGTAATGGCGTGGAAGACCCAGCACTAGTGATAGTTGTCAATAAAGATTTTCCCGACTGGCGAATCCTAGGATTGCCTGTTATGGATGTCCGTGAGACCATCAATACACAAAGCCTTTCGCCCATTTGGCTGGAAGGCAAGCCAAGCCTGAAGAGCTTTTACAACAGCTTGCCGAAGGACATGAGCATCTTCGGAGACGAGTTTGCTCCGCCGGTTCAGCGTATTCAACACGCGGTAAATCACAACCTCTTCAAGGCACAGTTCGACCAATTCCTGAGTAGTTACGCCAGCCTCATCAGCGATGCAGAGTTGGCATTGGTGGATGCACTCACGAAATTCAATGCGCACCCGCCGCACTACACACTCTTCCTGACTTTCCTGCATCTGTTTCGCAGGGCGCAGCAGGAACTAAATACACTTACAGGCCGGCACCTTGACTTTTACTATAGGCGCGTCTTGCGGTTTGCTCCGCGTAGTGCACAGCCCAACCAGGTGCATCTGATTGCAACGCTTTCAAAAGGCGTGGTTGATGATTCGTTGCCGGCAGGCACCCTCTTCCGCGCAGGGAAAGACAGCCTCGGAAAAGAAGTGTTTTACGCACTTGACGCAGATACAGTCTTCAACCAGGCGAAGGTGGCGAAGCTCATGTCGGTCTATCGTGGTTCCGCTGTCA
Source organism: uncultured Chitinophagaceae bacterium (assembly GCA_964424655.1). Lineage (GTDB taxonomy): Bacteria > Bacteroidota > Bacteroidia > Chitinophagales > Chitinophagaceae > UBA1952. Next base: position 7,800 of record CAYRJR010000004.1, read on the forward strand.
GTGTGGAAGGGGCACCACCTTTGGACGACATCGGTGCCGTGAACAACGAAGGCCGGGTCTTTGCATCGCCCGTAACCAACAGTGCTGACGGCCTGGGCGCAGAAATCAGAACGGACGATAAGTCATGGCGACCATTCGCACAGAAGACCTTTGTGGATGGCGCCCTGAAAAGTATTGATGCGCCGAAAGCCGCTTTGGGTTTCGCTATTTCTTCTTCTTTCCTGGCTCTGGCAGAAGGCGACCGTGAGATACGCGTTACCCTTCATCTGGACACGTTGGCAAAGCCCCTTCCTGCCTCCCTGCGTTTCGATGCCTGGCTTACATCTCCCAAAAAGTGGTTACAGGCGGACGCCACGGTGCAGACCACGAGCACCCAAAGCGGCGCTACGGATACCATCATTGTAACCTTAGCATTAGACGGAAGTAGGCCTGCAGTCAGCAATTGGGATCCGAAAGTGCATGGAGAAAGTCTCGGCGAACTCCTGCCAACATTGAAGATTTATCTGACCAACGATGACGAGCATCCCTACGAGTTTGACCTGCTGAAGCAATGTCGTGTGCAACGCGTTGAGGTGGCGGTGTCGGTAGGAATGAACGCAAGTGCCAGCAGGCCTGAGGGTACCGGAGTACGGCAATTGCAACTCGCCAATGAATTCGGTGCGATTGACCCCGCAAAGCCTTTTCAGCCTTTTGGCCTGTCACCTAAGCCTGGTGCGGCTTTCATCATAGGTAGTGAAGAGTTTTTCAAGAAGCCTGGTGCAGCCTTTCAACTAAGTCTGAAGTGGCTGGAACTTCCTGATTCGAGCAAGGCTATGGACTATGATGGCAGTAATCCGGAAGATGATACCACCCCAAATGTGTCTGTGGATGTGCTGAGCAGAGGAAGCTGGCAAAGCCTCATTGACGATGCAGACTTGTGGAAAGAAATTATAGTCAGGGGCAAGCAGAAAATTAGGAAGGGTGCGAAATTCCTTACCAATAAAATTGATGCGGACAGTGAATTTCCTGCGACCCCTGAAACGCTGATTCTCGGCACGAACGATGCCTCAGCATACCTGCCCTACGATGCCACTTACGGCGCGTATTCTGTTGATGCCCACGCCGGCTTCCTGCGCATAGTATTGAAAGATGGCTTTGGCTACGATGACTACCAAAAGGCATATGCCACCTACCTCAGCCAATTGGCTTTCGGCGGCGGTACAGATCCCGGCCCGGCGCCTTATGTGCCCAAGTTGGAAAGCATCTCTCTTCACTATGTAGCCTCAACTTTCGAAGACCTGAGTGATGTGACGGTCTTTGACGACAGGTCTGTTCGTTTCTATCACCTGGCACCGTTTGGCGTTGCGGAACAACACAGCGCGTTGACTGATGAAGCCCCGATTCCGCTCTTGCCTTTGGTGGCACCCGACGATGCGGGGCATGATAGCGGGGAACTGTACATCGGGCTAACAAACCTGAACGCCTTTCAAGCTGTGAATGTGTTATTCGGCATTGAAGAGGGCAGCAGCGACCCACTTACGGTGAAGCCAGACGATCAGATTTCCTGGCGATATCTCAGCAATAATATCTGGAAGCCTTTCCAGCCGCAGGATCTGAGCGGTGGCACGTTGCAATGGATTCAGACCGGCATTATTTCGTTTGCAATTCCAGAAGACGCTACTACCAATAACACACTGCTCCCTGCTGGTTATCTCTGGTTGAGTGCATCCGTGAGCCGCGCTACCCAGGCAGTATGTAAGCTTGTCGGTGTGGATGCGCAGGCAGCCGTGGCTACGTTCAGCAATCAGGACAATGCACCTGATTTTCTAAATATTCCTCTTCCCGCAGGCACGGTCTCGAAGTTGCGTACCTCGGTTCCTGCCATCAAGAAGATATCGCAACCCTACGCGTCTTTCGGTGGACGGCCTGAGGAACAAAGTGATTCATTCTACATCCGCGTGTCGGAACGCCTGCGGCATAAGGATAGAGCGATTACCATCTGGGATTATGAGCACCTTATTCTGGAAGCCTTCCCAGATTTGCATCGCGTGAAATGCCTGTCGCATACTTCGTATGAAGAACTGTTAGATGGCAGTAAACGCTTCAGTGAGATGGCTCCGGGACATGTCACGATTATCAGTATTCCGTCGCTGTATGATTTGAAGCTGAGCAATCCCTTGCGGCCCTATACCAGTGAACGCGTGTTGGCACAGATTGAAGCTTTCATTCGTGCGCGTATCTCATGCCATATACAACCCCATGTAGTGCATCCGCTGTTTGAAGAAGTGGCGTTGGACTTCAAGCTTAGGCTGATGCCCGGCTACGATGACTATACTTTTTATATCAAGACACTCCAGGAAGAAATCGTGCAATTCCTCACGCCCTGGGCCTACAATCCCGAGGCGGATGTGGCCTTTGGCGGCATTGTACGCAAGTCGGTGTTGATAAACTTCATCGAAGAGCGGCCGTATGTGGACTTCATCAGTGATGTGAAGATGTTTCACCGTACCGCCGAAGACCCTAATTCCCTTTCCGATACCGATGAGGCTACCGCTTCCAACGGCCTGGCCATCCTCGTGAGTGTGCCTGCGACAAAACATCATATCACTCCGAGCCCCCTGCCTCCGCCTGACGCAGTGACCAGCCTATGCATTGACCCATACAACCCGAACGCCGCAGCGGTTGCCTATGACCGCTAAGCCCATAAGCCCCATACTTCGCCGTGCCCGACAACATCACCATATCCAAGAATCCTGCACTGCCGCCCGGCATGGACTATGGCCTGCTGCGCCGCACCGGGCTGCAATACATCGAAGCACTCGGAAGTGCCTTGTGGACCGATTTCAACATCCACGACCCGGGTATTACCATCCTCGAAGCACTGAGCTACGCCCTGACCGACCTCAGCTATCGAGCCAATTTTCCGATAGAAAACCTGCTGGCTGTCCCGCCCGATAAATATCCAGACTGGGCGCGTCAAGGCTTTTTTACCGCAAGGGAAATTCTCACCGTCTCGCCCTGGACTAATGCAGACTACCGGAAGCTGCTCGTGGATTTGATGGGTGTCAAGAATGCCTGGCTGTTCTGCAAGCAATGCGCCTGCGATGACCTCTATCTCTACGCCGATTGCAAGACGAGTAAGCTCCAGTATGAGTCAACCGAACACCGGGTAAGCATCAAAGGCTTCTATGATGTGCTGGTCGAGTTTGAAGACCTGCCCGGCGTGGGCAACCTCAACAGTGGCAAAATCAAGTACAACTTTTCATTCCCCACAGGAGTCAATGAACCGGTAGCAGTGGCGACAATTGAAATGCGCCTGCCGCCCTGGCGCGAGCTGGAGTTAGAAAAGGCGAAATATCATGAGTTCCGACAGCCGGACAGCAAGGTGAAAGACGTGAAGGTGTTGTTCATCTCGGGCAACAAAGGCGACGATAAGAATATCCTTCAGGACGACCTCGGGCGTGCATTGCGCGGGCCTTTGTTCGCCACCCTGGAAGTTACTTTCTGGCCTGATGCTGCGAATCAGGGCTTGGTGCAAACCCTGGCGTTGGCTGACGTGCCGCTTTTGGTCTGGTTTCATAGCGATGCCGAGCGCAAGGCACTACAACTTGGCGACTTGTCGGCGGCGATTGCCAACGGTTCTCCTTCGGGTATTTTGGCACTGTACCTTGACCGCATTCACGAAGCAGACGAGGTGATGGTAGCAACAAGACAGGCATTGCACAGCCATCGTAACCTGTGCGAAGATTTCTGCAGCGTGAGTAGTGTGCCGGTACAGGAAGTAGCGATTTGTGCCGATATGGATTTGAGTCTGGACGCAGATATTGAGCAAGTGCTTGGGCAGGCCTATTATCTGATTTCTCAGTACATGAGTCCGGACTTGAAATTCTGGTCGCTGAAGGAGCGGCTGGATGCCGGCAAGACAGTGGAAGAAATATTCAATGGGCCACCACTCAGCAATGGGTTTATTGATGATGACCAGCTCGCGGCAACACAATTAAAAACGGAGCTACGAACCTCAGACGTCATCAACCTGCTGATGGATATTCCGGGCGTACTGGCCGTGCGGAATTTTGTTTTTTCTCCTTTTGATAAAGAAGGCCGCCGACTATCACCGGAGCGCTGGGTTTATCAGGTTCCTGCACGACATCAGGCTCAATTTTACCTGGAAGCCACCAAGGTGCTTTGCTTTAAGAATGGCCTGCCATTCCTGCCCGATAATCTGGAACTGAGCGATACGTTGCAAGTGCTGAAGGGACAAAATGCCCAACCGAAATTCTCGCTCGCAGAACTGGACTTGCCGGTACCGGTAAGCAGCTTTCAGCCCCTGGATGCCTATCATCCCGTTCAATACGAATTGCCACTCACGTATGGCGTAGGGCCTTATGGCTTGCCGCCCAGCGTCACCGAGGCCCGAAAGGCTCAGGCCAAGCAACTCAAGGCCTACCTCTTGTTTTTTGAGCAGATGCTTGTCAACTATCTGGCAATGCTCAAGAACGCCAAAGAGTTTTTTGCCATTGACGAGGCCGTTAGCCAAACCTACTTCGCAAGGCTATTGAAGAATACGGATATCGTTGGTGTGGACGAACTCTATGCCGATGTGGATGGCAGCCAGCTTTCGGAGCAGCAACTGGAGTCTATGTTGGAAAGCCCTACTGAATTCCTCTCGCGTCGCAACCGTTTCCTCGATCATATGCTGGCGCGTTTTGCGGAGCGGTTTTCGGACTATACGCTTATGCTCTACAGCTATACCGGCAGCAAGCTACGGGCAGACGAAACGCTCATCAAAGACAAGGTGGCGTTCCTAAAGGTATTCCCGGAAATGAGCTTCAACCGCGGGCGTTCTTTCAATTACAAAGCCCCGTCAGCCGTTTGCAGCAGCGCTAATATTTCAGGCCTGCAACTGCGTATAGCCAGGCTACTCGGGCTGCGTGGACTGGACGACCTCTGGGAGTTTTATGAAGAGCACGATGCCGATGGAAAGCACTTTGAACAACGTTGGCGACTGCGTAATGACAGCGGCAAAATCGTGCTCAGCAGCAGTACCAAATATTTTGATGCCGACTACGACAAGGCCCTTGCAAAGGCTCAGGCGGAAATTGACGAGGTATCCAAATACATCACCGACCCGGATCGCTACGTCATCAAGAAGAGCAAACGCTGGGTGCTCAATCTTACTAATCCGGATGGCGAAGTAATAGCCACGCGCAAACAGCATTTCAGCAAGAAGACGGATGCGGAAGCGGCGCGCGATGCGCTGGTGGCCTTTGCCCGAGCCTTGCTCTGGGGGGAACGCATGTTTGTGGTAGAGCACTTGCTATTGCGGCCACGCAACCGTCCAGGAATTATTGTGCCCACCGGCGATGCATTACTTCCTATCTGCATCGGCCCAGAATGTGGCGACCTATGCAACAAGGAAGACCCGTACTCCTTCCGGCTGACCCTGGTGTTGAACGGTGAGGGCGGACTGGCAAATGCCGGCATCGAATACCGACGTTTTGCCGAGCGTACAATTCGCTTTGAAGTGCCCGCGCATCTTGGAGTCAAAATCTGCTGGGTGAGTGCCGTGCAGTTACAGGCCTTTCAGGAAAAATGGTGCGCCTATCTGGTGGAGTTGGCGAAGGCCGAGCCGAATGCGGCTACCCTCAGTGCACTGCTTACGGTGTTGCTTGACGAATTCAACGACTTAAAGAGTGTATATCCTCCTGCCTCGCTACATGATTGTGCCGATGGCAACGACGAGAACCGTGTGTTTTTGAACCAATCCATTATTTGACGCAGGCGAATTAAAGCCCTGCGTATTCCCAAACGCCAAACCCGATCGTTATGCTTCCCGAACAACCCATCAGCTATCCTGAGTTCGTGCCCGACCAGTTGCTGACCGCCCATAATCTAAATGAGCTTTTTCAATACCTCGACGAGCAGGAACGGGGCACGCGCATCAACCTAATCGGCATCGGCATTGTCTGTGGCCTGGAACTCCGCGTGAATGCTGCGGGCACGGAGGTTACCATTGGTAAGGGCTGCGGCGTGACGTCGCAGGGTTATCTGGTGCGTTGGGACGAGAAGAGCTTCCAAAATGTGAAGGCCTACGACGCGGCGCGGGAGATAGTGTATGACCCGTTTTACAGCGGCGGCGCGCAACGATTCCCCATTGATGAGCTCAAGGCCGATGCTTCGGAAGAAGGGCTCACAAAGCTTACTGCTGAGTATCTCGCCGATAAGGTGGCTCTGATTTTTGTGGAGCTGCTGCGCGAGGATGCCGTGAATTGCAATCCCGAAAGCTGCGATGATAAAGGGCGTGACGTTACGCTCACGCTACGTCCGCTGCTGGTCAACCGTAAGGATGCCGTCTTTCTGAGCGGTGGTTTTGCAGGAGGCGGTGTGAACCAGACCTGGCTGACCTTGCCGGAAATCAGGATGCCACGCCACCACGTTCCTGCGGAAGATATTTTCGACAGTGGAGATGTCTTTGAAGGATTTCAGCAGGTGCTAACCCCCGCGTTCTTGAAAGGTCTTCAGAAGAATCTCAGTGACTGCTACACGCGCCTCGCACCGCTGTTGCAAAGCCGTTTCCCATCGAATCCATTCACCAGCCTGTCGGGTGACTTTGCCTTCCTGAGCGATGGAACAATTACCTCAAATCAACTGCTCTATCTCCAGTATTACTACGACCTGTTCAGCGATGTGGTTGCGGCGTATGAAGAGTTGCGTAAGACAGGAATGAAACTGTTGAGCCTGTGTTGTCCGGACGAAAATCTCTTCCCACGCCACCTGCTTCTGGGGCCAACCGGCAAAGTCGTGCAGGGCTTCAAGACAGAACTGCGGCACAAATTCATCCCTTCGCCGGCGCTCTGTTGCCACGGTGATTTGGTGGCGGAATTAAGGTTCCTATTCTTGCGGCTGGTGCTGTTGTTGCAGCGATTTGAAGTGCCGGGCAACTCCGCTTCTTCATTGGGATTAGGACGGTTCCATGTAGCCGCAGGGATCAAGGCCTCCATTGCCCGCGCAGGCATTCGAATCACGCCGAGCAAGTATGGCGATTACCCCCTTTCATGCAAGGCCATTCCTTACTACTACAACGTGGTCGGTGGCGCGGAAACGCTGCTCGAATACTGGAACCTTCAACGCAGCCGGAGCGACACAGCCACGCAAAACCTGTCCTACCACGCATCGCTTTACAACAAGAAAGATGACTGGGTATTGCATCCGCTGCAATATGACCTGGAGCCGTTCAATTTTTTGCGCATCGAAGGGCACATAGGGCATAGCTACACCGAGGCCCTGGCTACCATCAATCAGATTCGCGATGCCAACAGGCTGCCTTTTGATGTGGTCGCCCTGAGTGCCGATGTAATCACACTTCGAGAACAATTCTCGGCCATTGCCGCAGGTGTTTCCAAGAGCGCACTACGCGAAAATGTGCAGGGCGAGGTGAGCATGAAGTGCTACTTCCAAGACTTGGAAGCACTCTACGATACGCTGGCCCAGGGCCTTATCTGCAACCTCTGCAAGGAGATGAAGTACTTCTACAACTTCCCCTTGAGAACTGCTGAACAGACTACGCTGAATGTGCCGGAAGTGCCGCTTTTAAAAATCTGCGACCCTGCGTTCCGTTACAAGAGCGACACCATCGGCGAAGCCTTCGAGGCCTTCTACAAGACCCTGCCTGCTGCGTATATCCAGCCCGAACAATTCCTCAGCAGCACCGCCCTGAACAAGACGTTCACGACGGGTATTAATGCGGCGGCTGCCAACAATACCGGCCTTATCCTGAGTTATGCCTTACTGTATTACATCGAGAAGCTTTCCGAGGTGCTCCCAACGAGCCTTTCCGGATTCAGCATCGCTGGCTTTACCGACCGCTACTCAGACTTGATGACAGTGGCACAAGCTGTGAAGACTTTTGAGCAGGCCGCCGGTGCCGCCGCCGCAGGCAACGATGATGAGCTAACCCTGGGTATCACGGAAGACATCGTGGACCATCTCGACCAGTTGTTGTTTGCCTGTAAGGATGCGCAGTTCATCGCGCTCTACAATGACTACAAGCTCCGTTGGATTTACCTCGCCATGTTGCAGAAGTTCGGATTCTATGCCCGGCTGCATCCTGGCTTCCAACACAAAGCTGGTGTCACGATGGGGGGCACGTTCATCCTCGTGTATCACGAACGCAGCCGGGTACGTGCTGCAACGCCGAATATTTTCCTTACGGACAAGAAGGCCACACTCAAGACGACAGGGGAACAGACACCCAAGGCTGCCGCCGATCTAAGAAAAGAAGCTGTTGATGACAAAAAGAGTCAGGTTAAAACTGAAAGTAAACCCGGTGCGGCTGCGCCATCGCCGGAGCTGAAAGCTGGTGAGGAATTCATTGCAAAGGCAAGCGTGAAGCCTGGCTATGAATCCATACGACGCATTAATGTATCGAAGCTGAAAAATTCGCTCACTGCAAAGCAGATGAGCATCATTGATCGCCTGTTTTTCAAAGACCTCATCACCCGTCACAGCCTCGACGAACTGACGGCTGAACTGCCCGACCGGGTAGTGATTGCCGACTTCTTCCTGCCGTATATGTGCTGTTCTGATTGCCCGCCGGTGTACTTCATCGTGCAGGAAGAAAAGGACGAGGAGCAGCCCACCATCAGCATTAAGACGACGGAGTATTGCAGTGACGACAATAATGCCTATCCCATCACGGTGTCTCCCGCAGGTGGAACGATTTCGGGCGAAGGCACGAAGGGAGAAAATGGCAACTTCAGTTTCAATCCCTCGTCGGTAAGTGTTCCCGAGGGTTCGCTCAATAAGGTGGTCACGATTACCTACACCGTAGGCGACCAAAGTGCATCGTTAAGTGTGACGGTGTTTGCAAAGCCGACTGCTGTATTCGAAGTACAGCAAGGCACGGCATACAACGTGTTCCTATTTGATAGCTTTAGCAAGTCTGCAGCCCAACTCGACTGGGACTTTGGCGATGGCGCTACGGGCACAGGTGATTTGGTCACCCATTTCTACCAACAGGATGGTGTGTTCACGGTGACGCTAAAGGCAACGAATGGTGTTTGTTCCGCAACTGCGACTCAGGTTATTACCGTGGCCAAGGCCAGTATTTCGCTGTCGCCGGCAAGCTTCTGTTCCTCGGATGTGAAGAGCTACCCCGTGGGGGTTTCGCCTTTAGGTGGCACGGTAAGTGGAGAAGGCACTGGCACTGACAAGACTACCGGCGAGGTGGTATTCAGCCCCGCCAAGGTTTTGTTTGCCGATACTCAATCTTCTAAGCAAGTAACGCTGACCTACGTGATACAGGGGCAATCGGTGCAGACGTCCGTAACGGTTAGCCGTACCCCGTCGGCTGAGTTTAGCGTGAGTACTGTGCTCACCGCAGGCCCCACGGTACGCGTATTCGCCAACACCAACAATTTCCCTGCAACCTACAATTGGGATTTCGGCGATGGCGGCAAGTCGGCAGAAGCCAAACCCATCCACGACTTCAAGAAGCCGGACGAATACATTGTACGACTCACCGCGAGCAATGGGCAGTGTTCGAATGCCAGTGAGCAGACCGTTTCTATCAAGGAACAACCACCTACACCGGAGAAGAATTGCGGGCCATTGTCGGATGTGATAGCCCTGTTTGATGCTATGGAAAGTGTGAATCCAGCACAGTTTAAGTCGTTCACCAGTGCCTTTGAGAGCTACGAGGAGGTCAAGGAAATATTTAGTGTTCTCAACAATCTAAGTGGCAAGCCGCAGGCAGAACAGCTAAACTTTTTCAGAAGCAAGGGAATGGCTGAACTGCTTAGTAAATGGTTCGCGGAACTAAACAGCCTGATTTTGGAAAGCAATGTTCGTCAGGTGGCATTGGCCATGTGGCGGGTGTTGCAGGAACTGGCGATGTACATCATGTGCATCCAGAAGGGAGACTTTGGCGAAGATGCGCCGGTCAACCTCGGGCCGCTATTCAGTCTCCTGGAAGAGAAGATAAAGTCCTGGGGCAACGTCGCGCAGAACATGACGAAGGACGAGAAGACCCAGCTTTCATTCCTGCTCGCAGATCTGAAGGCTGAATTGGCAAGGGTGAAAAAGAATGGCGAAGACACAATCAAGAAATTGTATGTGGACAAGCTTTCCAGCCTCATCACCATGTTGACCGGATACCTGAAGTAGCATGTCTGCCGCGCCACATATCATCAGCCGGCAGAAGGTTACCCTGCGTTGTCGCGGAGGGGTGGATGCCTTTGCCTTGCGTGCCCGGGCACAGGCGCTATGCAGTGATGAATTGCCCGCAAGACTCAACCAGCTTTTCGACCGATTCGATGAGCCGGACATGGTGCTGCAACTGGGGAAAATCTCAGTGCATGTGGAGATAGACGATGAGCGATTACTTGGCGAAAGCCTGGCAAAGGCAATTACTGAAGAAGTGGAATTGGCCTTACGCAAACAACTCGCCCAGCGCGTGGATGAGACCTTGTCAGTTGAAGGAAACCTGCTGAGTGCACTCATCTATTTTCTGAAACGTGGCTACCTGCCCTGGTGGGTGTTGGAAAAAGACACAGCCTTATTTCGAAACGCTGCAATTGCATTTTTGAAAGCCGGCATCCCTGCAAACACACAACATCAAGTGTTGGCAACGCTACGGAATGAGGATGCGCGTACCCGATTTTTTAGCCTGATAGGAGAGGAAGTCATACTGAATTTTCTGGTAGCCCTGCCGGTTTTTTCAGAAAAAAAATGGCCGGAAGTAGCGGCTTCATTCGACATGTTGCGCACTGCGGCAAAATCATCACAGCATTGGGATAATCGGTCGTGGATAGAAGCAGTGTTGGCATCCGTGGCGTTCGTGGACAAACATTCATTGTCTTCCTTCGAAGCGTTTCTAAACCAACTGACCCGGATTCTCATGCACTCGGGCATTGAGCTATCAGAATTACAAGCCCTGAATTTGCCTTCGGCGACCTGGTGCAAACTCATCAACCAGGAACAGGCAAGGAGTGGCAAGACGATTAAGCTCTCGTCTGAAGTACGGTACGATGGTATTTTCGACATGTCCACAGCGATAGAGAAAACGAGTGATTCGGTTGACTTAGATGCACCCGAAGAAGACTTGCGGATAATGATTCAAAATGCAGGGCTGGTTATCCTCGCGCCCTTCCTGCCGCGGCTCTTCAGCAATCTTGGTTATGTAGCGGAGGAAAAATTGACCGATGCATCCCGAGCAATCGCCATCATGCGTTACTTGCTGGCAGGCGAGCAGGAATACCTTGAAATGGACGTTGTGTTGGAAAAGATATTGTGCGGCCTACCCCTGTCGCAAAGCCTACATCTGGACTATCAGCCTTCGGTATTTGAAAAGGAAGAAGCAGACGCCTTGTTGCATTCCGTGATTGAACACTGGAGCGCCCTGAAAAGCACCAGCTCCGATGGGCTTCGTTACAATTTTTTGTTGCGCGAAGGCAGACTGCTTTTCAAAAACAATCAGTGGGATTTGACCGTTCAAAAAGAAACTCACGACATACTCTTAGACTACCTGCCCTGGACGATTAGCATGATACGCTTGCCCTGGATGAAGGACATCCTGCACGTGAAATGGAATACCTGAGCTATTGATTGCAGAGGGCATCGTGATGAGGCAGGAATGATTTAGCCGTTTAAAGAATCAAAACCTGGACTACGTTGACCGCAGAAAAAGCTTTTCAACCCACCACTGTTCGGCAGCAGGCCGATAGTGGCAATTTCTTCCGCAAAGCGGAGGAACCGGGCTTTTTCAGTGCGCAGGAGTCGGGGTCTTTTTTTAAGACAGCAGGCATACAAACCAAGCTTACCGTGTCTCAGCCCGGCGACCCGCAGGAACAGGAAGCCGATGCTGTTGCCGACCAGGTGATGCGCATGCCTGAAGCCAGTGGTGCGTCCGTGGATGCCCGTCGGCAGGACGAAGGTGGACAGGTGATGCGCCTGCCCGATGCTGCAGATATTCCAATTCTTGCTCCAGACCATGACAAGAAGAAAGACGAGTTGCAACGCGAGGCAGAGGAAGAAACAGAAGAGAATGCCATCCAGCCGATGCTGATGCGGCAGTGCGCGGAATGCGCAGCAGAAGAAGAGCAGGCGCAGGCGAAGCTGATGCGTAGCGCCGAGGCACCTTATGAAGAAGAGAGCAACTCGTCCGTCCTGGCCGGTGGCTATGCTGACACGAACCCGATACAATGCAAGGCGAGCACAAACATCCGTGCCGGGCCGTCTATTCAACGAAGCGGACGTGCGCCACCGGCTATTCAGCCTTCTTTTGAAGCAGGACTGCAAGGCAGTAAGGGTGCCGGTACTCCGCTGGCTCCTAATACACAGCAGTTCATGGAAAGTCGTATTGGTGCGGACTTTAGCTCCGTACGCATACATAGTGGGGCCGAGGCTGCCAACCTGAGTTCGAGCATCCATGCACACGCTTTCACACATGGAAGCGATATCTATTTCAACAGTGGAAAATATTCGCCAGATACGGCGACTGGCCGGCATTTGCTGGCCCACGAGTTGACGCATACCATTCAACAAGGCGCCAGCCCATCTGCGGCACGCGGAGCTTTTTCCGTAGCTGCAAAACTTCAGTCATCAGGGCTTAGTTCCCCTCGTATTCACCGTGCTGCAACCGAGCGGCCAGTGCCTTCGCAATTGACCAATGCTGTGGCAAAAGCCAAGGGCGAAGAAGGGCAAGTGAATGCCAACAAGCCCGGCCCGGATGGCTATCGCACCGGCTGGGAACATCTCATTGATTATTTCAAGACCACCCTGGGCGAAGACAAGGTCATTGGTCCGGGTGCCGCCGGCGTGCAGGGGGCGGTGGCCGAGCAAGACATCAAGAAGAAGCGGGAGGTGACAGGTGCTCTGGCGCCGGCCCATCCTGCCATTGAGCGCAACGGACCTTACGTGCGTGATGCCATGCCAAGCTGGTGCGGCATTTTCGTGTTCTGGGCTTTGCACAAAGCGGGCGTGCCCATGAAGCCCTGGTCGCTGGGTGGCCGCGTGGTGACCGCCGATGCCGCCTATCCGCCCGGGCATGTGCCCCAGGCCGGAGACATCGCCTACCGGCAGAACTATTCCCATTTCGCCATTGTGGACAAGACCAGCGGCAACACCGTAACGACGGTCAATGGCAATACTGCAGGCGAAGACAACCTCGGCGGACAGGTGCAAACGCGCGACCATCCACTCTCGGACTGGACGGCCTTCTTCGACCCGCTCATGCTGAAAGACGGCCCCTTGACGAGCGGCGAAACGAGTGCGGAAGAAGTGCGTCCGCTCTCACTCGATGAGCTTCGCAAAAAGCTCTTTCATGTAGATGCGAAGCAGGAGGAAGGCCCTGAGGATGCTTCAAATCACGCTACAGAACCTATCCAGCCGAAGCCGGCGCTGAGCAACTGGAGTGTAAACGCATCCGGCGTTTTGCAGCGGAATGCCTCTGGCGGCGGACAGGAAGAACAGACCGACGAAGACCGGCAGGAAGAACAGCCGGAAGGCCTTGCCGCAGCTTCCATTCAAAGAATAAAGAGCCACGACGACACGCTGGATTCAAACGAGAAAACTTCAGCAGAACCCCAAACGCCAAACATTCAGCGAAACATTTTCGGTGATGCCTGGGATGCTGCCAGCGATGCCGTCGGGGATGCTTATGATGCTACCAGCGATTTTGCCGAAGGCGCACTCGAATGGGCTGAAGACCAGCTCAACGAAGCCAAGGAATACATCCTCGAACAGATTAGCGACTATGTATCCGACATACCGGGCTACAAATTGCTGTCCGTAATTCTTCAACGGGATCCCGTGACTGGCGCACACGTGGTGCGGAACGGCAGCACGATGCTTGATGCCGGGCTGGATGTGATTCCTGTAATTGGCGCGGGCATCCGAACGCTGCTGGAGCGCACCGGAACCTGGGATGAAGCTGCAGCTTTTGTGGAAGGCCGGGTGAACGATTTCGTTTCCATGGTCTCTAACATCGGCGACCGTGTCGTCCGCTTCATTGACGATCTCGGCATCGCTGATATTCGCCATCCGCTAACTGTTCTTGAGAATTTCTACAACCTCATCCGGGGCATCATCGAAGATGTTGTTGGCTTCGTCTGCCGCACTGCCCAGGCTTTCGTGGACATGGTGAAGCGGGTGATGATTGCCGAAGTAGCCGGCTTCGTTCAGCGGCACATTCCGAGGCTGTATCCATTCCTGCGCGTGGCTTTCGGCTTCGACCCCATTACCAATGAGACGGTGCTGCGTAACGGCACGAATATTCTCAATGCCCTCTTCGCTGTCACCGACGAAGGCGAGGAGCAAAAGCGGCAATTGATGGAGACAGGCGCCTTCCAACGCGTGGCGGCCTGGATAGACCGGGGCATTAGTGTCTTTACGGATTTGTACACGGCCATCCGCTCGGGCTTCTCGCTCGTATGGGATCTCATCTCTGTGGACAGCCTGCTTCATCCGATAGAGGCATTCCAACAGATCTATGACCATTTTGCGACGCCGGTGGCCAACGTCTGGCGGTGGATACGCGATACCGCGCTGTTCATCATTCAGGCGATAAAAGATGCCCTGCTCGGACGGCTTTCCGCATGGGCAAGTCGTCAGCGTGGCTACTTCCTCATCACCCTGTTGATAGGCCGCGATCCGTTTACGAACACACGCGTGCCCTTCTCTGTAGAAAACGTGATTCATGCGTTCATGAGCCTGATGGACGGTGGTGAAGAGCAATTCCAGCAGATGAAGGAAAGTGGAGCCATTGCCCGTACCACGCAGCGCATCAATGCTGCGGTGCGTCGCCTCGGTTTCACGCTGGAATACATCGTGGGCCTGTTTACTGGCTTGTGGCGTGACCTGCATCTGAGCGACCTCGCCAACCCACCGGCGCTCTTCAGGCGCGTCTATAACACGTTCGCACAACCCGTGCGCAGGCTTGTGGCCTTCGTAGTTGAGATTGTCAAGATTGTGGTGGAAGTGATTCTGCAAGTCATGCAGTTTCCTGTGGATCTCATTGCCAACATCATGACGCGGGCGATGGAAGCCTGGGACCGTATTAAGCGCGACCCGATTGGCTTTTTAAAGAATTTGCTACGCGCCGTCAAGCAGGGCTTCATCCAGTTCTTCGACCACATCGTGGATCACCTGCTCTTCGGCCTGACCGGCTGGTTGATGGCGGAAATGCGCGATGCGGGTGTGCCGGCACTCAGTGATTTCTCCTTGCGTGGTGTCATTAGCTGGGTGCTTCAGGTGCTCGGCGTGAGTATGGAAGCTATCTGGCAAAAACTGGCGCAGCATCCGCGCATCGGACCGGAAAAAGTGGCTCGCATCCGCGGCATGATAGGCAGGCTGGAAGGCATTTGGACTTTCATCCGCGATGTGCAGGAGCGTGGCATCACAGCCATTTGGGAAAAAATTCAGGAGCAACTCAGCAACCTCTGGGATACGGTGCTTGATGCGGTGAAGAACTGGGTGATGGAACAAATTGTAAACAACATTGTGGCGCGGCTGCTCTCCATGCTGGACCCGACCGGCATCATGGCCGTAATCAATAGCGCGATTGCATTCTACCGCGCCATCCAGTCCTTCGTGCGTTATCTGCGGCAGATTCTTGAGGTCGTCAATTCCTTCGTGCAGGGCCTCGCAGACATCGCGGCGGGTAACGTCACAACTGCTGCCAATTTCCTGGAGGCAACGATGCGCCGCGCGATGCCCATAGTGATAGGCTTCCTAGCCAATCAGGTTGGGCTGAGCGGACTGGGCCGCAGGGTAGGCGAGATGATAGGTCGGGCGCGAGCGATGGTGGATCAGGCGCTGACCTGGTTGGTGAATCGGGCCGTGGATACGGGTTATGCCTTGTTTGAAAGGGTGCTGGCAATGGGACGCGGAAATACATCTGAAACCGGCGGAACAGCGTCGTTGAATTCTGTGAAGCATGAACTGCATTCAGAAGAGCGAGCCTACCTGACAAACGGAACCATACGCCAGGATGAAGCCCAGATTGTGGCAGACGGTGTCGCAAGACGAAATGTGTCGCAAATCAGGGCTATCCGTGTTGTGGACGGTGGCAGCAAGTGGAATTATGACATCATTCAACGAGAAACGGAAGATGGCGCACCAAAGGATGCAACGGGTGGTTGTTATGACCCGGGTACAGCTCCGGCTACGATTGGAAACATTACCCGTCACGGATCGCAAGGATCAAGTTTGAGATCGGGTGAACAGCTTCATTGGCTGGAGTCAGAACACGTACTGCCGTTCGCAACAGGACGCTCCATTTGGCAGGCTCTGGCACTTTTTCTTCCTGAACGCGGTTGGCCGGAGGATAATCAGCAGACCACAATCATGATTTATTACGGAGCAGCCCGCATCAAGACACCGATGGACAATCAGGTCAGCGCTGCAATCAATGCGGCGACGCCAGATGTTTCCGAAGAATTAAATAGGCAAAGAGCATCACGTGAAGAACAGCGCAGAGGAATGCGAGGTCGGGAAAATGAAGGAGGACAGGACATGGCCATTGCGCGAGAAATACTACACAGCATTTTGACCCCGGTGCAGCAGGCAAAAGAACAGGCTGTTGTCAGAACGAATGCTGCGATTACACAAGAACACGCCCGGATAGAACAAGGGTGCGTCAAGACAAATGGGCAACGCCGGGGAGAGCTAAACCCAATGCCAACACAGGATGCTGTTGAAAGAGCCGCGAGCCAACAATATGAAGATGTGCTTGGATTGGTAACAAATGAATTGCTCGCAGCAGAACAGCGCAGGCAACGCCTGGCAGCCCGTGGCCTGATTTAACCAGCTTTTCGAAAAGAACAATGTATCCTTCGATGAACATCACTTATTAAATTCCAGATTCCATGAAACCCTCCTTCTCCCGCCGCTCCGCCCGCCACAGTCGCCAAACCGCCCCTGCCGAAGGCGCTTTTTTCAGAAAAGAAATGGCAGAACCCGCCTTCTTCGACACACCCGTATCGCAACCCTTTTTCAGCGCTTCACAAAGCGGCCCCACCATCCAGCGCAAATGCGAGAAATGTGAAGAAGAAAAGAAGAAAGAAGCAACGCAAATGCCGGACAAAAAGAAAGAAGAAGACAAGAAGCTGCAGCGTAAAGAAGCAGGTGCGTCGCCGCTTGTTGCCAATGCTGCCTCCCTGGTAAGCCCCGGTGCAGAAACGGCTTTGTCGGCGGCATCCAACAATTTTTTCAGCGAGGTTTTAGGTCGCAATTTCAGCGACGTGAAAATCCATACCGGGCCGGAAGCGGACCGAGCCGCGAAATCAGTGCAGGCAAAGGCATACACCCTTGGCAACCATATCGTTTTTGCCGAAGGCAAATACAAGCCCGAAAGCAGTGAAGGCAAGCGCTTGCTGGCGCATGAACTGACGCATGTAGTTCAGCAAAATCCTGAGCGCCTCAGCCGCGCCGAAGACCCGGCAATGCCTGCCGAGCCTATTCCAGCCAATGCCGATGAGCCGTTGAAGGATCAATTTCTGGGTGTGGTCGGCGTAAGTGGAAAAGGGACTCCTTTACCGCAGTCCGTAGCCTATGCCAACTGTGCCGGTGCCAGCGTCTCCGGGCTCACCGTATCAAACTACGACCACGGCAGCTTCTCCGTTTCCGGCGCGGCGATGAAACGTGCTAAAGACTGCAAGGGCTGTGCGGAAGAGGAGTGCGTCAGCGTGAGCGGCTTCATCGTCCACACGTTCACAGCAAGCCCTGCGGTTACCCTGCCTTCTGTGCCGCCTGGCAACTGGAGCGAGTGTGAAAAGAAAGCCATCCAGACTTTCATAGACACTACGCTGAGCCAGCATGAGCAGCAACACGTGACGGCTTTCAAAACCTACAATGGCACTGTGAAAACGCCCTTCAGCTATACCGGTTGCAAGGACGGCCTCAATGCTCATGTCGCGGGAATTCATGACGGCATCAACTCGGCAAGAGAGGCCGCAGCTACCGCCAAGAGCGACCTGCTTGATGCGAATGGCGCCAACCAATTCACCATCGCCTGCGACTGCCCCGACCCGAAGCCGAAAGAAGGTGAGGGCGAGAGCAAAACGGAATGACTCATTCCACTCCATGTAACCCAGCCGCAAGCATTGTAGTAAGCGAGGCTTGCGGTTATTTTCGTAATGGCCATGCAACAACTGATTTCCCTTCTTGATGCCTTCGGCGATTTTGTTCGGCAACGCCTGTCCACCCTCGCGGGTAGGGGAGTGGCTATGCCCTTGCCGCAGGAATGGCTCGACAAGGCCGGAGCGCTTTCTATTTTAAAAGGCCTGTCCGCCGACGAATGTGGCCTGATGTTGCTGGCTTTATTGCCGCAGGTGCAGCCCGATTTTCTTCAGGCTGCCATCCTCGAAGCCTTCCCCTCCGGCGGCGACCTGCCCTTGCTGGGTGGCATCAAAGGTCAGAACCACCGGGGCCTCCTGCCTACCGGAGAAACAGCCCTGGCCTTGCTTGCTGGTGAAGATGTATCGCAGCGCCTGTCGTTGCAGGCGATATTGCAACCCGATGCGAAGCTGGCACGCGAGGGACTGCTCTTTTTGGAAAATGTTCGCGAAGGCGAACCGCCTATGAGTGGCCGCCTTATCCTACCTCAAAACATTGCCGATCATTTGCTTTTTGGCCGCGAGCCAGCGCCACGCTTCGGGCCGGATTTTCCCGCCAAAGAAGTGTCCACCGCGATGAATTGGGATGATGTGGTGTTGCCGCCCGCGACGCGTGCACAGGTGGCCGACATTGGCGCATGGCTACAGCAGCAACATCGGATTGCCGCCGACGCTAACCTTGCGCGCAAGGTGAAGCCTGGCTACCGCGTGCTGTTCTACGGCCCGCCGGGCACGGGCAAAACACTGACGGCGGCACTGCTCGGCAAGCAATTCGCGAAGCCTGTCTATCGGGTGGACCTGTCGCAGATAGTGAGCAAGTACATCGGCGAGACAGAGAAGAATCTGGAAAGCGTGTTTCGACGCGCCGAACGCCAGGACTGGATCCTTTTTTTTGATGAAGCCGATGCATTATTTGGGAAAAGAACCACGGTGCAAAGTGCACACGACAAGTACGCCAATCAGGAAGTGAGTTACCTCTTGCAGCGTGTGGAGGACTACGGAGGCCTGCTCATCCTCGCTTCCAACTTCAAAAACAACCTGGATGATGCCTTCATTCGTCGTTTCCACAGTATCGTGCATTTCCCTCAGCCTAATGCACAGGAGCGGCATCTGCTCTGGCAAAAGAGCCTCCCTGCGGGCTTGCCGCTGCACGAGTCAGTGGATCTGCTGGACCTTGCCACACACTACGACCTGAGTGGTGCCGGCATATTAAACGTAGTGCACTATGCCACACTTCGCTGCTACGACCGCGCTGAGGCATCGTTGACTCAGGCAGTCTTTATGGAAGGTATTCGCAAGGAATTTCTGAAAGAAGAAAAGTCACTTTAGCATCCTAACCTGAGTTCGGTTTAAGAAACGACCGTTACCAGGTATACTTTGCACGACAGTTGCCCTTTAGCCCATCATTGACCCGCTCCATCGACGAACGCTTGCGCAAGAGCATTAGGTTGAATTTTGTGTGATTATTTTTTTATCAATTGATTATTAGTCAAAACCACGTAACCTTTTTGTGGATAACCTTTCCATTTTTATCTACCTTCTTATATTCGGACTCAGATTTACAGGGAAATGTTACGTGCGATACTATCCCCGGCTCCTTGCCTACTGCTCCACTCCGGCCCGCTCGACCCGGGAGCTTTTGGCATCGTGATTCGCTCTGACGATTATCTGGAAATGAACGCATGGACAATACTGTTAAAGACTGCATCGTGGGCATCTACCTCTCTACCGACCCCACTACCGGACTGAGCAGTTCCGAGAGGGACTATGTCTATTGCGAGAACAATGCAGTCAGTTGCACACCGGGCGCCACGCCCTCCGGCTCGGGCATTTTGGTGGACGCCCTGCAATCGGTTACCGGCCTGACGAATAACAAGCTGCAGATAGAGCACAACACGGTAAGCGATGTGTTTAACGGCATCCAGACCTATAATTTTTACGACCGCAGCGCTTATGTGAACGACAACCAAATCACCCTCCAGCCGGACTATGCCGGCTCATCGCAGAATGGCGTTTACGTGGGCAACTGCCAGGCGCCGCAAGTCATCAATAACACGGTAAACGGCAATCCGGCTTTCCTGAACGCTAACGCCCGTGCTTATTCCCTTAACTGGAATAACATACCCACTATAGGCTGCAATGACGCTACGGACATAGGCCAGGGCTACCTGTTTACCGGCGCGCAGGCGGGCGCCTTCTGGCATACCAACCACATGCAAAACAACCAGAAAGGTTATGTGCTGGACGGCACCATAGGCAACCAGGGCAACGCCAGCCTCGGCAATGGCAACCAATGGCTGGGCACCTGGGCCGGCAACTGGCAGACCTATGTGAACAGCGGCCTGGCTACCAGCTCTACGCTGTTTGTACCGACCGGCTCACCGGCGCAGGACCCGATGCTGAATGGTGCTACACTACCTTCTATTCCTTATCAGCATCCGACCAGCCTACAGAATAGTACTTCCTCCATGTTTTCGGTGATATGCCCGGCCCCTCCGCCCCCTCCGCTTCAGTATCGCATGACGCTGGAGCAGGTGGCACAGGACAGCGTCCAATACAGTAGCAGTTACCAGGCCCGCGATGCCTGGATGGCCCAACTTGCCATGTATCAGAATCTCATGGGTGACTCCTCGCTGACCGACAGCTCGGTAATCTTGCAGGATTTTGTAACCACCGCCACGAATAGCCGCTTCGACTGGATTGTGCAGCTTGGCAATGCCATCGGCAATGGGCAGGATTCATTGGCCGATACACTGCTAGCACACCCTCCCATAGCTGCAGGCATTATCTCCGGGCCTAATGGCGTGAAGGTGCTTGATGGTACCGGCGGCGATTCTGTCTTTGCGCACTACAAGCTCTTCTACGAGTTGTACCATAGTTACCGCGACAGCACGTTTAATGCGGGCGACAGCGCCTCGCTCTGCTGGCTTGCTTCGCTCTGCCCGCGCATTGACGGAGCGGTGGTCTTTCAGGCCCGCTCACTTCGGGTGAAGTTGAGTAATGAAGTGCTTATTTACCCCGATGATTGCCCGGATGCGGGCGGCGGTGAAGGGCATTTCACCGAGCGCAGGATAAAGACGGAGGATGCGCAGCAATACACGCTCATACCCAATCCGAATGACGGAAATGTGCGGCTACTACAGAAAATGTCTGATGCCGAGCCGGTACAGGTTACCGTATATAATTCGGTAGGTGCCGTTGTGCAAACTTCCACACTTGTATTTGAAGCCAATGCTGCCGCACTCAACCTCAGTAATATTCCTGCTGGTGTCTATTACATGACCCTATTGGATAATGGAGGCCATTCTTACATTTTGCATTTCGTAAAGAAGTAAGAAATGACCCGGATAATTACATTATTAACGCTGCTGCTCTTAATGAGCGGCAGCGTTTCGTCGCAAGTTAATCTTGTGCTGAATGGGGATTTTGAGCAACATAGTTATTGCCCACGCGGTTTTGATGATACTAAAGCGTGTATATATTGGGCTGGCATTGATAGCGCGGAGATAAAAGACTGTGACCGTATGGATTACTGCCATACATGTGCGACTATCCCAGCTCACGTAAATATTCCGAAAGGCAAATACTATTATCAATTTGCTCATAGTGGTAATGCATTCTTTGAAGTTGCCTTCTATTTCAATAGTGGCTCCGAAACCTCATTTTGGCGCCATTACCTGCAAGGCAGGCTTCGCAAAAGATTGATAGCCGGAAAGCGCTACTGTGTTTCCTTTTGGGTGAATCTGGCGGAAGGCTCTAAGTATGCTGTAAAGGAACTAAGCGCCTACTTAGACAATGGCAGCATAGACACTACAACAATGTGTGGAGCACCGCAAACGCAATACACGCCGCAGATAACCTGGAGCGGGAACCCCATCACAGACACCACCAATTGGATAAAGGTGGAAGGCTCATTCGTAGCCAACGGAACGGAGAAGTTCATCACCCTTGGTACCTACAAAGACATAATACATTCAACTGTGTTCGTTTTACCGTTCAATACCCCAGTTACGACATCTTATGCTGGCTTGTACCTCGTTGACGACGTCTCCGTAGTACCAAGCGACACCAAAGCCGATGCCGGCCCGGACAGGCACATCGGCTATGGAGATTCGGTCTATATCGGCAGGCCCTCGGCAGAAGCCATCTGGTGCGATTGGCGGGTAAAGGGTTTTTCAACCATCATCGGGCAGGGGCCGGGCATCTGGGTAAAGCCCACCACCACCACCAGCTATGTAATGTGCCAGACCCTCTGCGACTACACCACCACAGATACGGTGAAGGTCTATGTGGGCGAAACGAGTGTGGCCAGTGTTGGGGCTGCTGATGAACAGCAATATATCATCATACCCAACCCGAATGACGGAAATATCACCCTGCTACAGAAACTGGCAGACAGTGAGCCAGTAAACATAAAGGTATATAATTCCATAGGTGCTCTCGTCCGAAGCTTCAATGTTTCGTTCGAGAACAATGCTTCTATGCTGAACCTAAGCAATATCTCTATGGGAGTGTATTACATGGTGCTAATTAATAGCATAGGCGAGTCTTATCACCTAACCTTTGTAAAGAAGTAGATGATGAAAAGGCTTGCAATTGTTGCCCTGCTGCTCACTATGAGCAGCAGGGTTTTTGCACAAGTAAATCTTGTGCTTAATGGGGACTTTGAAACGCATACTTATTGCCCACGTGGTTGGGATGAAATCGGGGTATGTCCTTATTGGTCCGGAATTGATAGCTTAATAAGCGGAAATTGTGACGTTCCAGATTATTGCAATGCTTGTGCACCAATCTCGAGCAATGTAAATGTCCCGCAGGGCTTTTTTTACTTTCAGAATCCTCATAGCGGCAATGCGTTTTATGTATGCGTGTTTCGCTTCGTTGATCGAGGCATTGAAAGCAATTTTTGGCGAGTTTACCTTCAAGGCAGACTTCGTAAAACACTGACAATGGGGAAACAATATTGCGTCTCCTTCTGGGTAAATCTTGCGGAAGGCTCTAAATATGCCATAAAAGAACTGAGCGCTTATTTAGACGACGGAAGCATAGACACTACTCACCAATGCGGAACACCGCAAACGCAATACATCCCACAGGTAACCTGGAGTGGAAGCCCAATTACCGATACAGCAAACTGGATAAAAGTGGAAGGCTCATTTATAGCTAACGGAACGGAAAGATTCATTACAATCGGTAATTACGAGGATAGCAACCATATTACAGCCCAAACCTTACCCAACAATAATTACAATAGAGGATTCCCCTTTAACACATTATACCTCGTTGACGACGTCTCCGTAGTACCAAGCGACACCAAAGCTGATGCCGGCCCGGACAGGCACATAGGTTATGGAGATTCGGTCTATATCGGCAGGCCCTCAGCAGAAGCCATCTGGTGCGATTGGCGGGTAAAGGGTTTTTCAACCATCATCGGGCAGGGGCCGGGCATCTGGGTAAAGCCCACCACCACCACCAGCTATGTAATGTGCCAGACCCTCTGCGACTACACCACCACAGATACGGTGAAGGTCTATGTGGGCGAGACAGGTGTGGCCAACATACGGGGCAAAGACCGGCGCTACGGCATTCTGCCCAACCCCAACAAAGGCAATTTTGAAATCATGCAGCAATCGCCTCTGGATGAAGCGGCTACGCTGAGCATCCGTAACGTGCTCGGCCAGCAGGTGTATGAAGGCACGGTGGTTTTTCGGCAGGGCAAAGCAGCCATACATTGCAGCGCAGGCCTGCCGAATGGGATGTATTATCTGTCGCTGCGGGATGCTCAGGGAAACACTACAATTCTACCATATGCCATTCAACAATAGCTACATGCACGAGCCTTTAGCGCATCTGTCTGCCAGCTCGCTGCGGGTGAAGCTGAGCCATGAAGCATAAAGGTGTATAATTCCTTGGGTGCTGTTGTTTGCTATTTCGACACGGCATTTGAAAGCAATATGGCTGTCAGTGCATTAATATTTTCAGGAGCTACAAGGTGTGCAGCACCAGCCGGGCCAGGCATTGTGCCGCCCGTTCCACCACTTCATTAGCCACGGTATTGTCGCATTGGATGCGGTGCCAGTTGTTTTCCGGTGCCTGAACCGGAATGATGAAACTGAGTACGGGAATACCTTTTTCAACCCATGAAAATGCTTCATCGGCATCTTCCTCATCACCTGTATAGGGTTTGATACCAATCCGGAAGCCTTCATTTCGCAGTTCTTCCACGATATCGTCCAGCTCTGGGAATTCGAAGATGTTTTCAAATGAAACGTCTAATTCATTATACGCATCATTGGCACACACATCCACTACAATGACCACATCTTCCTCAGCATTCAGTTCAGGAGCATCATCGCTTAGGTATCCATATTCTTCGCCCCGATTATGATAAATGCGGACATGGCCTTCGCGTTCTAATCGGCGCATGCCCACGTGCTGGTAGAGGGCAAGATAGCAAACCAGCACACCGATAAAATTGTCTAACAATCCCTGATGAACGCCATCCCGATAGGCAATTTTAGGATTGTTGAAAACCGTGTCTGTGTGGGGGGAGAGCAGAATCATGAATGAAAATTAGCGTTGCAAGATGTGGCCGCAAAAATGAATCCTGAATACCTTTCTTGTGCCTGCAAAGGCTAATGCCGGATGTTTTTTTTAGAATAAAGCAGTCATAGTATGCAATAGCAAGATGAAAAATTACTTTGTATCAAGCCAGCATTAAGGGTGATTTTTCTCAATCGTAGTCTGCATTCAATATACCTTACTCAGATTGCTCAAGTCGTGAAAAAGGACCTGTTTTTATTGATGCTATTGGGAGTTGCTGCATGTAGCCCACCAACTAAAGAGACTCAAGTCTTACAGCATCGGGTAGATAGCCTGGAGCAAAATATTGCGGATGCATACCAGTCCGTTCTGGGTGAGTTTATGAGTGCCATCCAGGTTCATCATAGCAAAATAGAACTGCTTATTTCTTGTAAGTACTTGCGATGATTGCACCTGTGCTTCTGTTTTCGCCATCTACGAGATAGGGCTTGAAATGAACCGCAAACCAGGCAGGCCCAAAAGATTTTGCAGCCGTCTGTGCTGAAGCAGCATCTTCCCAAATGATTAGGACGATTGCATGAAACTCATCCACCTTGACAAAATGGAAGTCTATGAAGCCGGCATACCTTGAAAGTAGAGGAATGCCTTCCTGGACGAGATTGTCTTTGAAATCGTCAACAGGTTTGCTGAAATGACAATGATTGACTACGGCAAACATGGCTTTGATATTTGAGAATCAAATGTATTTCAAGGATGTGAGTATGTGTGAGGAATTGGTTGTTGAGGATAGATATTTAGCGATATTGCTTTGTGCCTGTACAGACACTAATTTTTGAAAAACGTATTCCCAGCAAGGATTCTCTCCCTTAACTGGCTAAATTTTCGCGAGTAATTCGTATCCAAATTCCCCGATACATTCGCGTAGCTCCCTCCGATCATTGCTTTAGTTGTGCGCCGTTTCTTTCTGATTATTCTGCTTCTTATTCAGACTTTTTTGGCCGTTGCACAGAGCTACAACATCCGCATTCTGGATGCTCAGAGTAAGGCCCCTGTCCCCTTTGCATTGTTTCGAATCGGCAATAGCGACCAGGGTTTTGTAGCAGATATTGACGGACGGATTGCCATCCCTTATTCGTTACGAGACAGCCCCGTTATCTTGAGTGCCCTGGGTTATGAACGCCGACAATTTGGGGCTACGCGAGATAGTATTTTCCTGCTCCAGCCACATGTCACAAGGCTGCAGGAGACGATCGTCAGGCCCAATGATGAAAAGCTCTGGCGCATCCTGCGTCAGGCAATAGCCCGACGCGAGACCCACAACCCAGACCGGTATCCCGGCTATAGTTGCCGCGTTTATTACAAGATGATTGCTGATGCAGTGCCAGTGGATAGCACGGCCCTCCGGGACACCGCTCAAACAGTAAATGAATACCGGGACTTTACAGATCGTCAGCACATCCTGCTCACCGAAACCTACAGCCGCCGAACCTACCGTCGGCCACAGCACCTGCAAGAAGACATACTAGCTACGCGCTTTTCAGGTTTCCGATCGCCACTCTTCAATTCAGTAGTCACTGATATCCTGCCTTTTCATTGCTACGACAATTACCTCCGCCTCAACGGACGTGATTTCCGAAACCCTTTAAGTCCGGGCGCCAGTACCAGCTATCGCTTCGGACTTCGTGATGAAATGTTGGTTGGGAAAGACACGGTTTGGATTATCAGTTTCCATCCCAGAAGAACGGGCGAATTGCTACGCGGTGTGCTCTACATCAGCAGTGATGAATTTGCAGTTACCAACCTCTTGGCAAGCTGGCATGACACCACCCTGGGCACCAACATCCGCATAGAACAACGCTATGTAAAGACTAAGGGTAAGTGGTTCCCTCGTGAGCTGAATTATTTTGTGGGCTTACCCATCCTGACCAACAATACTTCCTGGCCCAAAGGCGGCTATATCGTCACGATGCAGGGCAATTCACGCATTG
>CAYRJR010000005.1:0-24695 GCA_964424655.1 uncultured Chitinophagaceae bacterium
ACTCCCCGCCGTTGCCGCGTCTTTTGACCGGCAACGAACTCATTTGCTGTTTATCATGCTCTTCTAATGCCAACAGCTTCAGGGTAGAGGTTTCATTGTTCGTCCTGCGGACGCAACGAAACCTTAGTTATTATTACCAGTAGTGCTTTCTCGTCCGATGTCGCTGTGTCTGTCCATTTTACTGCTGTCTTGGTGCGTTGGCTTGGTGGCTCTTTTGGATTTTTTAAGCGTTGGTCTTTGCGTTGAAAAAAATACAAATGTGCCACCAAATGCGTTGAGTCATTCTACTTTCAATATTTCATAATAGAGTTCTAACATTCCTAGCTGACATGCTTCGCCTTCTGTTCTATTCATAATGGCAACTGCTAAAGGTGCTTTCTCATAAACTGTAATCATACCGTTGCTGTCGGGTTTTACATTGTGTGTTGCTTGTGTCTTGCTAAATTTTACTTTCAAAATTTTCCCTTCAGGATTCTTTACTGTAACCGTTGAAGCAAACGAAACTTTTCTTTTCGTCTCTGGTCGCAAAGTGATTGGAACAATTTCATTCACTTTCAAAACTTCGTCAAGCAGAAGAATATCTTCTTGCTTTTCTTCTTTGTCAACTTGTGAAATAAACGCAACGACTTTTTTTAATTCCTTCTCTACTGAATACCACCAATTAGTTGACCATATTCTGTAAAAAGTAAAACCCTGTACTTCAAGTCGTGATTGTCTGAACATATCCCAAGCATACGCTTCATTGCTGCTGTGATATTTTGCTCCGTCACATTCAATAGCAATGATTGGTTTGTCTGTAACTTTTGATTTCACAATTAAATCAATTCTGAAACCACCGATTTTATATTGCTGTTGCAAACGGTCTTGTCCAATTTTTTCAGCAAGTCGGTAATAAACTTCTTCTTCAAATGGAGATTCCGAACCGTAAACATCATGGTCAATTTCAAAAGTTTTTGATTCACTATTTTCATAGAGTTGATTTAGCAACGATTCTCTTGTTTTAATATTATTTTCACTTACCGATTTGGCGTAAGCTAAATAAGAATAGAAAATGGCTCTGCCATTATTCTTCATTTGCTGTAACAGAACTGGATAAGAGTTATAATGCTCTTGCGGAATAGAAGTGCATACAAAAACTTTATACTTTGCTCTTGTTACAATTACATTCAAAAGTTTGTAGCCGTTGCGTTGCAAAATCGGGCCAAACGATTGACGAAAAGAACCGTCTGCTTTCTTTCCAAAAGTCGTTGAAATAATTATTATGTCTCTTTCATCACCTTGAATATTCTCTAAATTCTTTACGAACAAATCAGAACCTAAGTCTGCAATCTTTTTATCATATTCGGGATTCTGTTGTCTTGCCTTTGTGATTTCTTCAAGGATTAAATTCCGCTGATACAAATTGAAAGTTGCTACACCAACTGAAGGATATTTTCCTTTCTCGAATGGCTTAATGTGATTAAGTAAAATGTCAACCACTTGTCTTGCTTCATCTCTGTTTACTTGGTCTTCGTAAAGTCCGTTTACTTCAATAAACTGAATTGGTTTGTATTCCAGCTTTGCTGGCATTGGAATAAGTCGCTTGCCATAAAACGCATGATTAGAAAAATCAATCAACTGTGGATGCTGTGAACGATAATGAACCTTCAAATAAGACTGTTTGTAATTACAATTCTCTGCATAAACTAAAAGTGATTCGCTGTCTGCAAGGTCAAGCGAATTATTTGCATTTCGATTAGTTGTTGGTGTTTGTGCTTCGCTTGCTGTTTGCTCTTCCTCATAATCTTTTTCTGTCGGGCTTAGCAAAGCTGTTCCACCTTGAAAGAAGTTTGTCGGTGGCATCTGTTGGCTGTCGCCTGAAACAACTTTAATTTTCCCTCTAAGCAATGCTGGAAATGTATCTTCCAATCTCAACTGACTCGCCTCATCGAAAATCACAACATCAAAAATTGCTTCCTCTAATGGAATTACAGAACTGCAGACTGACGGGCTTAGCATTACTACTGGAAAGAAATCAGTGAACAGTTGAAAATCTGTTGTGACAATTTTTCTCAAAGAGTTTCTTCTTTCGCCACGACTTCCCCGTTTATTGAATAAACTAATTGGATTTACTCCTTGTGTCTGCGCTCTCTTTACCGACTGCTGTTGTCGGACTGACCAATTATTTATGATACTTTTTATTTGGAATTTTTTTAGTTGCTCTTTTGATTCAACCAACTCAACAATCTTGTCATCACTTTTCGGCAAACCTTTCAAATTGCTTTCTGCAATTGCAAGCAACCAATAGTAATACCAACTTTCAAAAGTTGTTTCCCAATTATTACTATTAATTTCAATGATTGACCTTACAACTGTTCGTTGCAATGGCGTAAGTTCAATGTAGAACTTTCTCCATTCAAAATACTTTATGAAATCATCAAGGTTTGCAGAAATGGTTTTCATTTCTGTTACTAAATTTTCCGTTTCGGAAATTTTCTGATTGTGATTTGTTGTGTCGGAAATAGTCTGCCTTAAAAGTTCCTCTTGATTGATATTAGAAATGATTTGCTTAAATTTTCTCTCCGTATTTTGCAAACTTGCTTTGTCTGCGAAAAGCGGATGCAAATAGTTTGATGAAATGTTTTGTAAATAATCTTGCTTAATTTTTTCGTTGCTCCTAAACCATTCTTCGGTGTGTTCGCTTAACTTATCAATGTTGTCAACGAAAACTTTGAGAGTAGGTGTGTGGTTGCCTTCAATGTAACTGTGTTCAAAATATTTTAGCGTTTGATGAACCTGTTTTATTTCTGCAACCTGATTGACTAAAGTAATTCTGTTCCCTTTCAGCGTTTTGTAACGCTTGGAAACAATACTTAAAGTTTGGATTCTGAATTTTGTAAAGCCGTCATTCTTGAAAAACAGTTCACCGAATTGTTCATGATTGGAAACAACAAACTCTTTGTAGTTCGTTATTTGCTGCTTAATTGCAAAATAATATTCACCAAAGTGGCTGTCAAGCCACCTTTGGTATTCTGTTATTTCTTTTTGCAGTTCTGCTTTTACTTCTTCAAGTTGTTTAGCTTTTTCCTTTGAGAGTTCTTCCAACTTTAGTTGAATAGCTCTCGGATTATCTTCTTTGAAAATTGCATCACTTAAAATTTCAAGTGGATGGTCAAGCCGTTTTACATCAGCGTAAAGTTTCTTCGCTGTCTTTATTTTACTGACAATTTCAGCAAGTTCTTTTTCATCTTCTGTAAACTTAAATTGCTTGTAATCAAGTTTCGGTTTCAATGTTTCAAAGTCCGCAACCTTTTGTCGTTTCAAAAACTCACCGACTAATTCAGTCCATGACTTGCCTAAATAAATTTTCTTGTCAAGTTGTTTGTGTTGGTGATTTAGTTCTGCTGCTTTTGCTTCAACTGTTTCCCGAACTGTTGTGTAATTCGCCTGATTGAAACTTGCATATTGCGAGAGGTTGCCCAACCTATCACGAACTGAATTTACAATTCCGTCTCTGTCTTTGTTGATGTCCTCAACAACTGCCGCCAATGCCCCTAACTGGTCGTTCTCCTTGTGCAAATTGTTTTTAATTACATCAAGTGCGGTTTTCTTTTCACAAACCACAAGGCATTTTAAATTGTTCGCTAAAGCATTTGTTATAAGTGCTGTAAGCGATTGACTTTTTCCCGTTCCGGGTGGACCCTGAATTATTTTCTTTGGTTCAATTCCTAATGTCGTAAGAATTTCCTGTTGGCTTGGGTCTGTTTCAACTGCACTGTGTGCAGTTCCAGAAAAATTCTCAACCTCTAAATTTTCAAAAACAAATTCATCAAACTTGTTAATTATTTTATCAATGTCTGTGATGATGCTTTCTTTTTGTGTTCGGAACAATCCGAACACTCCGCCAAAATGTACCCAAGGGTTATTGCCCGAAACTGATTCCAAAGCTGATGCTTCGGGAATGTTTCTTAATGGTTCTTTGAATTTCGCAAGCAAGCTTTCTTTGATGCTGGTCGTTGCATTTGTGTTAAGTGCTTTCAGCACTTTGTAACATTCTTCAATCAATTCCTTTTGATCAATCACTGCATCTTTCAAAAGGTCTTCATTTATTTGAGGAATGGAAATACTCTCATCTGTCTTTAAAAATGAAAGTAATACTTCGTTTAGTTCAACAGAGTGAACTTCTTCGTCAATAATTTTTCCGTTTTCGTTTCGTGTCTTGTTGCGAAGGATTGACCATGTGTTGACTTTGTTTGTCGCCTTGATTATTTCTAACTGCCAAATGAAAATTGGCGCTTTAATAATTTTCTTTTGGTCTTGCTTTGATGGCTTTATGAGAATAGGAAAACCAAATCCGAAAGTTTTTATTCCGTGTTCTTTGTAGTTATCTTCATTTTCAATGTTGAGAGAGTTTAACCGCTTTGATAAAAGTCCAAGTCGTTTTTGTTCGTCTGACTGAATTGAGTTTAAATCAATTCCGTCAAAAGAAATTTTGAAGTCAAAACAAGCAGTGGTCAAAAGTTGGTCAAGAAATTTTTCTGCAAAATCGGGGCGGATGTAATTCAGATTAGCTAAGTCAAGCCGTGTCGCAAACCGTCCTGGCAACACATTTAAATGAATTGACCGTGTATTCCCGCCTTTGAGTTTATCCCTTAATGCTTTTAAAAAAATTAAGTCTGTCATAATACGAGGTTACTAAATTTTACAGTGCGTTGGAGCAAAATCAAATGTGCTGCAACTGTGTCGGCTTGAGGGTAGGGTTGCAGCTCTTTTGATTTTGCTGAAGCGTTGGCTCGTCTGTTCATTTTTTGTCCGTTTTTGATGATCTGCACTGTCGTCATAGCATTACTGGTAACGGTTTACAGATTTGCGATGGGCGGGCTTTTTAGCAAAAATGTTCATGCGGAGAACTGAACTTTCTGTAACCACAAAACTGTCTGTGAAGCACGGAACCCCGCCTATTGCAAATGTGCTGTTGAACTAAACCTACGGCAGCCTTCCGCCGCCCACCGTAAATTTAGCGTTCACCTGAATCAAACTATATGGCAACGAAAAAAAATCGCCGGAAGAGCTGAGATACAATAGGATAAAGGCATCACTAAGCCCCCAAAAGAGACCTGCAATTAGTTTCCCAACAACAGAAACGTTATCAGCAAACGCAAACACACCCAAAATACATATATGTCTATTGCGTCCAATGGCTCCCCAATGCTGCCGACGAGCCTGTTTCGCACCCCATGACACTGTTCTTCCATCATCTACCTTCCGGGCAAAGCCGACCAGCGAAATCCAGCCGAAGAGTGCGACGCAACGGATGCCCCATAGCACCTCAAAAGCCGGCAAACAAAAAACTCATAAACACTGCACTGCATGAAAAGAGGCCGCCCGGTTGAGGCAGCCTCTGTGTATCCAATATTCCCGTGTCGCAGTTACTGCCCGGATACTTCCGCGCGCGCCAGCCGCCAGCGCAGGCCGAGATAAAACTCGCGTCCCCGCGTAGGGCCCCACACCGACGAGATGTCGAAATATGGCCCAAAGGGATTGTCGGCGCTGATGATGGGGTTCGACTGCGTGTAGCCAAACACATTCTCGCAGCCACCGTACAGCTCCAGGCTCTTCCAGCGGAAGGTGCCCTGCACGTTCAGCGTGGCAAAGGCTTCTGACCACAGGGGTCTGCGGTATGCTTCGGGATTGCTGCGTGTGTCGGGCAAGCGCATCCGGTCCATCCAATGCAGGTTGGCATCGGCCTGCCAGCGTCGGTTTTCGGTGTGGTAAGACAGGGCAGCCATCGCACGGTTAGTCGGGTTGAAAGGCAACACCAGTTTCTGCCCCTGCTCCACGCGATACACATCAAGGTAGTTGTAGGCGGCGCGGGCCTCCAGGTGCTGGAAGAAGATGAACGAGGCCTCCACCTGCAGGCCGTTTGAGCGCGACACGCCTTCAAAATTCTCTATGATGATGAGCCTTGGGTCAAGGTCGTAATCGGGAAAAAACTGATTGCTAAAATGCGTGCTGTAGAAGTCGGCACTCAGCGTGCCGGTGGTCACTCCTTTCGTGAAACGGTAACTATGGCTCAGTCCCCAGGTGAAGGCCTCTTCTGGTCGTAGCCGTTCAGCAAAAACGATGTCACGAGCGCTTGCCAGCATGTTCACCTGCTCGCTGAACAGGTTTACCTGACGCCAGCCCTTGCCCACAGAAGCGCGGAAGATGTTGTGCTTGTCAATGGCCCAGCGCAACATGCTGCGTGGCGTGAAGTAGGCTCCCCAATCCTGATGATGGTCGAGACGCGCACCGACCAGCCACAGCAGCTTGTCGTCGTGCCAGTGAAAGGCATTTTCAGCAAACACACCGGGAACCCGCAACGGTGTCTGGTATGTGCCTGCATAGCTGCGTCCAAGGCTGTTGTCGGAAAAGCCAATGGTCTCTTTCAAATCCTGATAGCGATAGCTCAGGCCCCATTTCAACTCATGCGTGCGCCAGTCCCAATCATGCTGCAACACGAGGTTGGCTGTGCGTTGCGAGGCGGTATAGTGGGTGACGC
Organism: uncultured Chitinophagaceae bacterium; assembly: GCA_964424655.1. Classification (GTDB taxonomy): domain Bacteria; phylum Bacteroidota; class Bacteroidia; order Chitinophagales; family Chitinophagaceae; genus UBA1952. The sequence goes on from CAYRJR010000005.1 coordinate 6,521, forward strand.
CAAACCAGGCATTCTGCTCATGCCCCAGGCCCGAGACGGAAATAGAAATTGCCTGTTTCGTGTTGAAGCGATAGGCCGACTTCACATAAGCTTCAGGTTGGGTGAATGACACGCTTTGGCCATAGATGGTGTTGCTGCCGGCGTCGCTACCATAGGCATAGTTGTTCTGCCCGCCTACGCGTTTTTCCTGCACCAGACGCAGCCCTATTTCCGCCGACATGCCCTGGTTGGATGTACTGCCGTAACGCCATTTGTTGAAAGCCATGTAGCGCGTCAGAAGGGGCAAATCGAGAAATCCATCGTCGTTGTTATCTACCCTTCCTGCGGGCTGCACGGTATGCAGTGCCAGCAGTGAATGCCACTTCTTAGCCTTGCCCACATGCGTAGCCAGATTGGCGTTCAGATGCTTTTCGCCAAAGCTGTTGATGTAAGCGTTCAGGTAGAGCGGCGGAGCCTTGTCGGGCTGTAGTGTCACCAGGTTGATTTGCCCGCTGATGCCTTCGAAGCCCTGGAGTACAGAAGTCGCGCCCTTGGCCACGTAAATATTGTCCACGATGGATCCCGGATAGGTACTGATACCATAGGTGTAGGCTGCTCCGCTTATCATGGGCAGTCCATCCACGAGTAGCTGGTTGTACACACCGGACAAGCCGAGGATGCGCAGTTCCTGTGCGTTCGTAATCACATTCGTCGTTTGGGGCTGTACGGCGGCCTGGGTACCAAAACATCCCGCGAGGTCGCAGCAGGCAGCTTTGCTCAATTCACCCTGGGTGATGATTTCTGTTTTCACGGCACTCAGGCTGGAGAGGTATGCGCTTTGGTTGCCCGTCACCGTGACACCTGTAAGCGCCTTGCCCCTGGGCAACTCATGCAGTACGATGCTGAGATAGCTCTTGCCCTCTGCGTCCAGTGTATCGCTGCGAAAGCCAGCCTGCGAAACCACCAGACGATGGTCGGTGATGCCTTCGGCAGAAAGTTGAAAGACGCCGTTTTCATTGGTCGCGGTGCCTCCACCATAGCTAAGCCAGCGAACGACTGCGCCGGGCAGCACTTGGCGTTCGCCGGACGGACTTTTGCCAAACACCTTACCGGATAAAGTTTGCGCCGCAGCATTCAGTGCCGTAAGGCCACAGCAAAGCACGAGTAAGAGCGTTTTCATGAGCCCTTCTTTTTACCCTTGCGTTCTTTCACCACGCGGTAGGGAGTTTCCGATTTATCATCGCAGCCAGGCGTGCTTTCGATGGCATGTTCAATCACATCTTCGCGGGTGGCGCTGCTGTGGTAGGTTATGGTGAACGTGGCGTGGCTGCCATCGCGCTCCGTGAAGGCGACATCGTCAATGCCGTCTTGGTTGATGAGTCGTTTTTTGATGGTGGGCATATCGCCGTCGCAATGCAGGTTGCGCACTTTGATGAGAACGGTTTTCACGCTGTCTGGTGCGACACTTTGAGCCTCAGCAGCCGGGGTGCCGGCCAGAAACAGGGCAATGCAGGCTATGGAAATTTTGCACATGGTATTCATGGCGTAGTAATTGGTTTTGGGAAGTAGCTCCGCTTCTGCGAGCACTACTTTTTTTAAAAAAATACAGGATAGAAAATACCCGATTTTTTCGGCCTCAATGCAGGTGTAAGCCTGATGAGACCTTCCAAATAGGACGGGAATTTCAAACCTGAAAAACGATACCGCTTGCATGAGGAAATACCAGCAAGCTGAGCGTGCACACTAAATGCAAGGCCAGGTTTCTGACCTCAAAAAGGAACAGGCTAAGCGGCTCTGGGCGGTTGCCAGAAGTCGCTGACGGGAGCTTCTACCAGGTGCATCACCACCACGCCTTCCTCAGACGAAGGTTCAATTGCGATGGCTTCCGGCAGCATGAGCTTAATCACTGGCACCACCACGCTGCCCGTGCAGCAGCCACAGGATTGAAATGGGTTGCAGGCTTTGCAATGGCCTTCGGGTTCGTGCTCCCTGGAAGGGGTTGGCTCCTTAGCGCAGCCCTCATCGCAGCAAGATTCGGTCCGGGGTGCAGGCAGACACTCGGCGCAAACCGGCTGTACTGTCAGAAACAGCACCAATAAAGCAAGTATGGCCGAAATGAGGCGCACGAGGTGGGTTGAGGAACGGTTGCTTTGGGAAAGAATGAGCGTGATCCCGCTTGGACTCGAACCAAGTACCTACAGCTTAGAAGGCTGTCGCTCTATCCAGATGAGCTACGGGACCGGGACGCGAAAGTAGGTGCTTTGGCCCTTAGCGAGGGGCAGAAAAATATGAGGCAGCGGTTATTGCTGCGGCTCATTGATGGGGGCTTCACCGTCTTTACGAGGCACAATTTTGACGATGTCCTGCAAGTAACTCCAGGAGTCTCCATTCCATTTAAAACCGTCAATCTCGCCACTCGGCACATAGGTGTATTTGCGGTGCGGGTCATTAACTTGGGATACAAGTTGGTCGAAATATATCCGGTCATTTTCGGCGTCCCAGTTCATGCCTACCTGCACTTGCTTCTTATACTCCAGGATGAAACGATTGACCCGCTCAGAAGGCCGTGCTTCAGAACGTACATTGAAAATGGGTGCCCCAAATACCGGCCCGTTTTCCGTGAATTGCAGCGGCTCCAGCACTTTCCGGTTGCTCAAAAAAGCATTCGTGTTTAACCCAAACAGGGTGTAGATCTTCTGGCCATCCTGGCGCGTCTCCGGCACAATCCGGTAATAGAGGCATCCAAACCATTTCCCGCCTGTGAGGATGGTATCTTCCAACTCTTTGCCCAACTCTGATGAATAATCTACGAGGCCATACAACTTCAACTGCTCTGAAGGCATTTGAATAGCCCCATAATAGCGCCTTTGCTTCATCCCCGGAATCACATCCCAATTGAAGATGCGGAAGGCACCATCCGGCGAATTGAGGATTTCAATTTTCTCAGCAATCCTGGGGAAAGGATAGCTCCAGGAGTTCGGGATTTTCAGTGCGCGCACGAGCTCGCGGGCGCCGCGTTCGCTATACACAATGCGGGTGTCAAAGAGGAAGGCGCTGTACATCGAATCCGCCTCAAGGCTCATGGAATCTTCCATTTGTTGCAGCACTTTCAGGTCGGCGGGTGCTACACTACCCTGCGCCCGGGCATTCACAGAAGTGAGGATTGCGACAAAAATTATCAGCCCCAAAAACCAACGTGATAAATGCATCATTTTTTTCAGCAGAATCAAAGGGCGACAAATGTAAGCGCCTGCGCAAGGCAAGCATATACCTCCATCGCTTTATAACATTTAGGGCCACGGCCCGATGCAATTCAGACACACAATGGGGCATGCTGCATTGCTTTGAATATGCCTGAAGTCGTGCAATCGCTTGCTAACTTGCCTGCGCATCAAAGCCGCTAAGTCCCATGCAGATTGTGCAGCAGTTACTCTTCATTTTGTTGGCCACGGTTGCCATCTATCTATTCGCCAGAAATGTAGGCCGCATCCGGCGCAATATCCTACTGGGCCGCGATGAAGCAGAAGGCGACCGCAAAGACCGTTCTGGTACGCGCTGGAAAAATGTGTTTCTGCTGGCTTTTGGTCAGAAGAAAATGTTCAAAAGGCCTGTGCCTGCACTACTTCATTTCTTCGTGTATGCAGGCTTTGTACTGATCAATATTGAGGTACTCGAAATCCTGATTGACGGTATTTGGCAAGGCGGCCCTTATCACACTTTCGAACATTTCTTAGGAGCATTTTATGGCTGGGTGATTGGCTTTTTTGAAATCCTGGCACTGCTCACGCTGGTAGCAGTTATCATCTTCCTGATTCGAAGAAATATCCTGAAAGTGCCCCGACTCAATATGAGTGAATTGGATGGCTGGCCACGACGCGATGCGAACACGATTCTGTATATCGAAATCGCATTGATGCTGATGCTACTGATGATGAATAGTGCCGAAGGAGCCATCCATCTGCATGAAGGCGAGGCGGGCGGCTTCCTCATTTCGGGACTCATCGCGCCTACCCTGACCGGCCTCAGCGACGCTTCCCTGCACAGCATTCAGATTGTGTGCTGGTGGGGACATATCATCGGCATTTTCGCTTTCCTGAATTATCTGCCCTACTCCAAGCATTTCCACATCCTGCTGGCTTTCCCGAATGCCTATTTCACCCGCCTGGAACCTCAGGGCGAAATGCGCAACATGAAGGATGTGCAGCAGGAAGTGCTGTATATGATGCAGCCCGAACTGGCTCCTCCGCCTTCTGCTGAAGGTGATGTGCCTGCTGCCCCGCCTCGCTTTGGTGCCCGCGACGTGCAGGATTTGAGTTGGAAAAATCTACTAGATGCTTATTCCTGCACGGAGTGCGGTCGTTGCACGGCTGTGTGCCCTGCCAACCAGACCGGCAAACTACTCAGCCCCCGCAGAATCATGATGGCTACCCGCGACCGGCTGGAAGAAGTAGGACACCTGATTGATGCCAATCAGGAATGGAAAGAAGGCGGCAAAACCTTGCTGCACGACTATATCACAGTGGAAGAACTGCGGGCATGCACCACCTGTAATGCCTGCGTGGAAGCCTGCCCGGTGGGTATTGAGCCTTTAGACATCATCGTGCAGCTCAGGCGCAACTTAGTGATGGAAGAAAGCAACGCACCGGGTGAATGGAACGCTATGTTCTCGAACATCGAAAACAATATGGCGCCCTGGAAATTCGCCCCAGACGACCGCGACAAATGGATGGAAGAAATGAATGCTGCGGGTTAGTTGCCCAGGCAGACGAACAAAACCTACACTTCCCGAAACCAGTACCATCAAAGGCATAGGGATTGAAAAAATCAGAAAAGAAGAACTACACATGCAGATAAAAACACTCGCTGAATTTGCCGCAGAAGGCAGTATGCCGGATATATTGTTTTGGGTAGGCTGCGCCGGCTCCTTCGATGCCCGCGCCCAACGCATCACCAAAGCCTTCGCCCAAATCCTAAACCATGTCGGTGTTTCCTATGGCATCCTTGGAAAAGAAGAAATGTGCAATGGCGACCCCGCACGCCGGGCCGGCAATGAGTTTCTGTTCCAGATGATGGCCTACAACAATATCCAGGTATTGAATGGCTATGGCGTGAAAAAAATGGTGACGACTTGCCCACATTGCTTCAATATTTTCAAAAATGAATACCCGGCACTGGGCGGGCATTATGAAGTGATTCACCATACGGTCTTCCTCCAAAATCTGATCAATGAAGGCAAACTGGTATTGAAGGGTGGCGGCACTTTCAAGGGTAAAAAAATCACTTATCACGATTCTTGCTACCTGGGCCGCGGCAATGGTATCTATGAAGCCCCTCGTGAGGTGCTGGCAGCACTGGATGTGGAACTGGTGGAGATGAAAAGCTGCCGCTCGAAGGGTATGTGCTGCGGCGCTGGCGGCGCACAGATGTTTAAAGAAGAGGAAAACGGCAAAACCCGTGTGAACTGGAAGCGAACTCAGGAAGCGATTGACACAGGCGCAAAGGTGATTGCAGCTAATTGCCCATTCTGCACAACTATGCTGATTGACGGCGTAAAGAAGGCTGAAAAGGAAGAGGAAATTGTGGTGCTGGACATCGCCGAAATGATTGCTCAGTCATTGCAAGAAACAGCCGCAAACAATACCGGACAATAGCCTCCTCTGAATTTTTCCCGCAACTTTGCTGCATGTATCTGGAACCTATTAAGAATCTGATCCCCGCAGACTTCAGCGATGATAGTAAGGTGTGGGTCTATCAAAGCTCACGCCGTTTTACAGGGCAGCAACAGGCAGAAATTGACGAACAACTCCACCAGTTCTGCCAACAATGGGACTCTCATGGGAAAGCAGTAAAAGGCTGGGGCAAGCTCTTATTTGGCCAGTTTATCGTGGTACTTGCCGACATGCAGGGCGATACGATTTGCGGCGGCAGCACGGACAGGATGGTGCGCCTCATTAAGAGCATCGAAAGGCAATACGAAACGAATCTCTTCGACCGGATGACGCTTACTTTTTTACTGAAGGACGAACCCCAAATGCTTCCGATGCATCAGGTAGATTATGCCCTCGAAAAGGGGTATATCAATGCCGACACACCGATTTTCAATAACAGCATCACCACAAAGGCTGAGCTGATGAGCCGTTGGCTTCTGCCTCTGAAGGATAGCTGGCTGGCCACACGCCTGAGCCTGGTTGCCTGATTCTTTCCATTGAATAAATCACAAAAAAAAGCCGCCCAAATGAGCGGCTTTTTTTGGGGGGGATTGCCTATAGCTTTTTGTCTATGAGCTTGCCAATTTCTTTGCCCAGCTTGGCATAAGATTCTGCAAGACGAGCACCGGTATCGAAATCATAACCGAATGCATCACGGCCTGCCATGTCGTCTGCTGTTATCAGGGCAATAACGTTGGAAGGATTGGCAGTCTCTACAATGCTGACTTCTGCATCTATATAGGCGTTACGGCGGCTGATACCAATGTTGTAGCCGGTTTCTGTATGTGTTGTGTGCACCACGATGGTGTACTTGGCAGCGGGATTGTCCACGAGCTTGACCTTACATTGCTTTTCAAATTCTTGCTTGAATTGTGGCGCAAAACGGCTATCGCGGTCGGTAACCCAGGAGGCAGCCCATTTGTCACCCGTGCCAGCCTCTTTCTCGTTCAACTCGGATTTCTTTTTGTCCACGAACTCTTGCTCATTCTTGTTTTTGGTGGTGACGGTCATGTTGGAATAGTCGTAACGAATATTCAACTCGGTCGTCCCTTTGAGCGGACTTAATTCGCCGGATTTGATTTTTACTTTGGCTGAAACACTCAGGCTGACGGCGAATAATGCAGCACTGAGTAGGCCGATTTTGAAATGAATCATGTGGGATTTGTGGTTTTGATTAGATGAAGGCTAAGATAATGTCCGGAAGTAGAGTCCTGGCAGCGCTCACACATTTTTCAACGGATGGATTGGAATAGGAAGTGGCGTGAGCCCCCTGTGTATCTTGGCGCTCGCTTTTCCATGCTGTTTAACTCGGTTGCATTTGCTCTGTTTCTGCCCCTGGTCTTCGGACTGTACTGGGGCATTGGCAGGCAGCGGCCGCGTGCGCAAAATGTGCTGCTCATCCTGGCATCGTTCGTTTTTTATGGCTGGTGGGACTATCGTTTTGTGTTGTTGCTGCTGGCCACGACGGGCTTCGATTTTTTTGTCGGCATTCAGTTGGGGCGAATCGAGGACCCACGGCGCCGGAAGCTGTTTTTTCGAGCCAGCATCCTGCTCAATCTCTGCGCCCTGGGCTTCTTCAAATACTTCAATTTTTTCAGCGAAAACATGGCCAGGCTACTTGGAGACCTGGGCATGAAGCATGATGCACTACTGTTGCACATCATACTGCCCATCGGCATTTCTTTCTACACCTTTCACAGCATGAGCTATGTGATAGACGTGTATCATCGCCGCAAGGAACCCTGCTACGACCCAACGGCTTTCTTTGCGTTTATCTCGTTCTTTCCACTGCTGGTGGCCGGGCCTATTGTGCGGGCTACCTGGTTTCTGCCCCAATTCCAATCGGAACGTTGTTTTGAGCCGGCAAAAGCTTCAGATGGCTTACGGCAAATGCTCTGGGGCTTTTTTAAGAAAATGGTGATTGCCGATGGCTGTGCTCTTTTTGTCAATCCCATTTTCGACACCTGGCAGACACAGCCCGCAGCCATGCTGTGTGCGGGTGCGGTGTTGTTTGCCTTTCAGATTTATGGCGATTTCTCGGGCTATAGCGACATTGCCATCGGCTGTGCACGGCTGTTCGGCTTTCACCTATTGCCCAACTTCCGCTACCCTTACTTCTCCCGCGATATTGCTGAATTCTGGCGGCGCTGGCATATCTCGCTCACCAGTTGGTTTCGCGACTATGTGTATATCCCACTGGGCGGTAGCCGAGGCGGCCTTTGGCTCACGGTGCGCAATACAGCCCTGGTGTTTTTGCTGAGTGGATTCTGGCATGGTGCATCTTGGAATTTTATTATCTGGGGTGTGCTTCACGCTCTTTACTTCATGCCGTTGGTACTTGCAGGTCGTAACCGAAAAAACCTGAACATGCCGGCTCAAGGCAAGCTCTTACCAGGACTACACACCATCTTCGCCATGCTCGTCACCTTTGTGTTGGTGTGCATATCCTGGGTTTTTTTCCGGGCGTCCGACCTGACTACTGCCTGGCATTATCTGGCTCGAATTTGTTCCGGCGAGTGGGGTAACCTGGCGGTAGAGCGACGCCTCTGGGTGTTTATCGGTACGATGATGATGGTGGAATGGTTCAACCGTGATCGGGAACATGGACTATCATTGGAGCGGATAGGCTCCAGACCGCTACGTTGGACGATTTATACGGTGCTCGCTGTGGTCACTTTCTTGTTTGGTGCGCCGCCACAAACTTTTATCTACTTCCAGTTCTAAGCCGTGAAAAGGTTTTTAATACGCTGCTGTTTGTTTCTCGCCCTTGTGGCGGGGGCGCTGTGGCTGCTGACCAGGCTAACTGATTCCAATTTGCGGAAACGCGACACGGGACAATTAAAAGTCTGGAACGCTATGGCCGCCGGAAAGGTCAACGCAGACCTTCTCATCATGGGAAGCTCGCACGCGCACGTCAATGTGAACCCGCAAGACCTTACCAGCGTATTTCCGGGATTGCGCATCTACAATGCGGGGATAGATGGCTACACTTTCCCGGTACAGCTCGCCCAATATCGTTTCTACCAACGCACAAACAAGGTACCACGCATCATTATACTCTGCCTCGACTACATGGAGTTTGACCGGAGTGCGTTTCGGATTGACCGCTTCCAGTTTCTCCCATTCACTAATGACAGCTCTGTGCGGCATGCACTATTAGGCATGCATGTAGCCTGGCCCAGGGTAATGATTCCATTCCTGAAATATCGCGGGGAGGCAAGTACGATGATGGATGCACTGCGTCCGGGCACCTCATTCCCTGGCGAAAGCAAAATGTCGATAAGACCCGATGGTTTTATGCCCGTGAATGAATATTGGCAGGAAGAACAGTTTCTGAGCGATACTGTTCGGGATCATCATCGGGTACTGTTTGATAGTAGCATCTGGCAAGCTTTTCAGGGATTCCGACAGGACTGCCAAAAGGAACGAATTACCCTCATTACAGTTTTCACACCGCACTATAGTCTTTTAATTCAAAAAATTCCTGAAGCAACAGCTTACAGAAACTGGCTACGCACTCACCTCGAACCCATCACACCTTTCATTGATTTTTCTACGGCACCTTTCTGTGCTGACACGGCCCTTTTCTATAATGCTACACACCTCAATGCAAAAGGTGCAGAAATCTTCAGCCGAGCTCTAGCCGACTCCCTGAGCAAGCGTGGACTGGGCACAGAATAATTGGAGGCTTTCTATAAATCAGTTGCTCTTTCGGTGAAGACCACATACCCGAAGGCCGGCAATTCTGGCCGCGACAGGCATCCCCGTATTTTTGCGCCTTATGTCCGGGCTGCAACTCTACAACTCACTCACACGCCAGAAAGAAATCTTCGAACCCCTCGTGCCTGGCCACGTAGGCCTTTATGTCTGCGGCCCCACAGTGAGCGGAGAAAGCCACCTCGGTCACGCACGCCCTTACATCACATTCGATGTGGTGCACCGCTACCTGAAGCATCTTGGCTACCGAGTGCGTTATGTGCGTAACATCACCGATGCCGGACATTTCGAAGAAGAAGGCCGCGAAGCTGAGGATAAAGTGGCTGAAAAAGCCAAACTGGAACGCCTCGAACCGATGGAGCTTGTACACAAATACACCAGCCTCTTTCATTGGGGCATGCGGCTCTTCAACAACCTGGAGCCTTCCATCGAACCCACTGCCACTGGCCACATCATCGAACAGCAGCGTATGATTGAAGACATCATGCACAAAGGCTACGCCTACGAAGTGAATGGCAGCGTGTATTTCGATGTAAAAAAATATGCGACAGATTACCCTTACGGACAACTAAGTGGCCGGGTGGTTGACGAACTCTTGGAAACCACCCGCGAGCTGGAAGGCCAGGATGAAAAACGAAACAAGGTGGACTTCGCCCTGTGGAAAGCCGCACCACCCCAACACATCCAGCGCTGGCCCAGCCCCTGGGGGGAAGGCTTCCCGGGCTGGCACATCGAATGCTCGGCGATGGCCTCGAAATACCTCGGCAGCCGCTTCGATATTCATGGCGGCGGCATGGACCTACAGTTTCCACACCATGAAAGTGAGATTGCCCAGAGCACCATCGCCCACGGCCATGAGCCGGTGCGCTATTGGATGCACAACAACATGATCACCATCAACGGCAAGAAGATGGGCAAGAGCTACAACAACGTGATTAAGCTCACGGAGCTCTTCTCCGGCAATCACCCCATGCTGGAGCAGCCGTACCATCCGATGGTGGTCCGCTTCTACATCCTGCAAACCCACTACCGCAGTACGTTGGATTTTTCCAACGAAGCCCTTCAGGCGAGCGAGAAGGCGCTGCGCAGATTGTGGGAGACGTATGATATTTTGGGCGGACTTACGCCCACTACTTCAGCAGCCGAAGCCAGCGAGGCTGATGCAAAAATTCGCACGCTCCTCGCCGAGTTGGATGAGTTTATGAACGATGATTTCAATACCGCCAAGGTCATCGCTAATCTGTTTGAAATCGTGCCGGTCATTAATGGTATTAAAGGCGGACAGCTCAAGCCGGATACGCTTTCTGTGGATACACTTTCGCTACTGAAAGCAGCATTCAAAACCTGGCTGGAAGACATCCTCGGCCTGCAAGGCCTGCAGCCGACCGCCGACAATTCTAAGCTCGACAAAGCCATCGCCATCCTGGCCGACATACGCAGGGAAGCCCGCGTGCGCAAAGACTTTGCTACCTCAGATGCCATCCGAAACAAGCTGGGCGAGGCTGGTATTTTACTCAAAGACGAAAAGGACGGCAGCGTGTCCTACACCCTCGCATAGCGCATGAAAAACTTCAGGCGCATCTGGCGTTACATATCCGGCTACAACAGCGCCATCGCAGGCTACTTCGTCTGTAGCATGTTGTCGGTGGTGTTTTCGCTCATCAGCATCGGCATGTTGATTCCGGTGCTCAATGTGCTGTTCAAAGACGAAACGTTGAAGCCGCTGAAGCCGAACCCCGGTTTCATTGATCGTGTCGGGCACCTGGTGAATGAATGGCTGTTGGCAGGCGGCGATAAGGTGCGCACCCTGGCCATCATTTGCGGCATCGTAGTGCTCTTCACTGTTTTGAAAAATGTCTTTCTCTACCTCTCCTATTACATCCTCATTCCGGTACGGCACTCTGTTATCCGAAAATTGCGCAATCAGATTTTTGAAAAGCTCCTGTCGCTGCCCATCGGCTATTTCACCGAAGAACGCAAGGGCGACCTCATCAGCCGGATGACGAACGATGTGAATGAGATTCAGATTTCGGTGGTCAGCTTTCTGGAGGTCTTCATCCGCGAGCCACTCAACGTAACCCTGACCCTGGCGGTGATGATTTACATCTCACCCCAACTCTCCCTTTTCTTACTCATTTTCCTGCCCCTTTCGGGCCTGATTGTGGGCCGGGTTGGTTCCCGCTTAAGGCGTGCAGCACGAGGCATCAGCGGACAGATGGCGGACATCACTTCGGTGCTGGATGAAACCCTGAGCGGCATGCGGGTGGTGAAGGCATTCAACGCTGAAAAGTCACAGTACCTGCGCTTCCTGAAACTGAACAATGAGAACTATCGCTTGCGCAATGTGAGTGCCCGACTTGGTGAATTGGCTTCTCCACTCAGCGAAACTTTAGGCATTGCTGTGGTGGCCATCATCCTCTGGTTTGGGGGCCGCCTGGTCATTCGCCATGAGACGATGCTAACCGCGGAATTGTTCATCACCTACATCGTGATGTTTACCCAAATCATCAATCCCGTCAAAAACCTCATCTCCGCCATCAACCAGGTGAACAAAGGCAGTGCATCGCTGGAAAGAATGGAAGAAATACTGGCCGTGGACAACACCGTGAAGGAAGCGCCGGATGCCTTGCCTGTAAAGGCTTTCAACGATGCTATTGAGCTGCGCCACGTCCGTTTTGCCTACGGCGACAAAGTGATCCTGGACGACATCAACCTGCGCATAGAGAAGGGGAAAACCATTGCACTCGTTGGCTCTTCAGGTGCCGGCAAGAGTACGCTGGCCGACCTCATTCCGCGCTTTCACGACGTAAGCGAAGGCGAGATTCTGATAGATGGTGTGAACATCAAAAAGCTGAAGCTGGATGAATTGCGCCGCCTAATCGGCGTGGTCAGTCAGGACCCGATATTATTCAACGATACGCTCTACAATAACATCACCCTGGGCACTGGTGGCGCCACAGAAATACAAGTGAAAGATGCCGCCCGCATCGCCCATGCGGAAAAATTCATTAGTACCAAACCCCAGGGCTACGATACCTATGCCGGCGACCGCGGGACCAGGCTTTCGGGCGGCGAACGTCAGCGCATCACCATTGCCCGGGCGGTGCTCAAGAACCCGCCCATCATGATTCTGGACGAAGCCACCTCCTCGCTGGACACCGAGAGTGAACGCATCGTGCAGCAGGCTATCAACAACCTGATGCAGGACCGCACGAGCATCGTCATTGCCCACCGCCTTTCCACCGTGCAGAATGCCGATGAAATCATCGTGCTGGACAAAGGGCGGATTGTGGAGCGGGGCCGCCACGATACCCTGCTGGCGCAAGATGGGATCTACAGCAAGCTGGTGGCGATGCAGCAGGTGAAGTGATGAGGTATAATCAAGGCGCAACCGTAGTGTGAACGAAATGCATTATCTCATTATCAAAAGCTTCTGGACGAATGTTCCGCCTGATGATGAATTACGGGAAGCCTACAGTACCACCAGTTTTTTTCCAGATCTCGGTACATTGCTGCTTAACCCGAACTCAGGCTCCCAAAAAACCCAACGCACTTTAGCTTCTATTCAGGATGTTGGTGTTGCCAGCCAACTTGTGTGTAGAGCATTCCGAAAGGATAAACACGCATTTTGCCACTTGACTCCCGTATATAAATGCAATTATCAGTCGCATTCATGTTGAAAATTGCGCGACTAACATCACGAAAAATGGTAGTCAACGCAAACACATTAGTGATGGACTTATCCTCCAGGCTGTAGGAGTAGAAAAAATTGATGCCGTTCAGGCGGGTCATAGCAAACACAGTATGGTTCTTATGCGCGAGGCTTACGTTGCAAATCGGTTGTGGTATCCCTGCCATTGCAGAATCAAGATTTGCTTTGCTTAACGGTGCAATCAGATCCAGAGGCACCGGATAGGTCTTGTCCTCCCATATATCTACAATTTCGTTTGAAGCGAACGGCAATACAAATCGCTCGTCACGAGCGAAAAATGATAAATAGTTTGCGCCGTATGCCTGCCGGTAAGGCAATGGGAGTGTGGCACTAAGAAACCGTGAGAAATAGTAACAATTCTTTCGACGTTTAAAAACGGCTAGAAAACGATTTGATGCACCGTCAGCCTTACTAACAGATATTGGTGTAAATGAGAGGACGATTTCATCATTTGGCATGGGCATCAAAAAATTGCCTTTGAGCAAGTGGGTAGCATCACTGGATGGAAAGACTATAGGGTAAAGTGACACTATTTTCCCATCCCGATAAATTGCAACGCCGTTGACAAGGTGCATTATGTGATGTCGCTCGTCTGCGGAATACCATTTAGCCATACCGTAGAGGTGGGTTCCGTCCCATTGCCCAAAATCTGTAATCACAGGTGCATACTCCGGCTTCGTTTGAAGCAAGGATACATACGTTGCAAACGCCTTGGAGTCGAAGCATTCACTTTGCAGGCATGTACGTTCGATTTCGTGAATACCAAATGTTAGACGAGTAGAATCCAGCTCTCGTTTGATCCAGCATTCATTGAAGGTATAGTTATAGCTCAATAGTCGTGTAGCGTCTGCCGTCACAACGTATTCATCTTCTGAAATATAGGTGTTTAAGGACGCTGCGGCAAGGTCTCTGATTTTTGTCACCATTCCGACACTTAGCCGGGCCACAGGCTCGCTGCATAATACCGAATCGCCTCGCATCAGAACTACAGTGCTGAATGGGTGTCGACCGATCATTTTTTTTAAACTATCATTAAAGAGTATGGTAATGCCTAGCTCATCAAGGTGATAGTTCGAATCAAGATAATTACGCCGATTTTGATATCGCGCATCAAAAACTGCATACGTGGGTATATGAGTCTTCCCAGTGTCGAGTAGCGAAAAATGCAACCGGCAAGTAACACACTCGCCCAACTTGATATCCAACAATAATACCTGAGCACCGGCATCAATACTTGTTGCGCTTAGAACAATTGCCATCAGGCCAATCAGGGCGATATGCTTTTGCCAACGGAAAAATGTAAAGGGAATGCGGCTACATTCCCTATTAATATTCGAAGACTTATGCATACTAAGGTGTATCAGTTTGAGCAATACGTTGTGGTTGGTCCAGCGCCTCCTGAATATCTTCTTGAAATGTCTCATCGCCCGGACTGGAGGGGAGCACTACATCCAACCAGATCCAAATGCCCGGCAACCCGTTAATTTCTCCTTCTAAGTGGCCATCTGCGCCAAACCAACCGTGTGCGCACCACGAGTGCGCGTTATCACAATTTAATTTGCCTTCCGTTCCCGAAGGATTCGTTGGTGTGAAATTGGCTGCTCCAGGAACTGACCATTCCCAGTCGGTTGCATTGCTGTTTGGGCAGGCACACAAAAATACCAAAACTGACAGCAGTGTTCTGATAGTCATGATTATAATAGCTTGTGAATTAAATGCCTACTCGATTCAGTTTTCGGCGTCCCCGACAGAAGTTATATGCGCTTCGCAACTACTGTAAGACAAAAAAAAATAAAAAAGCTTCATAATTCCAAATTTGCGATGGCGATAAAAACATTTGTAGGCGTAGTTCTAATCAAAGCCTCGTACATTAGCGGATATGGATCATAAATCAGTGCTGGCTGTGTTTGAGCAACTGAGTGCTTCGGAGAAGCGATTGGCGCTCAGCGCTATAGAAGCCTCCTGGGAAAGCGGAGCGGCCTCATGGCCGAGTTGAACCGCCAGCTTAGCGAACGCAGGACCGGCAATATGGCCTGTCCGCACTGCGGCTCAGCGGCTACCATACGCAGAGGCATCGCCAAAGGCGTGGAAAAGTTCAGCTGCCGCTCCTGCAACAGGCATTTCAGAAGCAATCACGGCACAGCATTGCATCGCATCCGCCTGAAAGACAAATGGCAATCCTATCTACGGCTCATGGAGCAGGGCTACTCCATCAAGCGGGCCGCCAAAGAGCTTGGCATCTCCATTCAGACCTCCTTCAACTGGCGGCATAAAATACTGGCCTCGCTGCAGTCAGCACTGCCGGAAAAGATAGGCGGAATGGTTGAATGTGATGATTTTCAGCTTACAGAGAGCCATAAAGGGGATCGCAATCTGTCGCGCAAGCCGCACAAACGAGGCAATGACGGGCACAGGCACAACTCGGCTAAAGTGAGCGTGGTAACAGCGGTGAGCCGCAGCGGCGGCAGCATCAATGCAGTAGTGGCCGCTAAAAAGATAAGTGCCGAGGAAGCTGGTAAATCTTTGAAAGACAAGCTAGAGGCAGGCAGCGTGCTGATAACCGACCAGGCGGCCTCTTACAATGAAGCAGCCCGGGCCAATCCGGGCATCGCACACCGGAAGGTAAACAGCAAGGAGAACAGAACCCGGAAGCCGGAAGGGAAAATCCACCTGCAAACCGTTAATAACCAGCATCGTCAGATTCGTGATTTTCTACGCCCCTTCAATGGCGTAGCCACCAAATACCTGCCTGCCTATCTGAACTGGTTTGCGTACCGTCAAGAGCAAAAAGCCAACCGGGATAAGGTAGTGGCGATGCTGCGTACCTGTCTGAGCGCTACTACTGCATTGATTTGGCTCGGAAAACTATTGGCAAACGAATTCTTAATTAGAACTTAGCCTGTAAAAAGTGAATGATTATGAAAGAAGAAATTGTCTATTTAGAAAATTTTCAGTGTTATTGTACCCGATTATTATCTATATTTTCTCAGCATAATAGACAAAAGCCCAAAGAATTAAGCGCAATTGAAGGCGCAATTGTTTATTTGATTGAACGTTTCAATTCTGTTGTCCACTCTTTACCAGCACTGTTTGACGTCTATTATAAAAACAATGGTGTAAATAGTTTTTCAATATTTTCTGTATTAAGGAGTTTTTGTTTAGATGCCATACAAGTATGTGAATATGCTGAAATTGTGGGCAATGGAAAAGGAAAAGATGAAGCAACTTTAAAAGGAGAACTCAATGAGATTGCTTCACGACATTTTTGTGATAAAATGTGGGATTTAATAAAGCGGTTAAATCAAGATTCGGATGATTTCAAGACTATTTTGAACAATTATCCCTATTGTTTTATTAAGAATGAGAATGGGCAATGGCAAAATGCTTATAATAATAGAGTCCAACCGAATCAAGTTTGTGTTTCAATTTCTGGGTTAAATACATTTTCCTCAAAAATGATGAACTTATATGAAACATTTGGGAAAGTGGAACATTTTCAAATGATAGGCTTCGGTATTATTCGTACACCTGAGCTGATTAAGAATACAGTTTCATCAATAATTAAGAATGATATGGTAAATTACCTTAGACTATTGGTTATACTTTATGAAGGAGCGTTTGAAAATGGTGATATTAGCAAGCCAATACTTGAAGCACTGAATAATATGTGGCGTAGTTCTAATTAAAACATCGTACATTATCGGGTCTGGATCAATACTTTCATCGCAACCAGTGCCAACCTTCATAAATAACTTGCAGATATTTGTGCGGTGGCCGCCATACCAACAATTAAGATGAGGACGAGAATGAAATATTTTATGAACCATGCACTATTTTATTCCGAATAAGGAGCCAAGTGTGATTAAAATTAATAGACCTTATATTTATATAAACGAATCCATCCGTATCATGCATGATTAAGGTCAAATAATTGTATGTTGGCAGCTTATCACTCCAAGCACCTAAACGCACATTTCTATATATAATATGGTTTATTGTAAACGTAAATAGTGGGTAAGAATATATGACGAGGTTAGACATGTCAAATGATTTGTCAACAAGCAAATAAGCACCAAGTGTTGGATTAACAACATTGCCCAGCGATCCTAAGTTAATATACCAACTTAAGGTGTCTTTTGCAAAAGGCAGCCCTGATTCCTTGATTGATATATTTATTGTTTCATTGCTGCTCTCATCATTCCCATAAGAAATACCTTCTTTGTAAGAAGCTACATAGAAGCTATCTAAAGCACCGGAAGCAGAATCTTGCATAATCCAATAGGAACCCGGTCGCCAGTCTATATGTGCTTTGGCTGCCGGGTCCACTGAACGGTAGTAACCATCATTCCTGTTGCAGGCACTCAAACAAGCAAGAACGATTATACATATCCAATAGCGCTGTCTCATAGTAGTATTAATTATTTATCATATCCAAAATAGCTCGTGTCTAAATCCTGACCCTCAGTTACAATAAATTGTGTAATGCGATAGATATAGGGTGTTAGCCAACCCGCCCATCGAAGTGCGGAGGATTCGGGCAGCGTATGGCGTGTAACTTGCAGGCGTTTGGGCGGTGGCCGTCTCAACAATTAAGAGGAGGATGAGAATGAAATATTTCATGAGCCATGCACTATTTTATTTCGAATGAGAAACCAGGTATGGCTAAAATTTGAGCTAATAAATTTGATGTACACAAACCCTTCTGTATCCTGCATGCCTACATTCAAAAAATAATTAGGATTAGGATAGATGTCAACCGTTGTAGTATAATAGACCTTTTGATAGCGCTTACCATTGGCAACGAATGTATCGAGTTCAGTGCCTAGTAGGAAAAGGTAAGCACCACCGCTTATAGCTGTCTTTTTTTGGCTCAGTAAGTAAACATAAAACGCAATATTTACAGGGTCGCCCAAATCACCTACGTAAAAACCCCATTGTGTTGTATCCGTAGCCAAAGGCAGTCCTGCTTCTTTGACTACTATACTTATAGTTTCATTATCCTGCTCATCGCTGCCGTGAAACGTGCCGGTTTTGTAGGATGCTACATAGAAGCTATCTA
>CAYRJR010000005.1:24795-34080 GCA_964424655.1 uncultured Chitinophagaceae bacterium
AAATAGCTTGTGTCTGAATCCTGGCCCTGAGTAACGATAAGCTGTGTAATGCGATTCGCGGCATCGTAGGAATAGGTATAGCTTGCTGGCCCGCCACCCTGATCTATCGAAGTGCAGAGGTGTGAATTTGGCAGCGTACGTAAGCCTGTTTCAGTAAGATGCAGCAAATAGATTGGATCCCCTGGCTGACAAGGTTTTTGTAAATCGTATGTATAAACAAAGTCCCGTTCGCCCGTGGTGGACACCTGACTGACCAAGTCGCCATCTGCCCAAGTGTATGTTACAGTGTCTATAGGGTAGGACGGCTGATTGGTGTAGATAAAGATCATCCGTTCTAATTCGCCATTTGAGTTGTAGCTATAGCGCTGCTCCGAATTCATGCCGGGATAAGCATTCAGGATTTCATAGCTGGCTATCGGCAATCCATCCGTCCCCATAATGATAGAATCCACAATGGTTTCTGAAGTGCTTGCGTAAGAAGTTACCCGCTTAATCAGGCCCGTAGAATAATAAAATGTAACCGAGCCATCATTGTTCATTGAATTGACTATCTGATGGATGGTGCTGTCTGTATTATAGCTGATTAGCGCAGTGTCGTAGGCCGCAGGTTTTAGTTGGTCGTGCGCTATAATCTTGGTAATTAGTCCGTTTGACGAGGGTGGGATAGTTTCATCGCCTTTTTTGCAGGAAGGCATTAATGAAAACGACAGGAGCGCCGCTAAAAGGCTATAGGATATAAGACGTGGCATATGCTGAAGGTTTTTGATTACAGGTTTATTTATTTTGATAAGTTAGCTTTTAACATGTCGATTTCTTTTTGCTGTTTAAGGATGTATAGCGTCAGCTCCTCAATCTTCTGAAGCAACTTCGCATCCATCTCTGCTAAGTCTATTCCTTCGGCTGCTACCTGCTTTGCAGAGGGAATGTCAGGTAAATGGTGATTGTCTATAATGTACCGCTCCAAATCGCCGAGCGAAAGCAGGTTATAGTCGTTGTCAAATACGTAGTCTTTCCAATTCGCTACATCATAGATACCAGAGACCCTAATGTGCTCGGTCAAAATACCATTTTCCACATAAAGGCTATAATTTCCTGGTATTCCTGGCTGTCCCGGCTGGGTAAGCCGATTCCCGATTACGACCTTTGGCATAGGAGTGCCGCCGACGATGTCTTCATTGATGGACATTAGCCGCAACCATCCATATACCGGGTCATAATTATAAAATACATGGCCGGGATTTCCGCTCGCTGTGGAACTATGATACCAGATTTGTCCCTCCCTTCCCATCGAAGTGTTTTGCAGCGCCACCATCTGGATGTGCGGACCGCTACTGGTGCTGCCAGTTACATCGGCCCCTATCAATAACTGTCCAGTTTGAGAATGGCAAGTGATGTAACGGGAAGCAGCATCGTTGCCGGAATTAGTCAGACCGATACTCCCCGCTTCGATGCTAAGCTTTTCCAACGGTACCGTAGTACCAATTCCAACGTTTCCACCATTGGTGTTGTAGATGTCTGACCCGGAATAATTCCATTGTGCATGGGTCCCGCAGGTTACGCCCATTTGCAGAACAAAGAAAAAAGAGAAGGCAAACAAATTACCCCCCCCCCACTAATATATTGCGCATTGCGTTGTTTTCAATAAAATTATAGCGCACGATTTTGAAATTCGTAATGCCATTTTGTTATCTTATCGTTAATGTGTATGATAATTTTTATTGCGCGTGTGCTATTTAATTCCATTTGTGCGCAAGACAAAATGAGCGCGCTTGTTGGTACAGACTCCCACACCTTCAATTCACCCCGCACTTTTTTAAGCCTATCGATTAACCACTCAACAGAGATGGGCAAGAAGATATTAGTAACCGGCTGCTGCGGCTATATCGGCAGCCATACCATCGTGGATTTGATTCAAAATGGCTTCGAGGTTATCTCCGCCGACGGCCTCAGCCAGGGTCAAGGAAGGTAGTATCGGGGTTTTGGAACAGTTCCTGCGGCAGCATGTCGAGGATGCGGTTGGCCAGAGCCGGGGGCGTAAACACCTCATCGTTGCTGAGGTTGGCGAGGCAGGAGAGGACATCGGGGTTGTAGGCAGAATCGTTCAAGGCGCAATGTTTTTTCAGATTCGGCAGCGCACAGTTCATTGCCGGGCGCTGACTTGTCGTTGCAGATTTCCTGGGGGAGCGTTTTAATCCTGCCGCATGAGGGCCTCAATTTCCTGAATCAACACCGGGATGTCCTTCATGATGATTTTCCAAACTATAATCTCGTCAATATCATCGTAAGCATGGATCACACGGTTGCGCAGGTTCACCATTTGTCTTGCCGAACTAATCGGGAGGTCGGCATTGACGCTGAGTAGTTTGTTCATCGCTTAGCCAATTATTTCCAGTTCCCGTTCAACGGCACGCCGTCGCGTAATATCTGTAGTAAATTCTTCCAGGACACGTCTGCCCTGAAGATGCAGATCAATATTGGCGGCAGCCTGACAGGCATCTGCAAGCAATTTCATTTCAAACTCCGTCATATCAGTTGAATCTTGCTTTGGTTGATATGGCGGATGAGCCAGGGGTTTTTTAAGCTCGGCTCCGTTATGAGGTCAACGGGTTTTTTTAAAAGCTCCTCCAGCGCCTCGGCCAGCAGGAAATAGTTATCTGCATATGCCGTGTAGCGCATGTCGCTGGGAAAGCGGATGACTATATCCACGTCGCTTTGTGGGGCCATAGCATCGCGGGCAGCACTTCCAAACAGGTATGCGCGCTCCACGCCGTACTGTCGCAGTAATTCGCAAATCTTAGAGAAATGATGAGCAATAAGCGGGGCCATCCTGCTAAATTATGTAAAGAGCCACCGTCGCTCATTTGGGCTGCCAGCCGTTGTTTGGTTTTGGATCATTCATTCCTGCTGTGCCATGTTGAGGTAATGAACCAACGGATATTCCCGCAGCGGCTCAGCGATGTGCGCCGGTTGGTTTTCATCAGAAAACATAGCCAGTTGGCGCACCGGCTCCAGCAGGTAGGCCAGTTCAAAATCCCTACGTTTCAGCAGGCTGCCATTCACTGCGCTCCATTCTGAAAACACAATGGGCGGAGCGTCGTTTCCACCCGGCATTCGCAGGCTGAGTGCATCCCCCCAAAGGATATTTTTAGAAAGGATGAAGTGTGCCGAGGCGCGGGCTTCGTCCTTTGCCTGAGTACCCAGCGCGGAGGAATAAGCGGTGTCCCAAATGGAGAAAAGCCGTTGACGGCATTCGTCCACATTGTCCGGCAAAATGTCAATGCCGTAGATGCTGGTGAGCGCGAGGATGGCGTAACGCTCGTATTCCAAAGGGCTGGAACGGTAGCGTTCATATACCACGCCAAGCTTTCTGGAGAGGATTTCAGCGAGAAAATTACCCGTACCGCAGGCCGGTTCCAGGAAGCGACTGTCAATGCGGGCTGCCTCATCGTTTACGAGCTCAATCATTGCTCGCACCTCGCGCTGGGCAGTGAAAACTTCGCCATGGTCGGCAATGCGCTGGCGGGATTTGATGTGGCTGGCGGGAGGTAGGTTAGGGTCTGTCACAAGGCCGGGCTGAGGAGGGCAAACTTAGGCGGAACCAGACATTCCTTCCCGAACACGCCAACAGCTTCCTTGTCCAAGTAATTTAAGTGCATCCCACGGCAACCAATATCTTTGCGCACTTTTCAAAAAATCATTGCACACTTTAGATGAATAAGGACGTACTCCTGTACCTCGTGCCCGCCTGTGGGGTACTCGGACTCTTGTTTACCGCCGTCAAAAGCTCCTGGGTCAGCAAGCAGGATGCCGGCTCAGACCGAATGAAAGAAATAGCACGCTATATCGCCGAAGGCGCTATGGCCTTCCTGCGTGCCGAATGGAAAATCCTGAGCTATTTCGCAGCCATCGCCGCATTATTGCTGGGCGTGCTGGGCGCTGCCAATGAAGGCAGCCACTGGAGCATTGCTATTGCCTTTCTGCTGGGCGCCGTATTCTCTGCCACTGCTGGCTATATCGGTATGAACATTGCCACCAAAGCCAATGTACGCACGGCTCAGGCAGCGCGTACTTCGCTGAGCAAAGCCCTGGCGGTATCATTCACCGGCGGCTCGGTGATGGGCCTCGGCGTGGCTGGCCTGGCTGTGTTGGGTCTCGGCGGTTTGTTCATCGTTTTATTGAAAATTTTCGCACCCGAAGCCCTGTCTAATACCCACGAAGTTGCACGCGCCATTGAAGTCCTGACCGGCTTCTCGCTGGGCGCCGAAAGCATCGCACTCTTCGCCCGTGTGGGCGGCGGCATCTACACCAAGGCTGCCGACGTAGGTGCCGACCTGGTGGGCAAGGTCGAAGCCGGCATCCCCGAAGACGACCCACGCAACCCGGCTACCATCGCCGACAATGTGGGCGATAATGTGGGCGATGTTGCCGGTATGGGTGCCGACTTATTTGGCTCTTATGTAGCCACCGTTTTAGCCACCATCGTACTGGGCCATGAGGTGACTGCAGATGCTGCCGGGTTGATGCCGCTCAGTGATGGTCTATCCGGCTTTTCACCCATCATCCTGCCTATGCTCATCGCAGGCATTGGCGTGCTGTTTTCCATCATCGGCACCTTCTTCGTTCGTATTTCTGAAAATGCCGGAATTAATACATCGGCAGTTCAAAAGGCCCTAAACATGGGCAACTGGGGTTCGATTATCCTTACGGCTATCGCCTCTTTCTTCTTAGTGAACGCCCTGCTCCCTCAAGACATGTGGCTGCGTGGTCATGGCTTTACCAAGGGCGGTGTCTTCGGTGCCATCATGGTGGGCCTGATTGTGGGCACACTGATGAGCTTAATTACAGAACACTACACAGCCATGGGCAAAAGGCCCGTGATGTCTATCATTCGTCAATCTTCTACCGGCCACGCCACCAACGTCATCGGCGGCTTAGCCGTAGGTATGGAATCCACACTCTGGCCGGTGCTGGTGCTGGCGGGTGGCATCTATGGTTCTTACTGGTGTGCCGGCCTGTATGGTGTTGCCATTGCTGCTGCCGGTATGATGGCTACGACGGCCATGCAGCTTGCTATTGATGCCTTCGGCCCGATTGCAGACAATGCCGGTGGTATCGCAGAAATGAGCGAACTGCCCAAGGATGTTCGTGAAAAAACTGACGTACTCGATGCCGTAGGCAACACAACTGCCGCTACCGGAAAGGGCTTTGCAATTGCCTCCGCTGCACTCACCGCTTTGGCTCTGTTTGCTGCCTTCGTAGGCATCGCCAAGATTGACGGCATTGACATCTACCGCGCTGATGTATTGGCCGGTTTGTTTGTCGGCGCGATGATTCCATTCATCTTCTCCTCTCTTGCCATCCGCGCCGTAGGACAAGCCGCAATGGCTATGGTGGAAGAAGTGCGCCGCCAGTTCCGCACCATCCCAGGCATTATGGAAGGCACGGGCAAGCCGGAGTACGACAAGTGCGTGGCCATCTCTACCAATGCTTCCATCAAAAAAATGATGTTACCTGGTGCCATCGCTATCGTGTCGCCGCTGATTATGGGCTTCATCTTCGGCCCCGAAGTCCTGGGCGGTTTCTTAGCAGGTGCTACGGTGAGTGGCGTGCTGATGGGCATGTTCCAGAACAATGCCGGCGGCGCCTGGGATAATGCCAAAAAGAGCTTTGAAAAAGGCGTGGACATTAACGGAGAAACTTTCTACAAGAAAAGTGAACCCCACAAAGCTTCCGTTACCGGCGACACCGTTGGCGACCCCTTTAAGGACACTTCCGGCCCTTCGATGAACATCCTTATCAAACTGATGAGCATCGTGAGCCTCGTGATTGCGCCCACGCTGGCCACGCTTCATGCACATCAGATTCAGGAGCGCCGTCAGGATAAGCTGAAAATCCTGGAACACCTGGAAAGTACCAGCGCACAACAAACACCACAGCCCAGCGCATTCAACTGGTACGATTTCAAGCAGCCCGATATACACACAGCTTCCTTGTAAGCATCTCATCAGAGGCTGTCTCAACCAGAGGCAGCCTCTGATGTTTTTTCAACCTTTTTCTTTTCGGTTTCCCATGAATTGGATGCTGCACAATCCATGTTGTGAGGCATGTGATTGCTGATTTTTTTTAGTCGGCTGGATGTCGCTACTCATCATCCGTTGCGTCGCACTCTTCGGCAATATTTCGTTGTTCTGCTTTGCCTGGAAGATGTGCGGGCATACTGATTTCATGCCACGCGAAAAGCTAAATAGCAGCACTGGCCCCTCAGTGTGCGACGCAACGGAAGCCGCATCAGGGCACAAAAGCTGACTCAAAAAAATTCGTAATCCAGGGCAGTTTATTCCGGGAAAGACAGCACCACATCTCCGCCCACAGCATGGCCTGTGCAGGTGAGGACACGGCCTGCACGCAAGTCGCGTTCGGTGAGCACTTCATCATAGCTCATCCACACTTTGCCGGAGTGGCATTGTGCCGTGCAACTTCCGCACTGGCCCGCCTCGCAACTGTAAGGCAGCACGATGCCGGCGGCCTGAGCACTCTTTAGAATGCTGTCCGGATAGCGCGATTCGAAACGGAATACTTTACCCGCCAGGCGCACCTCAACCTGGTGTGTTTCGCGATCTATGGGGGGCTGCCGGCTCACTTCCTGTCGGATAACAAAAGCCTCGCGCCGCACCGCATCGCTAGGCACACCGGCATCCTGAAGCAGCATTTGCAACAGCCACATGTACGATTTTGGGCCGCAGAGATAGCAGAGTACTTTCTGAGCATCTTCCTTCAAAAAAGCATCTTTCAAAAAAGGGAAAGAAGCCTTGGAGAGCCGCGCCCGAAGCATGTCTTGTGCATTGCTCCAGAGGTTCAACATTGCAAAACGACGGGCATACTTTACCTGCAGGGCTTCCAGCTCAGGCCCGAAAACGGTTTGTCCTTTGCTGTGGTTGCTATAGAGCAATACCACTCTTTTCATCTGCGATTGATGCAATAAGGATTTGAGCAAAGAATAAACCGGCGTGATGCCAATGCCTGCAGCAAACAACCAAACTGCATCATAGTCATTCAGGTTATTGGGAAGTGTGAATAAGCCTGTGGCAATGCCCGTACTTTCCAGCATATCACCCACAAGCGCCTGGTCTATCAGCCAGCGCGACATGAGGCCATTGTCCACGCGTTTCACGGTGATGGCTGGGCCTGCATCCACTCCGGGCGTGGTAGAAAATGAATAAGACCGGCGTTGGATTTGGTTGGCATGAGCCGTATTGAACGTCAGAAACTGGCCGGGCTGATACCGTAGTGTTTCGCCATCCGGCCTTTCTAAAAAAAACGTCTTGACGCCAGGAAGTTCTTCGTGGATGGCAGCAATACGTAGCCTCATGAGGCACGAAAGTAGTGTAGTGTTTACCCCCACTCGCTCAATTCCAGCCAGCGCATTTCCTTTTCTTCAAGCAATTCAGAAATTTCTGTCAGCCGGGCCGTCATTGCCTAAAGCTGCTCATAGGTCGGAGCTGCGCTCATGTCAGTCGTGATGCCTGCGCGTTCGGCTTCCAGTGCTGGAATATCCTTTTCCAACTGTTCCAGCTCGCGCTGCTCTTTGAAGGAAAGCTTTCGGGGTTTTGTGCCAGGGGCTGCGGCCCTGGCAGCTTCCTTGATGTTGGTTGTTTCCTTCGCGGCAACAGTGGCCCGGTTTGTGTTTTCCGTGTCCTTCTGCCAGAGCCGGTATTGCGAATAGTTGCCGGGGAAATCGCGCACTTCACCTTCGCCTTCAAACACCAGCAGATGATCCACGAGCCGGTCCATAAAATAGCGGTCGTGGCTGACGATGAGCAGGCAGCCCGGATAATCGCTCAGGAAGTTCTCGAGCACAGCCAGCGTAGAAAGGTCGAGGTCGTTGGTAGGCTCGTCGAGGATGAGGAAGTTGGGATTTCGGAAGAGAATAGCCAGTAACTGAAGGCGCTTTTTCTCCCCGCCACTGAGGGTGGATAAATAAGTGTATTGCTGCTCGGGCGAGAAGAGAAAGGTCTGCAGGAACTGTGCTGCGCTCAGGCTGCTGCCATCGGCCAGCGGGAAATTTTCGGCGATGTTTTTCACATACTCGATGACCCGCATGTCCTCCTTAATCTCCAGGCCTGCCTGCGAAAAATGGCCGAAGATGATGGTGTCGCCGATGTTGATTTTGCCGCTGTCCTGTGCCTCTTCACCCAGCAGCATGCGCAGGAAGGTGCTCTTGCCCGCACCGTTTTTCCCGATGACGCCCACGCGCTCACCTTTCTTAAACGTATAGTCGAATCCTTTCAAAATGACCTTGTGGTCTCCGTAGCTTTTATAGACCTTCTTTAGCTCTGCTACCTTACCACCGAGGCGGTTCATCTTCACCTGCAGGGACACCTGAGCGTCTTCTATTTTCTGCTTTGCACGTGCCTCCACTTCATAGAAATTCTGCTCACGGCTTCGGCTTTTCGTGGTGCGGGCTTTGGGTTGTTTGCGCATCCATTCCAGCTCCTTGCGATAGATGTTTCTGGCCTTATCAATGGAGGCTGTCTGGCTCTCCAGACGAGCGGCTTTGTTTTCTAAAAAACTGTCATAGTCACCGCTATGTGTGTAGAGAATTGAACCGTCCAGTTCCCAAATTTCGTTGCAGACGGCATCGAGGAAATAGCGGTCGTGGGTAACCAGCAGCAGGGTGACCTTTTCCTGATTCAGGTAATGCTCCAGCCATTCCACCATGCCGATGTCGAGGTGGTTGGTCGGCTCATCCATGATGAGCAGCACATGTCGGTGTTCGAAGCCGATATCAATCAGGGTTTGCGCGAGTGCCACCCGCTTGCGTTGCCCGCCGGAGAGCGTCTTCACGGCCTGGTCGAGCTGGTGAATGTTTAGCTTCCCGAGGATTTGCTTCACCTTGGCATCGAAGTCCCAGGCATTGAGTTCATCCATCAGCGGGATGAGGCGGCCCAATGCATGCTCATCACCAGTAGCGGCGGCGTGTTCATATTCCTTGATGGCGCTGATGACAGGGTGATCGTAGTGGAAAATATTTTCCAACACACTCAGGTCTTCATGGAACTGAGGGTCTTGTTCGAAGAGGGCCACATTCACGTCTTTGTGAATCCAGACGCTGCCCTCGTCTGCTGTTTCCTTGCCCGAAAGGATGCGCAACAACGTGCTTTTGCCCGAACCATTCTTAGCAACCAGTGCTATTTTATCTCCTTCTGAAATATGGAAGCTGATGCCCCTAAACAGCGGGCGGATACCAAAAGACTTGCTGAGATTTTCAACTGAAACGTAGTGCAT
>CAYRJR010000006.1:0-32828 GCA_964424655.1 uncultured Chitinophagaceae bacterium
TCGTGGCCAAATTCAGCATGCCTCAGCTCCGCGCCATCCTGAAGATGCTGCGTCCAGGGGCCACCGGCTCGGAGGCTACTGCCATCAATGGCTTTTTGGAGCGCCCGGATGACCTCTACATGCGCTATTTCATTTACAATCATTTCTCCCTCCTCAACCCCAAAGACCCGGACAAAGCCTGGACACAATTTGCGGATGAAGTGCGAGAAGTGAACCGGCAGTTTGGCTCGGGGAGTACACCCGGCTATGAAAGCGACCGCGGCATCATCTACCTGCGCTATGGCAAACCCGATGAAGTGGTTCGTGTGCCCAATGAGTCGGGCTCGCTGCCCTATGAAATCTGGCGCTACAACCCGAATATGAACATGCACGGTCCGGGACTATTTCTCTTTTATTCCCCTGGTGTGATGCGCTCCGACTTCCGCCTGCTGCATAGCACGGTGATGGGCGAAACACAAAATCCTGACTGGCGTCGCCTGCTTTATGTGGGCGGTCAACAAGGCGACTTGCTGAATGAACGCGCCGAAGAATATTTTGGAAAAAAATGAAGCAGCTTTCTTTCGTCAAATACCAGGGTACTGGCAATGACTTTATCCTGCTCGATAACCGCAAGGAGGATATCCAGCTTTCTGAACAGGAAATTGCCACGCTTTGCCACCGCCGGTTTGGTATTGGTGCTGATGGGCTGATGTTGCTGGAAGCCTCACCACTCGCAGATTTTCGAATGGTCTATTACAATGCCGATGGGTGCGAGAGCAGCATGTGTGGCAATGGAGGCCGCTGTATCGTTGCCTTTGCTAAGCAACTGGGTATCCTGCCGGGCAGTGGTGCCTGCTTCGAAGCCATAGATGGCATGCACCAGGCCCACATAGAAAGCGATGGCAGTATCAGCTTGCACATGAATGATGTTGCATCCATCCGGCAGGAGCAAGGCCAGGTCATCCTGGACACAGGCTCGCCGCATTGCATCGTTTGGGTGGACAATGTGCAGCAGGCCGCAGTCGTAGCTGATGGCCGCCGTATCCGGCAGGAAGCCCGCTTCGCGCCCAGTGGCATCAATGTGAATTTTGTGAGTCGTCTGGGGGAAGGGAAGATTGCCGTACGCACTTATGAGCGCGGGGTCGAAGATGAAACCCTGAGTTGCGGTACCGGTGTGACCGCATCAGCCATTGCTGCCAGCGGCGAAGCGACAGGGAGCTTTTCTTATGAAATTGATACACCCGGAGGCAGACTACAGGTGCTGTTTGAAAAAGAGAAACCGGACAGCGCCCACTCTGTTGTGTTGCGCGGCCCGGCAAAGTTTGTGTTTGAGGGGACGGTACTTGCTGGCTAACAATTGAGGTCTATTACGCTGCTGAGCGGAATGCACAGCCCGCCTTTCAGGCTCAGATGCTTGTCTGTGACGGCCCATACGGTCGTCTCTACGGCAAGCGGGCCTTCCGAAGTTTCAAAAGTGATGGTACTTTTTCCTTTGTACTCGTTGCCGAGGCGGCAGGAATAATTCAGCTTTCTCTTCCATTGCTCGCTGCAATCCACGAATGCGGGAACGATATGCAGACCTGGAATCTGCTCTTTTGCGATGAGGGTTGCCATAATTGTAATGTCTTTTTAGAATGCTATGTCCAATCTAATGAGATCAGGGGTAGCCTGTCTTTTAGTTGCGGGCATTCACAGGTCAATGGCGGTGAAGGGAGGAAAGCAATGCGGAGACTGATTCATTACACCACCCGGCAGCAGGCTTATTTCCATTCCAAAGGCACCAGCAGAGACACGCTCAGGTTCCTGCCCATTCCAAAGATTCCCTGCCTGCCGCTCACGTTGTTCATGTCCGCATAGCGCAGCCGGCTCAGGTGGTTCTGATAGGCGAGGTCGGCCAGGTTTTGTGCCGAAATCGTCAGAGAAAAAATAGTTTTAGCCTTCCGCTGCCAGTCGAAACCGAGGCCTGCATTCAGCAAGGTGTAAGCGGGTGAGGTCGTCTCCGAGCCATAGGCGCTGAACAACTTTTGCTGTGCGAAATAATGGTCTGCTTCCAGCTTCACATAAGCATTGGCGATGTGCTTGCCAATGGATTTGCGTTGTGCCCGAAGCCCAATGAGCCAGCGGGCAGCGGGCATTTGCGGCAGCCATCGCGTGCTGTCCGAGCCATTCAGATTTTGCCCCTGCACGTAAGAGAAAGTCTGCTCCAGATGCAGCCAGTCTAAGGGATGTGGATGCAGGTCGAAGTATAGCTCTGCACCGCTCAACAAGGCATTGGTCTGCGTGAAGCTGAAGGCCGGATATTGGTTTGAATTTTCCAGCGTAGGGATAGAGTCTGCTCCATTTTGCCCCAGTAATTTTTGAAAAAAAATGTAGCGGTTGATGTAGTTGGCAAACACATCAGCATTGAGGGAAAGATGGTCGGAATGCCAACTCCCGCCCAGGTCCGCTTGGAAACTATGTTCAGGTTTCAAGTCTGTATTGCCATATTCGTAGCGTAAGGCTCCTTCATGCACGCCATTGGCAGCCAGCTCGGCAATATTGGGTGTGCGGAAGCCTGAAGCCAGATTGAAACGCAATACTGTGTTTCGTATGCCAGCATAGGAGATCCCGAGGCTGCCTGAAGGCGCGAGGAATGAACGGGTGAAAGGTGTAAAACGCTCAAACCCGCCCGCTGTTTGCTTTTCCGAACGCTGGCCTGTAGAGTCTTCATACAAGGCATCGCCGGCAATCTGGCGATGATCTAAGCGCAGACCGGCAGCGAAAGTCCAATGTTCGGTTTCTCGACGCAGCATCGCAAAGCCACCCAGGTCGAAGAGCTGATAATCGGGCACGATAAATTCAGAACCCCGGTTTTCATTGTGTTGGCTCATCCCATTTAGTCCGGCAATGAACTGCCATTCGTGTGGGAGTTGTTGCTGGTATTGGAGCTTGGCGGTAAGGCTTCGCAGCCTCAGCCAAAGGCCCGGATCATCGGGCTGCAAGACATCACCAAATTCTTTGCGATCGTTTTGCTGGTAGCCTGCCGTGAGGCTCAGCCGGCCATCGTTGTGCAGGAATAATTCCGAATTCCAGGCTAAACGCTGATGTCTGATTTGCTGGCTGGGGATGACGCGGGAATAGCGCGTGCCATCGGCATCGGATACCGGAATCTCTGCCTCATTACCGCTCTGGTTGATGGGCTTCAGAAATTTTCCACTCAGGCTGTCGCGGGTGCCGTCGGGCAGGCCCAGGGTCTGATTAAAGGAGGTGAAGGCCAGGCTGCTATTGCCCCAGTGTTTTCGGAGGCCTATTTCAGCGCCGTAGTCGTTGTTGGAAAAGCGCGTGTCGAATACAGAGCCATCGGCGCTGTTTTGATAGTCGTGCGCTCTTTTGCCGGTGTAGTAGGCACTCCAATTCAGGCCATGCTCATTGCCGGCTACACGGCCATGAAAGGCATACTGGCCATTGTTGCTTTGATAATTGGTCGCTAACTGTGCCTCCACATGTCCTTCGGGTGGGGGCAGCGGACTGAGGATATTGATGACACCAGCTACCGCATCGGAGCCATAACTTAATGAGGCTGGCCCTTTCACCACCTCTACCCGGCTGAGGTTGTAGTCGTCAATCTCGATGCCGTGCTCATCGCCCCATTGCTGCCCTTCTTGTCGGATACCGTCTGATACGGTGACCACACGGTTGTAACCCAGGCCGCGGATGACGGGCTTGGAGATGGCTGGCCCTGTGGCAATCTGCCGCACGCCAGGCACCCGGCTGATGGCATCAATAATATTGCTGCTGGCATTTTCGCGCATCTGATCTGCTGAAATGCTCTGCACGGGCGCCACACTGCGTCGCAGACCGGTGGCGAGGCTGGTGCCTGTGACCACCACTTCATGCTGGGCAATCACGGTCTCATGGAGTGCGAGTGTGAGCTGGGTGCGCCCTTGAAGGTTTACGTAGCGGCTCTGGGGCGCAAAGCCGAGCAGCCGTACACTGACTAAGAACCGGCCAGAGGGCAGCTCAGAAATATGAAAGTACCCGCCTGTGTCGGTTACATCGCCGGTATGCAGCTCCGGCAGCTCGATGATGGCGCCGGGCAGTGGAATGCCCGCCGTGTCGGTGATGCGGCCATAAAGCGAAGCACGTAGGGCAGCAGATGACGGGATGCTGTATAGAAGAAATAAGAAGAGCGTGGTCAGACGCATTTTGATGATTGAGCTTGTGTGAAAAAGATTCCGGAGCTCTGGTTGTTTTTTTCTGCAGTTGTGCAGCGCAGCGGAAAGTTGGGCTTGCAATGGCAGCAAAGGCTCCGTGTGGTGGGCGGAACGGAAATCAGTGATACCTGAAGGGCTCTCGGATTTGCAGGATCATACCAGAACATCACGGCCAGGAACAGTCTGAGGCCTTTGCGTCTTACGGGAACTGCTCAGTAGCGAACAGAACCCTGAAGTGTGCGACGCAACGGAAGATGGGCAGCGAAATCCAGCCGGCTAAAAAATAATTTCAGGCCACGATGGACTTTCTGCCTGCTGGTTTCAGGAGATGTGGGGCGGGCCGCGGCCTTCGCGCAGGGCGAGGATTTGCTGTGCAGCGCGCGCATCCGGGATGATGTAAAAGCTGTGCAGCTTTTGTAGCTTCTGTGCCGGACGGGCATGCCACTGTGGCGGCGCATCGAAGGGCATCAGGTGGAAGCTGAGGAACTGGCAGTGATGGTGCCTGGGTTCTATGTTGTGCTTCTCGCGGCTGTGGTGGTGGACGGTGTCGTGGTGATGGGCGAAGGCATGGATGGCCGCAGCAGGCGTGGTGCCGAAGAGCAGCAGCACGACCAGCCAAAGCGAGCAAAGTATATGCAGGATGCGGGCCAGCATGTGGGCTCCAAAAGTAATCCCGGCTGTGCAGGCAAGGCGTTAAAGTGAGGCGGGACGCTGGCGCTGATGGCCGAAGTTGAGGTCGTAACCGGCCAAGAGGATGGCGGAGGCGTAGCAGAACTGATGATTAGCCTTGCCGCCGCCTTCGATGGCGAGCGAGTTGAGGTAATTAGCATAGCCGCCTTTCACATTCAGCTCCAGGAAAAAGTTGCGCAGGGGATAGTAGCGCATACCGGCCTCGGCAGAGATGATGTAGCCCGCGACATGGAACTTGTTGTTGAGCCGCTGCCCCTTGAAGGTTACATCCGTGCGAGGCACCACCACACCCGCACCGCCTTTGAGTAGGTAGGAGAGCTTGCCATAGCGCTTGCCTTCGAGCAAAAACTTCTGATGGACATAATTGAGGTGGAAAAAGTTGGCGCCATCGGTATGCTCAAAATGGAGAAACTGACGATGAATGACGGTGTCTTTGTCAATGACCTCGCCGCCGATATGGCCGCTCAGGCGCAGCGTCTGATCATCATTGACCACATACTTGGCATGGTCGAAATTCAGCTCAATGGCCCAGCTTCTTTCGGGATTCAGATACACGCCAATACGGTAGGAATATTGCGGAATCGTGATGTCAACAGGCGAATTCCAGATGCCATCGAAGTCGGGCTTGTCCACAGCCTTTGCATCGTGAATGGTGAAGTCGTATTGGTTGCCATTACTGAAATGAATGTCGCTTCGGGTAAACACCTCGCGGTTGTAGCCCCACTGGAGGTACATGCCATTGAAATGAGCTTTGGGGAAAATCTGAGCCTGAAGATTGAAGAACGGCACCAGTAAAAGCAGCAGTAGTAAGCAGGAAGTGCGCATAGACTTCGCAAAAGTAGCAGGCTTCGGATGGCGCGGCGAAGGCTCCAGCCTTCGCCGGGTTATGGTGTAGCCTCTTGGCTACAGCAGAGTCAGGAGCGAAATATTCAGTTTCCCAACTTGCCTTCCCGCCAAATAATCCGATGCACTGCTATATAGCCAATGATGAGGCTCGGCAACCAATCCAGCCCGAATCGGGCAGTTGTGTATAAAGTCCATTTTCTGTCGAAAAAGTTTTTCACTACACAACTCTTCAGGATGATTGTAGTGATTCCAAATCTGGAAATCTTTATTGCGAGTATGGCCACCTGCTGCATATGCAAAGACGAGTTTGAGCCAGTCAAGCCTGCAATCTTCCGCTTCATACATCCGGCGGAACATCGTCTTGGCAGAGAAGCTCTTCATGTCGCGAAGAATGTTAGATAGGAGGCCAAATGAAGCAGACAGAATGCAATGAATCTGATTGCTCATAAACACATAGGCATGAATACGCAAACCCTTATGCGCTTCGCAATAGTTCATGCAATCCACTACAATGTCTCTATAAGCTTGTTGGGTAAATAAATCAGCGCACTGCACAATGGTAAATGAACAGAAACAGGGTGCCTGCAAGCATCCGAATTGAAAAGAGGTATTCATGCGGTCTTTCATTGTTCCTGGCTTCATGGCAGTAGCCAAGAGGCTACAAGATAATCCGGCGAAGGCAGGAGCCTTCGCCGGACAACTCATCCATCTACTGCACTCCAGAAAAGCTTCCTTACCGCATCAATTCCCAGATGCCGGCAATACCCTGGCCGCCACCCACACATGCCGTGACCATCCCTCGTTTCTTACCTAATCGTTCCATATCATGCAGCAGTTGGATACTCAGTTTTGCGCCCGAGCAGCCCAGGGGGTGTCCCAGAGCTATAGCGCCGCCATTCACATTCACGATGTCCGGGTTCATACCCAGCTCCGCAATGACGGCCAGCGATTGTGAGGCGAAAGCTTCATTCAGTTCAATCAATTCCATGTCTGCGAGCTTCAGGTCGGCCTGCTTCAGTGCCTTGGGGACAGCAACGGAGGGTCCCATACCCATGATGCGCGGGTTCACACCGGCGCAGGCATAATTCAGCAGACGTGCCCAGGGTTTCAGGCCCAGGCTATTCATCAATCGTTCGCTCACCACCACCACGAAAGCAGCGCCGTCAGAGGTCTGCGAGGAGTTGCCTGCCGTTACGCTACCCTTATTCGCAAATACAGGAGGGAGTTTCGCCAGTACTTCGAGGCTTGTGTCGGCACGAGGGCCTTCGTCCGTGTCCACCACATGGCTGCGGGTCTGTCGTTTATTCTTTTCATCCAGGTACACTTCCGGCACCGTGATGGGCAGGATGCCACTTTTGAAATAGCCTTCTTTGATTGCGTGGAGTGCTTTTTGGTGTGAGCTATAGGCAAAGGCATCCTGTGCTTCACGGCTCACGTGATAATCCTGAGCTACCTGTTCGGCAGTGAGGCCCATCGCCAGGTAATAATCTGCGTGGGCAGCAGCCACTTCATAGTTGGGCATCGTGCGCCAGCCTGCTGTAGGCACCAGCGTCATGCTTTCTGTGCCGCCGGCAATCACACATTCCGCCATGCCGCATTGAATCTTCGTTGTGGCCATGCCGATTGTTTCGAGCCCCGAGGCACAATAGCGATTGACCGTGACGCCTGCTGCCCATTCACCCACGGCCCGATTCGCAATAATACGCCCCACTTGTAAGCCCTGTTCTGCTTCCGGCACGGCACAGCCTACAATCACATCATCAATCAGCTTCGGGTCTAATTGTGGCAGTGTCGCCAACAGGCCTTTGATGACATCCACAGCGAGGTCGTCAGAGCGATAGAAACGGAAGCCTCCACGTTTTGATTTAGCTACCGCGGTACGAAATCCGGCAATGACATAAGCAGCTTGCATGAGCTTTAATTTTTTGTGGTCAATAAATGTAGCGGAAATGAAAACCCTGATTCCGGCATCAGGAGAATCTCGGGTTGTTGAAAAATTCCGACAGGCACAAGCACTGCAAAGGCTGTGCCCCCAGCCTACATGTTGATGTAATTCATCAGCGAGCGATAGCGATCCATCACATCTTCAGCGCCCGTTTGTGCGCCATACACCTCCCGCACTTCATATTCACGACGCTCAAAAGCCGAGACTAATGCTTCGAGATTGGTGCGGTTCGTTTTCAGCGTCACGCGGAGCCTGCCCGATTCGCGATCGGTGCCGAGTTGGCTGCTGAGGATGGTTACGTCTTCGTTCTCGCAGATGCGGGCAATTTCAGAAAGGCTGTATTGGCGTGCGTCCAGATCGAGGATGATGATGCCGCCAGGGAAATCCAATCCACTGTTTTCTGTGATGAAACGCAGCAGGTCATCGCGGGTGATGCTGCCCAAATAGTGGCGGCTGTCGTCCACCACAGGCACCACATTCAGGTGTTGC
This sequence comes from uncultured Chitinophagaceae bacterium, assembly GCA_964424655.1. GTDB lineage: Bacteria > Bacteroidota > Bacteroidia > Chitinophagales > Chitinophagaceae > UBA1952. The sequence goes on from CAYRJR010000006.1 coordinate 8,143, forward strand.
TCTGAAGCCACCCGCATGGCATCATAAGGGTGAGCCGTTACCGGCACAGCAGGACGATAGTTTGCAAAGTCGGCACTGCTCAGAGCGCGTTCCGGCGTGTTCCAGTCCAGCACTTCATGTTCGCGGATGAGTCCGAGATATTCATTACCCTGCACCAGTGGAATCTGAGCCAGGTGCGATTCTTCCATCAGGTACAAAGCATGGTTGCCCGTATCTGTAGGCGACAGAGTCGGTACACTGGCAGAGATGAGTTCTTGAATCAACATAGGGACAACGTGTCAATCAGACTGGCTACAAATAACGCACCGCCCGGACAAAAAGATGTCTGGGCGGCGTTAAGAAGAAGAAAATACATGGAACATGGCTCAATGGCCAAAATCAATAACCTTATGGTTGGGGAATCCAGTCGGCAATGAACAGGTTGGTGGCATGACCGCCGCCATTGTTGCGGTTGGATGAGAAAATAATCTGTTTGCCGTCCGGTGTGAAAGCAGGGAAAGCATCAAAGCCGCCATCGTGTGAAATCCGCTCCAGGCCTGTGCCGTCGAGGTTGATGAGGTAGAGATTGAATGGAAAGCCACGGGGATATTCGTGGTTGGAGGCAAAGATGATTTTCTTGCCGTCCGGTGTGAAGTTGGGTGCCCAGTTGGCGCCGGCCAGGAAGGTAATTTGCTTCACATCCGAGCCATCTGCATTGGCTACATACACCTCCATATTCGTAGGCATGACGAGCCCCTGAGCCAGTAGGTCTTTGTATTCTTTCTGCTCTTCTGCGGTCTTGGGGCGCGAGGCTCGCCACACTATTTTCTTGCTGTCCGGTGAAAACCAGGCGCCGCCATCGTAGCCTAATTCGTGCGTGATCTGCCGCACATCGCTGCCATCAATATTCATGGTGTAGAGGTCGAGGTCGCCATTGCGCGTAGAGGTGAAGATGATCTTCTTGCCATCCGGCGAAATCGTGGCTTCGGCATCATAGCCCGGTGTGTTGGTGAGGTGTTTTAGCACCTTACCATTCAGGTCCGCTACCACGATATCATAGCTATCGTAAACAGGCCATACATACTTCTTTAATTTCTTCTTATCCGGTACTGGTGGGCATTCATCACCACCGCCAAACTGAGTAGTGGCATAGAGGAAATGCTTCATGTCCGGCATGAGATAGGCGCAGGTGGTGCGGCCTTTTCCCGTAGAGACCAGCTTCGATTCAAACTTGCCCTTCTTGCCAACTGGCAGCGTGCCCAGGAAAATCTGGTCGCAGGGGATACCCGCTTTCGGGTCGGTACGCTGGTAGGTAAAATGGCGATTGTCCCAGCCGAAATAAGCCTCGGCATTGTCGCCGCCAAAGCTGAGCTGACGGATGTTTTTGAAATGTTTTTCGCTGGGATACCTTAAGGAATCCTGAGCCTGACTACAGTAAGTCGCAAAGAGTAAAATGCTCGAAAGAAATAAGAGACGCATGAGTCTTGAATTAAGCGCGGCAAAATTCGGGAAGCCAGCGAGGCGAATTGTAAAAACAAAGACAGGAACTGACAATTACGCCAAATTCAAAGGGGAGTAAGCTGCTGCTCTTTTATTGTGAACGCAAGGCGATGCTCATCTTTAAAAAATTCTTCCCAAATCCTACATCTACGATACCGGTACTTCCCCCTTCCAGCCCCGTACCTTCGCGCCATGCCACAAAACACCTCTGTGACTACAGCCCCTGCCAGCTTAGAACAAGCCCTGAAACTGGGCCTGTTGGAAGCTGAATTTGAGCAAATAAAATCCATTCTCGGGCGCATACCCAACTTCAATGAAGTGGCCATGTACTCCGTGATGTGGAGTGAGCATTGCAGCTATAAAAATTCCATCAAATGGCTGAAGACCCTGCCCCGTGAAGGTGAGCGTCTATTAGTGAAAGCCGGAGAAGAAAATGCCGGACTCGTGGACATCGGTGGCGGGCTGGGTTGTGTGTTCAAAATCGAAAGCCATAACCACCCCAGTGCCATCGAGCCCTTTCAGGGTGCGGCTACTGGCGTTGGTGGCATCCACCGCGACATCTTCACCATGGGTGCCCGTCCCATTGCGGCACTCAACTCGCTCCGCTTTGGCCTGCCCGATAATCCCAAGACAAAATGGCTCGTGAAAGGTGTGGTCAAAGGCATTGGGCATTATGGCAACTGCTTCGGCGTGCCTACCCTGGCCGGCGAGGTTTATTTCGAAGACTGCTATCAGACCAACCCACTCGTCAATGCCATGAGCGTGGGCATCGTGAAAGCCGGCGAAACTGTAAGCGCAACTTCCTACGGTGCTGGCAACCCCGTGTTTATTGTGGGGGCAGCGACCGGCAAAGACGGTATCGGGGGGGCTTCTTTTGCTTCTGCAGATATCACAGAAGACAGTGCCGAGCAATTACCATCCGTGCAGGTAGGCGACCCTTTTGAAGAAAAGAAATTGCTGGAAGCCTGTCTCGAAGTCATTCAGACCGGTGCCATTATCGGGATGCAGGATATGGGTGCTGCCGGTATCACCTGCTCTACCTCTGAAATGAGTGCCAAGGGCGAACATGGCATGATCATCCACCTCGACCGTGTGCCATTACGCCAGCAAGACATGAAGCCCTGGGAGATGCTGCTGTCCGAAAGCCAGGAACGTATGCTGGTGGTAGTGAAAAAAGGTCAGGAAGCCGCCGTGCAGGCCGTGTTTGATAAGTGGGACATCCACTGTGTGGCCATTGGCGAAGTGACCACTGAGCAACGCCTGAAATACTATATGCATGATGACTTGGTGGCCGATGTGCCTGCACAAAGTCTGGTGCTGGGTGGTGGTGCACCGGTGTATGAACGGGAATATTCAGAGCCTGCCTATTTCAAGAATATTCAGGCCTTTGATCCGGCGAGCATTCCATTACCTGGTGATTTAAGAGCAGCCGCTTTTCGATTAGCGCAGCTTCCCAATATCGCATCCAAACGCTGGATTTATGAGCAATATGATAGCATGGTGATGACCGGAAACACCCAGACCAATGCTCCTTCTGATGCAGCAGTGGTGCGGATTCATGGCTCAGAAAAAGCGCTTGCTGTAACGACGGATTGCAATGCTCGTTACGTCTTTGCCGACCCCTTCAAAGGCGCTATGATAGCCGTGGCGGAAGCAGCGCGCAACATCGTTTGCAGCGGTGGGCTGCCCGTTGGTGTGACCAACTGCCTCAACTTCGGAAACCCATACAACCCCGAAGCTTATTACCAGTTTGTGCATGCAGTGAAAGGCATGGGCGAGGCCTGCCGTAAGTTCGGAACGCCCGTCACTGGCGGCAATGTGAGCTTCTACAACCAAGGTCCCGATGGCCCAGTCTATCCTACGCCAACCATCGGTATGGTGGGTGTGCTCGATTCGACGGGAAACAAGATGACGCTTAGCTTCCAGCATCCGGGTGACCTGATATATCTGGTGGGTACATCCCGCGAAGATTTCAACTGCTCCGAATACCTGCATCAGCTCTGCGGCGTGACGCACAGCCCGGCACCATACTTCAACCTGGATGAAGAATATGCCCTGCAACAAACTATTGCCAGGCTCATTGAGCGGGGCAGTATCCGCTCGGCACATGATGTGTCTGAAGGTGGATTGTTTTGCTGCGTGCTGGAGGCGGCGATGAGTGCTGGTCATGGCTTTAACCTGCACACGCAAGCCGGCTTACGTAAGGATGCCTTCCTCTTTGGCGAGGCACAGAGCCGGGTGGTTGTCAGTGTGAATCCTGATCTGAAATCACTGTTTGAAGCAGAGGTTGCAGGCACCCCAATTACACACCTGGGCCGGGTGGCTCCGACTTCAGAAATCTGTGTGGACGGGGAGAGTTGGGGCTACCTGCCCGAATGGCAACAGGCCTATGAGCAGGCACTGGAGCAAGCGCTGATGGCCTGATGCAGGATTTTGAAGGTGTTTTGATGCGGCTTTAATAGTTCGGTTAATGATGTGTCTGCTTCGATGAAAAAACTTGTATCGCCTGCTCCTGTGGAAGCGACCGACTCAGCCAGCCCAGAGCTGCCCGATTTTATGGGAAAAGCTACATAGCGAACAGAACCCTGAAATGTGCGACGCAACGGATGCTCCATAGTCTTACTACTGCCGGCTAAAAAAAAATCGCTCAGGCAAGGATTATTCATCATGGCTTCCTGACGGATATTGTCTGGCATTTGCTGCCTTCCGGATTCATTACATTCCTGAGCTTGCTGTCTGCAATCTGAACTGTGCTTATTTTGCCGGCATTTAGCCTATAATCCCTTCCGGCAATCCGGCCTTTGTGCCCGCACTTCCCGCCAACAGCCGGCACCGCTATGCACAGCATATTATCTATCATTGGTGCCCGACCGCAGTTTATCAAACATGCGGCGGTGCACAAGCACCTGAAACAACATTTCCGGGCATTGACCCTGCATACTGGCCAGCATTTCGATGGAAATATGAGCGGTTCTTTTTTTGAAGAATTGAATATCGCGGCTCCCGATTTTCATCTGGGCATTGGTGCCGTGGGTAGCCATGCCGCACAGACCGGGCGAATGATGGAAGGCATCGAGAAAGTATGCCTGGCAGAGCGGCCCGATGCGGTGCTTATCTATGGCGACACCAACACCACACTGGCCGGTGCGCTGACTGCTGTAAAGCTTCAAATACCCGTGTTTCATGTGGAGGCGGGCATCCGGGGTTTCAACCGGGCACTCCCGGAAGAGGTAAATCGAATCATTGCGGATACTTTTTCGACCTTGCTTTTTTGCCCTACACAAGAGGCGGCGGACAACCTGCGGCAAGAGGGCATTGCCCATGAGGGCGTATTACTGACGGGCGATGTGATGTGTGATATGCTGGAGGAGATGCGGCATCAGATTCGTACGTTTTCATCGGAACCTTATTACTATGCCACACTACACCGGCCTTACAATACGGATGAGCCTCAGCGACTAAAGCTTGTCTTGCAGGCACTGAACGGATTGCCGGCACGGGTGTATTTTCCGTTGCATCCGAGGACCCGGCATTGTATGGAACGGGCCGGATTCCGGGCTGAGGTCTATTCCAATATTCACTTTCTCGAGCCTGTGGGCTACCTGGACAGCTTATCCTATCAGGCGGGAGCAGCCTGTATCATTACAGACAGCAGCGGGGTACAGAAGGAAGCATATATGCTGCGACGCAAGTGCATCACCCTGCGCACAGAGACGGAATGGCACGACACGCTGAAAGAAGGCTGGAACCGGCTGGTGTTTGAAGAGTTGGAAGAGTTGCCCAGGCTGGTGGCTGAAACGCCCGGGAGGTATGTGGAGGGGATGTTTGGGGATGGGGGGGCGGGGGGGAGGATAGTGGAGCAGATATTAAGATGGACAGAACAGAGCTTGATGAACCGGGCAGGTGGCAAAAACACAAAAACTAATGCTTCACACAATAGGACGTAAAAGCAACTAAATTTGCAGCCCATCAATGAGGTATTTGACTCGAATATTTCACATTAAGGAATGTTGGGGATACTAAGGAGTAGGAAGGAATCTATCAACTTTACCCATTGACTACGAACTACCAATAAAAAATAATTCTTTGTATTAAAGATGGCATTAGACCTTTCAAATAAGTCGGTTTTGATAACCGGAGGAACGGGTTCCCTTGGTAAAGCACTGACACGTACCATATTGCAACGTTGGCCGGATGTGAAGCGACTGGTGATTTATTCCCGCGATGAGCAAAAGCAATTCCAAATGGCTTTTGAGTATCCCGAAAGTAAGTACCCTAATATTCGTTTTTTCATTGGAGATGTTCGTGATTATGACCGACTTAAGCGTGCGTTTAAAGGGATAGATTATGTCATCCATGCCGCGGCAATGAAACATGTGCCGATAGCAGAGTATAATCCGGATGAATGCGTCAAGACAAATATCAATGGGGCGGAAAATGTAATCCGCGCCACATTAGAGACTTCAGTTCAAGGTGTTGTAGCCCTTTCTACCGACAAGGCATGTGCACCCATTAATCTGTATGGTGCCACTAAACTGACTTCGGATAAGCTTTTTATAGCGGCTAATAATATCAGGGGCGACAACCCGGTCAAGTTTTCCGTGGTTCGGTATGGCAATGTGATGGGGTCCAATGGTTCTGTCATGCCTTTCTTTCTGAATCGCAGGCATTCCGGGGTGATTCCGATAACGGATCCCAATATGACCCGTTTCAACATCTCTCTGGATGAAGGAGTGAATATGGTGTTGCATGCTTTGGAGACTGCCTGGGGCGGAGAGTTGTTTGTACCTAAAATCCCATCGTATCGGATAACGGATGTGGCAACGGCCATTGCGCCCGACTGTACTCAGGAAGTGATTGGCATCCGGCCCGGTGAAAAGGTACACGAGGAAATGATTACACCATCTGACTCATTTACTACCTATGACTTGGGTAAGTACTACGTCATTCTACCACAAAAGACGAACTGGAAACTGGATGATTTCATCCGGCAATTTGACGCCAAAAAAGTACCCGTTGGCTTCAAGTATAATTCCGGGGAGAATGATGAATGGCTGGATGTTCCGAGCTTGCGCCTATTAATTCATAAACATGTAGATTCAGAATTTAATGTTGCCTAAAAAATATCTTTAAAAGGGGAGCCATTTCAGACAGACAATTACATTGGTAACTAATGTTATGCACTGTTAAATAATCGTAATAATTGTCATCCATTATGAAGATATTAATTACAGGTTCAAGCGGATTATTGGGGAGCAATTTATGCTATTTGTTTGCAAAAGATGGACATAATGTAATTGGAACTTACAGGTCAAAGACATTTAACATACCCAATGTACAATACATTGAGATAGGCAAAATTTATAGTAGTGAAATTCAAGTAGACTTCGTAATTCACTGTGCTGCAATGACTAATGTAGATGAATGTGAGCGAAATCCATCTTTTGCTTACGAAAATAATATTGTACTAACTGAAAAGCTTATTAAGTTTGCAAAGGATAAGGGCGCATACTTTATACATATTTCTACCGATGCGGTTTATCAAGATTCAAATGATAAGAAGAATGAACATTCTCCAATTAAGCCAACCAGCGTTTATGCTATCACGAAACTAAAAGCTGAAGAAGTGGTTTTAGGTAGTGGTGTAAATTCATCAGTTATTCGGACTAATATGTTTGGGTTCAATATCCTAAATAAATATAGCTTATCTGAATGGATTTATCATAATATTAGTAACAAAATGCATATTAATTGTTTTAATGATGTGTCTTTTTCGCCAATCTTGGTTAATGATTTAAAGGATGCAATTTCAATAATTGTTACTAGCTACGATAAAAGACATTTAGGAGTAGTAAATATTGGTAGTGCAACTTCAATGACCAAATATGAGTTTGCAGTAACGCTGGCTAATGTTTTCGATTTGGATCCTGCATACATTAATCCAATTTCTATTGATGATTTTAATTTTGCTGCTAAGAGAAATAAGAATTCAATATTAGATTGTTCTATGTTTGAACACGTCTTTAATTATAAATTATCAACCTTAACAGAGTCTATTTTTAAGTATAAAAGACTATTTGATTCTGACTATCCTAAATTATTAAAATCTTTTAACGCATAGTATATGTTACTTGGAAAAAAAATTGGTCTTAGAAAAATTGAAAAAGAAGATTTGGAGTCATTAAAGGAATGGCGAAACCGTTCTAGTTATAGGAGAAACTTCCGTGAGTATCGTGAACTTAATATTGATGATCAGCTAAAATGGTACGATCGTTTCGTTATGAATGATGTCGGCACGTTGATGTTTTCAATTGTTGATTTACAATCTAATACTTTAATAGGTGCTTGTGGACTATGCTATATCAACTGGATTCAGAGAAATGCTGACCTTTCCCTGTATATAGGTAAGGATGACATTTACATCGATACGGAAAGAGGTGGTTTTGCTTGGGATAGCATGGATACATTATTCCAATATGCGTTCAATGAATTGAATTTACATAAAATTTGGACTGAAATTTATGTAATTGATGAAAGAAAAAAAATTCTATTCGATAATTTTGGTATGCACCAAGATGCTGTATTGAGGGATAATTACTTTCACAATGGGAAATATATAGATAGTTATATATTTTCCATATTAAATCATGAATTCTTAAAAAGATAATAGAATGTCAATTAAAATTTACGATAAGATAATTGGGATTGGATATCCCACATATTTCATTGCTGACATTGGTGCAAATCATGACGGCGATATTTCTAGAGCTATTGAATTGATTCATATAGCAAAGGAAGCTGGTGCTGATGCAGCTAAGTTCCAAAATTTCCAAGCTTCTAAAATAGTAAGCAAATTTGGATTCGAAAATATTGGTGGAAAAGTTTCTCACCAATCTACTTGGAAGAAAAGCGTGTTTGATGTTTATCAAGATGCTTCTGTGCCGATGGACTGGACAAAAACCCTAAAGGAAGAGTGTGAAAAGATAGGTATTCACTATTTCTCTAGCCCATATGATATAGAATCTGTCAATCACTTAGAAGGATATAACGTATGTGCTTATAAAATCGGTTCTGGAGACATCACTTGGCCCGAAATAATTGAATACGTAGCAAAATTGAATCGCCCATTACTTATTGCAACTGGAGCGTCAAGTATTGAAGATGTAATGAATGCGATGAAAATTGTTCAAATGCATAACAATAATGTTGTTCTAATGCAATGTAATACTAATTACACAGGATCTAGCGATAATTTTCGATATATTAATCTGAATGTTTTAAAGACATATCAGGATATGTATCCTCAAGTCGTTGTTGGATTATCTGATCACACATTGGGTCATACTACCGTCCTAGGTGCTGTATCATTAGGTGCTAGGGTAATCGAAAAGCATTTTACTGATGATAATTCCAGAGTTGGACCTGACCATAAGTTTGCTATGAATCCTACTTCTTGGAGAGATATGGTGAACGCTACTAGGGATCTCGAATTTGCATTAGGTATTCCTGTAAAAAGAGTTGAAGACAATGAACTTGAAACAGTAATTGTACAAAGAAGATGTTGCCGGGCAAGTATGGATATTGATACAAATACTTTAATTGACCAATCTATGATTGATGTTTTACGTCCTGCACCTAAAGACAGTATAAAACCATATGACAAGGGGTTAATTATTGGCAGAAGGACCAATCAATTTATAACAAAAGGCGACATTTTTACATTTGATAAACTAGTATAACATGGGTAATATTGCAATAATTACAGCAAGGGGTGGTAGCAAAAGAATTCCTAAAAAAAACATTAAGGAGTTTCTGGGTAAACCAATTATAGCTTATTCTATTGAAGAAGCACTTCGCTCTAATCAATTTGAAGAAGTAATGGTATCTACTGATAGTGAGGAAATTGCATTAATTGCTCAAAAACTAGGGGCTGTAATACCATTTATGCGTAGTGCGGAAAACTCAAATGATTACGCAGGCACCGCTGAAGTGATACTTGAAGTCATTGGCGAATACGAAAAAATTGGTAGGACTTTCGATTATGCATGTTGTATTTATCCTACTGCTCCTTTTGTGAGTGCAGATAGCCTACGTTTGGCTCTAAGTTTACTAATTGAAAAGAAAGCAGATTCTGTAATCCCAATTACAGAATTTAGCTATCCAATATTAAGGTCAGTAAAAGTAAATTCTGAAGGTTGTATTGAGATGAATTGGCCCGAATATTACAGCTCCAGATCCCAAGATTTGCCAAAAAGCTACCATGACTGTGGTCAATTTTATTTCCTTAATATTGATAGCCTTAAGAAATTTCAAAGACTCTTCATGCCTAATTCAGTTCCCATAATCACCCCGGAAACTATGGTGCAAGATATTGATAATGAGACAGATTGGAAATTGGCAGAATTGAAGTATAAGGCTTTTAGGAGCAAATAGTCTTTCCTGAAATTTTTTATTGTCATTATCATAACGTTATTATTCTGTAAATCGAGTTGAGTATTAAGGCATTAATTATTGGCTGTGGTAACATAGGCGCATTGTATGACCTTGATGCACCAGAAAAAGTATGGACGCATGCTAAGGCATTTTCCCGATTCCATGAAATTGACTTTAAGCTTTCTGACGCTAATACTGATTTACTACTTAAGGTTTGCAAGCATTACGATGTTGAACATATAAGTATTTCCGATGGATTTGACTACTCGCAATTTGATATAGTCAGTATTACAACGCCAACCCCATCACATTTTTATTATCTTCGGGAACTACTTATACAAAACGTGTCTGTTGTTCTTTGTGAAAAGCCGGTAGCTGCAACAGAAAGTGATCTTAATGATTTACTTTTGTTGTACAAACAATCAAAGAGTAGGGTATTCGTAAATTATATTCGAAGGTTTCAGCCAGAATTTTCTATTTTGAAAACAAGGTTGATCGATAGGAATAGTTATTGGCCTTTTACTGGTATTATTATCAAATACCAGCGAGGATTTTTAAACAATGCTGGCCACGCATTTGACCTACTTGAATATCTATTTGGATGTAGTTTTTTGTTTGATAATTTTCAAGTACAATCTGTTGTTTTTGATGCCTTTCCCTATGATCCTACCCTGACTGGAACTTGCAATTTCCAAAATATACCTGTGAATATTGTAGGCATCAGTGAGGCTGATTACCCAATCTTCGAAATCGAACTATTCTCCAGCAATGGAAAAATTGTAATATGCCATAGTGGTGATGAAATCAGATATTATCACTGTTTACTAAGTGGAAGCTCACTTGTTGAAGATGTTTCTTTGAGGCAAAGTAATATACGCACCGAATATATGTTGCCAATTGTCCGCATATTGATTGAATCTCTTAGTAATCCTAACCTTCCTGATAATTTCCAACAAGCGACATTGCTAAACAAGCGTATGACTCAGATACTCTCTAACATTGCAAATTAATCAATCATGTCTCATAAATTAGCTATTTGTGGCGGCTCGCCAATTCGCACTCAGTTATTTCCAGCTTATAATACTATAGGAAAAGAAGAAAAACTTGCTGTTATGAAAGTTCTTGATTCAGGAAATTTATCACAGTATCTTGGGGCTTGGACAAATGATTTTTATGGAGGTGCCTCTGTGCGAACATTTGAAGAAAGCTGGTGTAATGCATTTGGTGTAAATCATGCAGTTACAGTTAACTCCAATACATCTGGCCTGTTTACTGCTATGGGGGCTATTGGTATTCAGCCCGGTGATGAAGTTATTGTTTCACCTTACTCTATGTCTGCCAGTGCCATAGCACCATTGGTATATGGCGGAATACCGGTTTTTGCCGATATCCATCCAGATACTTTTTGCATGGACCCTCAAAGTATTGAGGCTAGAATCACATCAAGGACAAAAGCTATTCTTGTCGTACACATATTCGGACACCCTGCTGATATGGACTCGATTATGGCAATTGCTAAAAGGCATAACATATACGTGGTTGAAGATTGCGCTCAGGCGCCAATGGGAAAGTACAAAGGCAAATTAGTTGGAGGAATTGGAGATATTGCTGTTTTCAGCCTTAACTACCACAAACACATTCATACAGGAGAAGGTGGTGTCATCACCACAAATAATCCTATTCTGGCAGACCGATGTCAAATGATTCGGAACCATGGTGAAAACGTAACTGCCCCAAGGGGAATTACAAATCTTACCAATTTGATTGGTTGTAACTATCGTATGACTGAAATAGAATGTGCGATTGGCATTGAACAATTGAAGAAATTGCCTATGCTGTTGACACAACGCTTAGAAAATGTTGCGTTCTTGAATGATAAGCTTTCTGCATTTCCAGCATTTAAGCTCTTGCCTACATTACAAGAGCACACTGTTGCTACATATTACACATACCCAATTAAATTCAATCAAGAAATCGCAGGTGTCCATCGTAATAAATTTGTTGAAGCTTTGAAAGCAGAAATCCCATCTGCAATTTTAAGAGAAACAGCACCATTGATTAGCAATGGATACGTGAAGCCACTATATCTACAACCCATTTATCAACAAAAGGCTGCCTGGGCCTACAATCCAAAATTATACAGTGGCCAGGTTGATTATTCCGAAGGTATTTGCCCCGTGGTTGAACAAATGCACTTCGAAGTGCTCTTCACCCATGAGTATATGCGCCCGGGGATGACTAAAGAGGACATGATGGACGTGGTAAACGCATGTGATAAAATATTCAGCAATATTGACGAGTTAAAGGAAGCGAAATAATGCGGCTATCACCGGATATTCAGTTAACAGGCAATGGACTAATTGTCTTTAGCGACCCTGCAGGTACTAAAGCATGCCTTGCTCTGGCAGCCATGTTACGTATCGAGCAACCCGAGCTTTCGGTAATCGCCTATAGTAACAAGGAATACGATTTCTATTCCCATTGGGATATGAAGGTGAATGTAGTAAAATCGTTAGACCTAAACACCTTGTCTGAGCAGCCAGATTGGATTTTCACAGGAACCTCATTTCCAACATCTTCTGCCTGTTTTGAAATCAAAGTAGTGGCACAGGCAAGGGCAATGAAAATCCCCGTGTATTCATTTGTGGATCATTGGACGAATTTGACGATTCGCTTTGAGCTACAGAATTCACTCATATTGCCAGACCGGATTTTTGTACTTGACGAAACGGCAAAAAATATTGCAATACAAAGTGGACTACCTTCAGAAGCACTTACGATTCTTCCGAATCCGTATTTAACCTATATCGCTAAGTATTGGAAGTCCGTACTTTCATCAGTTGAGATATTGAAACTTGTCGGCTCATATAACCCTACCAGAGCATATGTCCTTTATGCTCCTGACCCAATTTCACTCCGTAATCAGGAAGGGAAGTGGGGGTTCGATGAATGCAGTGTCCTACGCGACATTGCAGGCGCTTTTCCAAAGGATGCCGGAGCAACGCTTATAGTAAAAGCCCATCCACTACAGCCGATGGACACATTGCAGAAAGTAGTTAAACAGGCTGCTGAGACTCATGGAATTCAAATACTTTTTGCGCCTCCGGTAGATAATCTCGAACTTGCAAAGGCAGCAACATTGATAGTTGGAATGCATTCTAATTTTTTGATCGAAGCCCACGCACTTGGAAAACAAATAGTTCGTTACTTTCCTAATTCGGGAGACCTGGATGCCATTGCACACTTGAACATTGGAGAAAAAATAAATAATATTGAAAGCTTGAAAAGGAAAATACATGCAATAACACAATTGTGATGTTGCTTCAATAGATAGAATGAGTATTAATAAACGCGTATTGTTTGTAGGTGATCCTAAACGATTGGACCATTACTCGTATTTGTGTTCAGATTCGGATATCGAATTTTCCCTGCTCTGGTATGATAAGTCTACTTTATCCGACATTGAAATTTCTCAATTCTCGTTTCGGTTCAAAAACAATTACTTCTGGAGAAATTACAAAAGCCCCAGACACTTACTGTGCCAAATAAAACCGGAAAAGATCATTTTATTAGAAATTATTGATCTGCAACAAATAGCTTTGATTGTTGCCGCAAATGCATTGGGCATTTCTACATTTTATCTGGAACATGGGGCCGCAGGGGATGCGGCCACATTAGTGGAACGTTGGCAAGAAATTGGGTTTATTCGCAATAAACTCCCACATCTTGTAAAACGATTTTTTAGTTCATTTCCCAGTGTAATAAAGGCAAAGTCATTCTATTATAGGCAAGCAAATAGCATTAAATCAATTGATAGTATAATTAAGTATTACTTTCTTCCTTTTAAAATGTTATTAAAAGGGCCTGTTGAAACATTAGCGAAGAACATATTCCCTGAACGAGTTCCTAAGCATTGCATTTGCTTTAATAAAGAAAAATTTGAGTCATTACAGGTATATACGGGAGCAACAGAAGCACAAGCAATCTTAACAGGTGTCCCTTTTTTTGATGAGTATTATTCCGCAGAAACCATTGAGAAAGACTATATTGTATTTATTGAGCATCCCAATTTGGAACAAAATGTACTAGACTGGAATATTGAATTTCACAAAAAGGTCGCTAATGTGTTATATGATTTTGCTCTGAAAAACGGGAAGAAGATTTTCGTAAAGCTTCACCCGAAATCTGATATTAAGAACTGGTTGCAATATAATTTTGATCCTAAATTTGTTGAGGTTATTCAACTTGGCAATTATACTAAGTTATATCTTGAGGCAAAGCTTATTTTGGGATATAGTTCAAGCCTGATGAATGGTTTTATTTGTGCCCGGAAAAACATCGTTTTACTCGGCTGGCATCCTAAACCTAGGGTGTTTGGTTCCGATTTCTCTAAATCTGGATTATGCCATTTATCTCTTGATATTTCTGACCTCGAAAATAAATACGAATATTGGATTCGGAATAATTTAGCCTTAGATGACGAAAAATATATTGAGTACCTAAAAATATACAATTACCCATTTGACGGTAAGGCTACAAAAAGAGTATTAGAAGCTATCCGAAATTTGTGAAGCTCCTCCGCTCCCTCTCCATCTACACCTTCGTAGGTTTCTTCGGCGCAGGCGTCAACTTCCTGTTGATGCCTATTATTTCCCACTACCTTACGCCGGAGGACTATGGCATCACGGCACTGATTAACACCTATGTATCTCTGTTGCTCCCCTTGGTGGGGCTGGTGGCTTACAGCCTGATTGGGGTATCCTATTTCCAGTTGGAAGACAAGCGGGAGTTCGCCTCGCTGTTTTCGTCGGTGTCCTTTATTCCCATACTGCCCACATTAGTTCTGTTTCTCATTGCCTGGCCCCTGTATGGTTCTTTAGCAGGGGTGCTGGAGTTGCCTGCCAATGCAAAGTGGTGGGGATTGAGCATGTTCCCCCTGGCGGCCATGTCCATTTACATTGAGACAACCTTAGGCTACCAAATCTATACGAAAAAAGCCCGTAGCTATGCCTTGTTTAGTATCGGGAAGACGGTAACTGAAATTAGCTGTACCCTACTGTTTGTCGTGGCTTGTGGCATGGGTTGGAAAGGCCGGATTTTAGCCTGGATTCTTGCCACCGCAATCTTCACCGGGGTTAGCTTCATCTATTTCTGGAAGGAAGGGCTGCTCACTACAGACATACGCTGGAAATACATCCGCGAGGGGTTGATATTTGGAGCCCCGCTTATTCTCCATACCCTCGGCAAGTTTGTGGTCAATCAAAGCGACCGGCTCTTCATTTCTAAAATGGTCTCTGTGAGCGAGGCCGGCATATATAGTGTAGGCTATACCATCGGTACAGTGATGCTTATTGTCGGCACAGCACTTGCTAATGTGTTGAGTCCCTATATTATGGAACGGCTTAAAGAACCTGATGAAGTCAAACAAAGGCAAATCCGCCGCCTCACCTATGCCTCTATAGCGGGCCTGTTCATTATCTTACTCTTGCTGAACCTGGCTAGCCCGTTCTTCTTTCGCTGGTTTATGGACCCACGCTATGCCGAGGGAGGCCATTATGTATTTTGGGTGAGCCTGGGTTATCTCTTTTGGGGTATTTACATGTTCTTCACAGCCTACATCTATTACTACAAGAAAAACAAATATCTGATCATCCTTGCCATTATGAACATTATTTCTAACATAGTGTTCAACTATCTATTTATTAAACGATATGGAGGTATTGGTGCTGCGTATGCTACGGCTTTGTCGTTCCTGATAAATCTCCTTTTGCTCTTGGTTAAAGTGGGCAGAATGATGCCTTGGCTCCGACCGATTGGCGCTGATTTTAAAAGGGAGCATGCCTAATTAATGAATACAAACCCACCTTACAACTAAGGTAGAATTGCGTAATTCGAATTGTATAAAAAAATGAGGAATGGTACCCTGCTTCACGTCATTAATTCCCTCAGTATCGGCGGTGCTGAAGTTCTGTTGGTCAATACCATAAAGCTACTACCCGATTATCAACATGTGCTAGTTAACACTTCACGAAGGTTTGTTGGTTATGCAGAAGGGGGTTATCATCCATATAATTAATTCTCTAGGAAGGGCGGGTGCAGAAGTGCTACTAAGTAATACAATTCCGTTATTATCCACTTACAAGCACGTATTGATAACCTTGAATCATCCGCATGATCAACTGGATCAGTTAGAACCTCATCTAATTACCCATTATTGTTTAAGTGTAAACGACAAAACAGACTGGCCACGCGCAGTTGTTTCTATACGTAAGATTATCCACCGCCACAAGCCTAGGTTGGTACACGCGCATCTTCAGATAGCTGGTTTGTTGACCAAAATGGCCTGCCCCAGGCGTGTGCCACTGTTCTACACATTGCATAATGAATACAGCGTAGATGCGTTTAAACCCAATCGCCTGGCACTTGTAGCTGAAAGGTTGACCGCGCGACGCTATCACCATCTTATTGGCGTTTCCAAGCTTGTCATCGATGATTACAAGGCATGCGTACCCAATTCTGGCTCAGCGGATGTACTGTATAATATGGTGTACAATGAATTCTTCGAAGCGCCATCTCCGATGCCCTACCAACCGGGAAGTCCGCTCCGCTGTGTGGCCGTCGGCTTTTTGAAACCCCAAAAGAATTATCCGTACATTCTCGATGCTTTCGAACTGCTTAAGGATCTGCCAATTAGCCTCGATGTTTTCGGTGCGGGAGCCCGTCTTGAAGAATTCAGAGTCTTAGTCAAGAAACGACAGTTGAATAGAATACATTTCAGGGGTAAATCAGAGGAAATAACGGCTGAACTTCCACGTTATCACCTCTTTGTGATGGCATCCACGCATGAGGGATTCGGAATTGCACCGTTAGAAGCTATGGCTATTGGATTGCCAGCAGTTCTCTCCAATATTCCTATTTTTCACGAGGTCGCAGGAGATACGGTATTATATTTCGACCTGCCGAATCCGCACGCGCTTGCGCATATGTTGCAAGACATCTATACAGGCCAAATAGACTTGACGAAATATAGTATGAAAGGCCGTGTGCAGGCCGCTCAAATTTCAAAGCAAGAAAGTTATATAAGCAACCTAGAGGCCTTATATTCTAAATATTGTAATTAAATTTTCCTCATTGGATACGAGTTATTATGCTATGTATTGGATTATAATGCATTAATGAAAAATGTTATTTTCCGTATTGCCCGCAACCTTGGATTATCCTGGATGCTTCGCAATATCAAGGGCCAGAAGGTTACAATCCTCAATCTTCACCGCATTTCGGAACGTCCAGATTTCTTCTTCGAGCCAGTTCATCCCTCACTCTTCGCGGGAATTCTTGATTACTGCCTCCGGCACTATGAACTCGTTATGTTTTCTGATGTGTCCCGAAAGACAAAGAAAGCTAAGCTTATATTGAGTTTCGACGATGGCTATTACGATTTTATGGAACAAGCTTTGCCGCTGCTAAAAGCGAAAGGAGCATGTTGCAACCACAATTTGGTAAATGCTTCGCTAACGACAGGCTCACCCATATGGACACAGCGTCTAAATGACATCTTTGCTGTGCTGCGCGAGAATAATCTTATCCATGAAGCTGGTATAGTTGATCTCGGGTCTATTTTCGAGGGCGATTGGATACAGTACAACTTATCTGTGCTGCGAAAGATGCTTACGATGCCGATGCATGAAAGAAACACACTTTTGGACGATCTGACTACCACTTATGGAGTCAAAGGGCAAGTGCGAATGATGGGCTGGGCAGATGCCCTAGAATGTGCTGAAAGCGGAATTGTGGAGATTGGGTCGCACACCTATAATCACGACTCGCTTGCAACGGTTCGCGATGCCTCAGACCTCAATCGGGAAATAGGCAGGTCTTTGATGGAATTCAGGCAGAAGCTCAACCATAATCTTACTATCCTGGCAGCGCCAAACGGACAATTCAGCCCCGAAAGTATATCCTATGCACGTACGCAAGGCATACGTCATTTTTTGTTGGTGCAAGATGCTGCCGTACCCCAATATGAATTGAAAAAATCCTTTTCCACTCCAAATCGCGTTTATCTTATCAATGAGTCTATAGACGCTTGCATACTGAGAATAGAATTGTTTTTCGCAAACCTAAAACGCCTACCAATAATACGATGAAAGAATATACAATCCGGAAGCTGAAGCATGAAGAATTCGATATACTGCTACCTCTGATGAGGGACTGCTTTGGCATGGATGCAGACATCGGGTATTTCAAATGGAAATTTCTGGATAACCCAGCCGGCTTCGTTGAGGGCTTTGTGGCTATTGCGGATGATGACGAAATAGCGGCCTATTATGGCGTGATTCCGGAGCAATATGTAATTGATGGGGAGATGGTTACAATTTACCAGTCCTGCGACACCATGACCCACTCGCGCCATAGGCGGAAAGGGCTGTTTGAGAAGCTTGCCAAACATTGCTTTGCTTATTTACAGGAACAAGACAAACTCTTTATAATCGGCTTCGCTGGGGGTAAATCGGCGCCAGGTTTCTACAAATTCGGGTGGAAAGCCATTTTTCCAGTCCGGCATTATTTCATCCCCAAGGTGCTGTGTTGGACACAATTTGGGCTGTTGCGAGACGAAATATTTGAGATTGAAGATCTTTCCCGTATAGAATCATCAATTTTGCATAGCAATAGGAGCCGCCCCATCCATTCACATAAGACACTGGCAAACTTCAAGTGGCGTGTCTCGAACCCATTGCACAATTATCGAACTATAGGTTACAGCCAAAATAGCCGGAACGGCGAATGCAAATCATGGCTTACCTATTACCTTACTCCTGGCAACATCGTACTGTTCGACTTCTTCTTTGAAAATGGAAGAGCAGCAAAAATGCTGATGGGCCATCTTAAAAACATACTTAAACAATCTGATAAAAAAGGCATAGTAGCTTTTTGTCAAGAGGGCGGAGCTTACGCAAAGCAGTTGCTGAGCCGAGGCTTTATTACGAACCCTTTCAATAAAGGCCCATTATCATTCAGAACACCTTTTATCATATACGCAGATGAACGTCGAATGGCAGCCCACTCAGATAGAAGTAAGTGGCTGATAAGTTCTTACGATTACGATGCAATGTAGCCGCTTAAACATCACAACAGGACCATCGATTAATCACTCCCCCCCAAACTCCAGCGTGCGGAATAGCCTGCTTCGCCGATTTCAAATATCAAAGCAATGAGCAGCAGCTCCAAGGCAGGTCTCCCCGCATTGGTTTCCGATATTCCGGTCTTCCGTGAAGTAATTGGTGATGCGGCCCTTTATTTCGACCTGAACGATGAGGACAGCCTGACAAACACTCTTCGGAACATCGTGAACGGAACGGTAAGCCTGAATGGATTGTCTGCTGCCGGCAGGAAGCAGGCATTGCGTATTGCCCATCCTGAGCATTATATCAAATCCTTGCTCAGTGTTTATAAGAAATACCTGAGTTAAAGCTTAGGAAATAGCACATTTTTGAAGGAAATTGATTAGGCTGGAAATTGATTTTTCGGTTACGGCTAAACTTATTGGTTAACAACAATCTAACCGCCCTATAACGAGCGCTTATAACCTTGTCTGGCCTAAACTCGTTACCTTTACAGGGTGTAACACGTAAATAAATATAAAATATTTATCACATCTTTAACGAACAATTATATTATATAATTTAAGTTGTTTTTCTAGTAATAAATTACCACTTATAAACAATTATAAATTGCTTGTTTTATTTATTGATATAATATAGATGACGAAACTAAGTAATAGAGGTGAGAAGCATTCCAGGGTGTCTATTTATGTTGCTTTGTTTAGTAGCTTTTTGCTTCTATTCCCCAACTTTTTACCCGTTCATTTGCATCAAATGCAACTGGATGGTAAAAAGGCAAGTTGGGATGAATTTGACCCTACATATGTAAAGAGATTTCAGCGGGTAGATGATATTATTAACTATGCGGATTCAATAGTTCATTCGGATAATTCAATGTATGACACTTTGAAGTATGCCGAAACTGTTGGTAGGGTACTTCGGAGCCGGTTTTATCATGGGTATAGCTATTATTCGTTGAAAGAAAACTGGATAGCAGCCCTTGCCGGAGCTATTGTTTATAATGACCTTGCTGCAATTGTGTTACCGGACGATATTCTGAAATATCCATTGGCTGCATGTAGTCAGGTTAGTATTGTTCGTACTGAGTGTTTCCATAGAAGAAACATAAACTATCGAAGTGTGCGGTTTAAAGGACATTATGCCATGGAGGGGGAGATTGGAGGAAACTGGTACTATTTCGATTCCAATTTGGAACCTGACTTTAGCACTGTTCCCAGAAACAGTATCAAATACTTAATTGATAATAATGAACTGCCCATCATATACAAGGGACACATTACTTCTTCCAAGTTAAATTCAGAATTGGAGCTTTTGGGCTATGGCGATCAAAATCAAGTTGCAGCTCCAAGGGCTAAATTGTTTCAAATCTGCACTAAGATTCTTTCCAAAACCTTATGGGTGGTACCCTTAATATGGGTGTTAATATTCTACAGAAAAAGGAAGTTTAAATTATCAAAATAATTATGCTTTTGTGTTGAAAATCACTAAGTAAGTACATCCTTCGTTTTTGTAGCTACTGGTAGCCTGCCTGGAATCAGATGGGGTTTACAGCACCTGTTTTTTTTTCTTTATCGAATCATAGAACTTCGCGGCCCAGATTATGTGCGGAATAGCCGGCTTCGCCGATTTCAAACAACAAAGCAATGAGCAGCAGCTCCAGGCCATGTCCGCCTGCATGACCCACCGCGGTCCCGACGGTCAGCGCCACTGGATGACGACCACCGGCCAGGCCCAAATTGGCTTCGCCCATGCCCGCCTCTCCATCATTGACCTCAGCCACGCCGCCGACCAGCCCATGCACTATGAGGGACTGAGCATCGTCTTCAATGGAGAGATTTACAACTACAACGAAATTCGGGATGAGCTAATAGCCATCGGCCATTCTTTTCAGACCCACAGCGACACGGAGGTCATCCTCCACGGCTGGAAAGAATGGGGCGATGCATGCATCCATAAATGGCGGGGTATGTTTGCCATTGCCCTGCTCGACCGCGATAAACAAGAACTCGTCTGCATCCGCGACCGCGCTGGTGTGAAGCCGTTTCACTATTCCTTTCAGGACGACCTCTTTCTCTTCGGCTCAGAGTTGAAATGCCTGATGGAGCATCCGCGTTTCTGCAAGGAAATAGAGCCTGCAGCCGTGGCTTCTTTCCTACAATATGGCTGTGTCTCTGGTACCCATTCCATCTTTAAAAACACCCAAAAGCTGCTTCCAGGCCATATCCTGCGCCTTAATCTGCACACCCGGGAAATTAAGACTGAGCAATACTGGAATGTGTACGACTACTACAACAAGCCGAAACTCAAAATCAGCCTGCCGGAAGCCTTAGAGGAAACGGAACGCATCCTGAAACAATCATTCGAATACCGCATGGTGGCCGACGTGCCTGTGGGCGTGTTTCTCAGCGGCGGTTACGACAGCACCTGTGTCACCGCTTTGCTGCAAAGCGGGCGTACCGATAAGCTCAAGACCTTCACCATAGGCACCACAGGTGAAAAGATGGATGAGGCCCCTTTTGCCAAAGAAATTGCGCAGCGCCTCGGCACCGACCACACTGAATATTACTGCACCATCAAAGAGGCGCTGGATATCATCCCGACCCTGCCACATTTCTACGATGAACCTTTTGCGGACAGCAGCGCCATCCCCACAATCCTCGTGAGCAAGATGGCGCGTCAAAAGGTAACCGTGGCGCTTTCAGCCGATGCCGGCGATGAGATTTTTGCTGGCTACAACCGCTACGACTATATCAGCCGCTACGGCAATAAACTCGCGGCGATTCCCAAGCCTTTGCGCAAGATGGCTGCCTCCCTGATGGAAGGTGTGTCTTCAGAAAGCATTCCGGTACTGAAACACAAAGCCAACTTCCACAGCCGATACGACAAGCTGAAAAACCTACTCAACGATCCTTCGCCTTCAGAGTTACTGAAAAACCTGAGTCAGGTATTTAGCGATAAAGACATTCGAGAGTTGATGGCCGAAAGCCATCCCAGCCTACAGACAGCCCACAGCAGCACAGAGCTGAAGCCGGAAGCTTACGATGCACTCTCCTACATGATGGCGGTGGATTATCAGACCTACATGGTGGATGATATTCTGCAGAAAGTAGATCGCGCCACGATGAGCGTTTCCCTGGAAGGTCGTGAGCCATTTCTGGACCAGCACATCATCGAGTGGGCCGCCCAGTTGCCTTCAGACTACAAATACCACAACGGCATCAAGAAATATCCTCTGCGGCAAATCGTACACAAATACGTTCCGAAAGAGATGATGGATCGCCCGAAGATGGGCTTTGGAATTCCTATAAATGAATGGCTGCAACAGGAATTAAAGCCGTTGGTGATGGATCATTTCTGTGACACTGCCTTGCAGCATGGACTGTTCCGGAAGGATGCCATTCAGAAATTGCTGCAGGATTTCTATGCGGGTCGAACTGAAAAATATTTGAAGCTCTGGTACCTGCTGATGTTCCAGATGTGGTATCAAAAATGGATGAAGGCATGAGCGGAAAACGCATCCTCTACCTCTCTTATGATGGCATGACCGACCCGCTGGGGCAAAGCCAGGTGTTGCCCTATCTGAAAGGCCTCGGCGAGCAGGGCGGGTATCAGTTTACCCTGCTGAGCTGCGAGAAGCCCGATCGTTTTGCGCAGCACCGCGAAAGGCTGGAAGGTATCACACGCGAAGCCGGCATAGACTGGCATCCGCTGCCCTACACAAAGAGCCCGCTCATTGTCTCCACCTTGGCTGACCTACGCCGGATGCGTAAGCTGGCCTTGCGGCTTCATCATGAAAAACCATTTGATGCGGTGCATTGCCGGGGCCATGTGACCGCGCTGGTCGGGTTGTTTTTGAAAAAGAAATTCGGTATCAAATTCCTCTTCGATAACCGCGGCTTTTGGGCCGATGAGAAAGTAGATGCCGGCGCCTGGGACTTGAAAAATCCCGTGTACAAGACGGTCTATCGCTATTTCAAAAAGAAAGAAAAAGCGATGATAGAGCAATGCGATCAGCAGGTATGCCTCACCCATGCGGGCAAGGCGGACATGCTGAGCTGGCAGCATGTCCGAGTGAGGGCAGAAAACATCAGTGTCATTCCCTGTTGTGCCGATACCACACTTTTTTCGCCAGAACTTGCGGAGGAACTGGCGGCAAAATTCCGAAGTGAATTGGGCCTGAAACCAGGTGCCCGGGTGCTGGCTTACCTGGGTTCCATTGGCACCTGGTACATGCTGGATGAAATGCTCGATTTTTTCATCGCCTATCGCCAAGCTTTTCCCGATGCTCGATTCCTGTTCATCACCCAGGACGAACATGAGCGTATTAGGCAGACTGCATCCGTAAAGGGGCTGCCAGCGGATGCGATAGTCATCCGGCCTGGCATGCGCCACGAAGTACCCGGCCTGCTTGCCCTTGCACAGCACAGCTTGTTTTTCATCCGGCCTACCTACAGCAAAGTGAGTTCTTCACCCACCAAGCAGGGTGAGATCATGTCCATGGGCATCCCTGTTGTTTGCAATGCCGGCGTTGGCGATAGCGACACAATCATTCAGGAAAATAAGAGTGGGGTACTGGTGCGCCGCTTTGAACAAGCCGATTATGAACGTGCCGCTCAAGAGCTGCTTCAAAACGCTTTCTCAGTCACAGAAATTCGTCGCGGCGCCGAACGGGTCTTTTCCCTGAGCAGTGGCGTGGACAGCTATCTTAGCGTCTATTCGCGTCTGTTTTCATGAATTGATTTTAAAGAATACTCATTTGAACCAATGGCATCCTTCGAAAACGTGCCAAGCATCTTTCCCAAATATTTAGTCCTTCATCTGGCATAATGATCAACGTAGTTTCCTTCAATGGCGGCAGAGGTGCTAAGAATCTCATCCCTGCGCTCATCGGCATCAATGGCATCAACCTCACTTCCATCGTCAATGCGTATGATGATGGCAAGAGCACCGGCCTCATCCGCGCCTTCTTCAACATGCTCGGCCCCTCAGATATCCGCAAGGTGCAGGAGGCCATGGTACCCACGGAGCTGAGCGATTACAAGGCGATTCTATCCGCATATGATTTTCGATACCCCGAAAGCGAAACACGTGATAGTATCCTGAAGGCATTGGGTGCTTTCGCCCTCGCAGAGACGGACAGCCTCAGCGGTATCCTGTTTCAGGACAAGACCATCCGCGAATCCCTGCGGGTGTTTATTCAAACCCTGCTGCGGGGTATTCGCCTGACCGAGCAGGCTCAGGACAAGACTTTTTCCTTCCACGACTGCTCGCTAATGAACCTCATCTATGCAGGCGCCTACTTGCATTTCGGGCACAACTTCGAAGAGGCCACGCTGTTCATTGACCGGCTCTTTAAGCTGCGTGGTACCGTGCTGCCCACTTCCAACGAAGACCGTAAGCTGGTAGCCATCCGCGAAGACGGAACCATCTTATTTTCTGAAGCAGAAATCGTGGAGCTACGAGCTAATTCCCGCATCAAACGCATCTACCTGCTTGACCAATATCCCGACCGTGACAAGCTGAGCAAGATGAGTATGGCCGAGGTGGAGGCATATTTCGACATGGCCAACCGATTGGTAAACGCCACCAGCCGTGTGACTCAAAGTATTGCCCAGGCAGATATCATCATTTACTCACCCGGCACGCAACACT
>CAYRJR010000007.1:0-27898 GCA_964424655.1 uncultured Chitinophagaceae bacterium
TGTAAGGTGATTCTCTTGTCCAACTTTGTATTAAAGCCACCGGCGGAGTCGGTTAAAGGGATGCCTGTCCGGAAAAACCGCAATAAATCCTTTCCGTGAAAGACAAGAACATTATCGTAAATCCTGTTTTCTACGATTTTATTCATGCGCTCCTTGATAGGCGGTAGCGTATTCCAAGGAAACCAAACTGGCGTCTCAGTATCGAGTGCACTTTTAGGGAAGTCGAATACTTTAGTTTCTTTTGTGATGTAGTTGAATAGCACTCCATTGTTAACAGCTAAAAAGGCCACCATTAACTTACCCTTATATTGCAAAATCTGGTACGTACTTAAATCGCCGACATAATGTTCGGTATAATATGGAGGGTAGAAAATTTTTATAACTTCAAGCTTTTTATTTGTCAAATGGAATGCGGCCAATATTTCCGATCGATAATATGCTTTCTTCCACTTATCGATGTCAGCAGCTATTACCCTGACGTATATTAATTGATTCGAAGCATCATAAAGCATGTGACTAACACCAGAAAATCCGTACACGGTATGGTGCGGCCATTTGCCTTCTACTTGTGCATTGATGTCCTTCACAAAAAAAACCGCATTGCGTCTAATGCCGACAATATGCCGGTCAAACAACACGACAATTGAATCCTTATTCAAAATGGCAATATCTAGTACTCTTTCATTGTTCAAAATGGTGCTATCAAGGATGGTCCCAAGCTCAAATGAAATCCGCTGGCTATCCAATACAGAAGCCAGTTTCAACGTCCTGTCATTTTTTGAATAATAAGCCAGAAACGGCGAATCATTTCGCATAAAGAGGCCTATTGGGTGCAGCCCTTTATCAGTCGGAACTGGAACTACCAGTTCCGACTGAGGATGCAATTCCGTTAGAATGACGGGCCTTTGTTCTGACAAACAACTCGTATTAGCACAAGTAATGGTCAGAAGCAATAGTGATATTCGGATAATCATTGTCACATCTATGAGTTTCCTACGGTAATGAATTAGCTCGATCTAACAGGATTGAGTACGCCAAGTCTCGACTGTGTTGCCAATGCGTGGAGTCAATGTAATTGTTAGCCAGCATATAGTCAGCATGTTCGGCTGCAAACTCATCAATCCCGGCAAGAATTGCAGCCTTAGTATCAAGACATCCGCCGCTTATAGCTTCGCAGTCATGCGAACTACTACAGGTATTGCCGGTAGATGGGTCACAACTTGTCCCGGCACATTTCCCAACAACGCATGCTGACTCGTCATAACCCGACTTCTGTTTAGCCGAAATTGTCGAATGGTGACTAGCTGTCACTAGCTGGTCACCACCTTTTTTGCATGCCGTAAATACGGTTCCTATGCCAATGCTTACGAAGAACAATATTCTGAGTAAACTCTTCATAAAATAAAATTTAGTCCCATATTCTAAGCACAGCCAAGACATGGGATACGGTGATTTGCCTACTCTATCCGGTTTTCGGCTGCCCCGGCAAATGCATCCAAGATATTCGCGACTATCCCTACAGTTGCGTAACAAAAAAATGGGGGGGGGGGATCTAACAAAATAATTGCGGTGAATAGCCAGCTTTATACGGCATATTTCACCCTCTATCGTGTAATAAGTAGTGATTTAGCAGTTATGACTAAAGCGTTGGCATCCTGCAATAAGTTGAGACCGTAGCAAAGCCCTGTGAATAATTATTCAGTAAATGTGCAAAGTAAAATGAATTAACCATCAATAGTTTAAAGCCAATTTTGTATCTTTATCCATGCAGAAAAATACCGGCCAGCCCAGCTTTTCATCCGTTATCATCTCCGGTCGGAAGATTAAAAGCCAGTTCTTCGACCAGATGAACCTCCTGCTCGACTGGACAGCCATCGAAGCAGAACTTAATAAGCACTACCACAAGGGCTACAGCGTCGCCGGAAGGCCTTCCTACAGCGCTTTGCTGCTCTTCAAAATGCTCCTGCTCCAGACCTGGTACGGCCTGAGTGATTATGAAGTGGGAGAACGAGTCAATGATTCGCTGAGCTTTATGGCCTTCGCCGGCCTGAGCCTCGAAGACCCCGTGCCCGACAACACCGTGCTCAGCCGCTTCCGCACAGCCCTGGTTCAGAAGGGCGCCTTGGAAAAACTGTTCCGGCTCATCAACAGCCAACTCGAAGCCCGGGGCATCCTGCTGCGGGGCGGTGCTATTGTGGATGCAAGCATCACCGAAAGCCCGCGCAAGCCGAGGGGTAAAAAAGAATACGAAATCGCCGAAGACCGCAAAGAAGCCGCCGCAACAGCCACAGAATCAACCAGTTCCCCAGAAGCCACCATGCCGCTGCCCCAGCCCAAAATGCAGCCCCATGTGGACACCGAAGCGGCCTGGATAAAGAAAGGCGGCAAGCTTCAGTATGGCTATAAAAAGCACCTCGCCACCGACGACCAGGGCCTGGTGGTAGCCGTCATCACCACCCCAGCCAACGAGAGCGACATGGCTCACCTTGAAGACGTTGTGTCAAAAGCAGGCCTTGCGAAACGCGCGCGGGTGAAGGCCGACAAAGGCTATAGCAGCGAGCGCAACCGAAGCTTCCTGAAGCAGTCGGGACTCCGAGACGGTATCCTGCACAAGGCGGTCCGAGACAAACCACTGAGCCTGCATCAGGTTCGGTTCAACAAGCTGATAAGCAAGACAAGGTATCGGGTGGAGCGCACATTCGGCGGCATGAGACGTAGGTTTAGGGCCGGCACAGCACGCTATGCAGGCAAGGCCAAGACCCATGCACAGCACCTCATGGAAGCAATGGCCTACAACCTGTACCGTGCTCCCGGGATAGTTGCGTCGAATTCATACTTATTAGCATAAAATTGAATGGAAGCAGACTAAAAGCCGCCGGAAGGCGGGAAAAATTGAGTTGGAAATTGATGAAAGAGGGTGCGACACTTTCAAAAAAATGAAACCGGTAAGGACAAAAAGGTCACTTGGATGTTCTGCAATGGTCTCTTTTCACATAGCACCTGATAAAACTGAATTGTGGCTATCAGTAGCGTGTCAGACACTACAACTTCCGGGCAAAGCCTGGTAGCGAAATATCGCTGAAGTGTGCGACGCAACGGATGTCGGGTCAGCAAAATATTGCCGGTAACAAAATCATCCCCACAATACAGGAAAGAGGCTTGCCCTGGTGCAGCGGCTCAGAGGTGCATCTTGTCTTTTTTGGCGAGAAGTTCCTCAACCGTTTCGCGGTATAGTTCATCGGGCACGCAGCAATCCACGGGGCAGACAGCGGCGCACTGAGGCTCTTCGTGGAAGCCCTGGCATTCGGTGCATTTGTCCGGGACGATGTAGTAAACATCCACGGCAATAGGCTCATGGCGGGCATCTACATCCGTGCTGCTGCCATCCATCAACTGATAATTTCCTTTCACGCTGGTGCCATCTGCAATAGCCCATTCTACGCCTCCTTCATAGATGGCGTTGTTAGGGCATTCAGGTTCGCAAGCTCCGCAGTTGATGCATTCGTCGGTAATTTTTATGGCCATGTCTGAGTGTGTATTTTTTTGAAGCTTCGGCAGGATGGTGGCAATTTCGCGGCTCGCAACAATGCGATGCACAAATTTCACCCCGAAGTGTCTCAAAGGTAGGGCTTCGAAAAAAGTAAAAGACAGAATGGACACACAACAACGAATTGCTGCACTGGCAAGCCTCGGAACCTATCTCCTTCACCCGACGGAGGCCTGGCGCACGGCTTGCGAATTGGCTGAACGCGAGAATGGCTGGTTCACCCAGGAGGCTATTCAGCAGGCAGCGAGCCACCTAGCTACTGCTTACCTTGATGCAGATAAGTTGCATGATTTTGTGCAGGCATACCGGATGCCGGAAACCGCGCGGACTGTGGGTATGGTGATGGCTGGCAATATTCCGATGGTGGGCTTTCATGACTTGCTTTGTGGCATCCTGAGTGGGCATCGTCTGCGCATCAAGCTCTCATCGAAAGACAGCATCCTGATGAGTCATCTGCTGCATATCTTGGAGACCTGGGCTCCTGAAATCACCGGGGAAATCGAAGTGGCCGGTATGCTGCGGGGCTGCGATGCTTATATCGCGACAGGCTCTAACAACAGTGCCCGATACTTTGAAGAATACTTTGGGAAATATCCCAGCATCATCAGACGCAACCGCACTTCTGTAGCCATTCTGGATGGCAGTGAAAGTGATGAGGAGCTACGGGCATTGGGCGAAGATGTGTTCCAATATTTTGGTTTGGGCTGTAGGAATGTGACCCAAATCTGTGTGCCCGAGGGTTATGATTTTCGGCCACTACTTCAGGTATTTGAAGCCTGGAAGCAGTTGAATGACCACAATAAATACCGCAACAACTATGATTATCATTTAGCCCTGTATCTGCTCAACAAAGTGCCATATTACGACAATGGCTGCCTGCTGTTGACGGAAAATGAACTGCCTTTTTCAGCCGTCAGTGTGTTGCATTATCGCTACTACAAAGAGTCCTCCGGGCTACTTAAAGAACTGCAGGGGAGTCAGGATATACAGGCCATCATCGGGCATCAGGGCATCGCCTTTGGGCGCGCGCAGCAGCCTGCACTCAGTGACTTTGCAGATGCTGTGGACACGCTGCAATTCCTGTGTTCTTTGTAGCAATCTTGATGTGTGGAAATCCCAGGGCCTAGGATTTCAGCTTCACGCTGTCATTGAGGTCGCTGTCCACCAGGATACGGCCGCAGTGCTCGCATACGACAATCTTCTTGCGTTGGCGGATTTCGCTCTGACGCTGGGGGGGGATCACGTTGAAGCAACCGCCACAGGAGTCGCGCTCTACAGGTACAACAGCAAGGCCATTAGAGTAAGATTTACGGATGCGCTCGTAGGCAGAGAGCATATGGGCATCTACCAGTTCGCGGGCCGCGTTGCTTTCTTTGGTCAGTTTCTTCTCTTCCTTCTCCGTGTCAGCGATGATTTTTTCCAATTCCTTACGCTTGCCGGTTGCAGCTTCTTCAAGGATGGAAATACGTTCTTCGGCTTGAACTTTCATCTCAGCACGCTCGGTCTGTTGGATTTGGGCATCTTTCACATGCTTATCATGCAGTTGCATTTCCAGTTCCTGCATTTCGATTTCCTTATTCAGGGCATCAGCTTCACGGTTGTTCTTGACGTTGTCAAGTTGCTTTTCATATTTTTTGACTTGGGCAGCCGTTTCTTTCTTGGCCTCATGCTCGCGGGCGATGTATTGGTCAATGCTGGAAATCTCCTGGTCAATATTGGAGATACGGGTTTGCAGGCCGGCAATTTCGTCTTCGAGGTCTTTAACCTCCATAGGCAATTCGCCCTTTAAGACTTTGATTTCGTCGCTTTTAGAGTCAATTTTTTGAAGGGTGAGCAGTGCGCTCAGTTTTTCTTCTACAGAGAAATCTTTTACGGATGCCATGGGCTTTTATCAGCAGAAATAATGTACAGGATTGGTCTTTGTCTCGGACAAAAGAGTGGCGAAAGTAGGTAATTTTTCCGCCAGTACTCTCTGAAACAATTCTGGTGTGAAATGCTCACTTTCCCAGTGCCCGATATCGGCAATCAGGATACGCCCTTCGGCATCAAAAAACTGATGGTATTTATAGTCGGCAGTGACGAATGCATCAGCCCCACTAGCTAATGCTTGTTTCAGCAGGAAAGAGCCAGAGCCGCCACAGAGCACCACCTTTTTTATGGGCCGGGAAAGGATTTCAGTATGTCGGATGCAGTTTGCCTGCATAGCCTGTTTCAAGTGATATAAAAATGCTTTACCATCCATTGCTTCGGGGAGTTCGCCCAAGAGCCCAGCTCCCGTTTCCTGATTCAGGTTTTCAAGGCGAATGAATTCATAAGCCACTTCTTCGTAGGGGTGCACGGATATTAATTTCCTCAGTACTTGCGCTTCGAGGTGCTGGGGAACCAGCATTTCGAGCTTCACCTCCTGCACCCATTCTCTATTGCCGCCGGCGGTGCCGATGCTTGGGTGCGCCTCCTTCCCGGGACGAAAGCTGCCACTGCCTTCCGTGTTGAAAGAACATTCCTGATACTGCCCGACAGCGCCTGCGCCCGCTTCAAACAAAGCATTGCGAACCTGATCGGCAGCTTCTTTGGGGACATAGGTATAGAGCTTGAGGAGGTTGCCCTGCCTGGCTTGCAGCACGTTGGTCTGACGAAGTCCCAGCTTTTCGGCTATCATCGCATTGACACCTGCGCGGACATTGTCGAGGTTGGTGTGTGCGGCATACAGCAGGATATTTTCCCGGATGGCTTTTTCTACAATTCGCTCCACATAATTGTGCCCAGTGAGCCGTTTTAAACCTGAAAAAATAATCGGATGGTGTGCAATCACCATATTGCAGCCTCTGCGTTTGGCTTCGTCCAATACCGATTCTGTGATATCTAAACTCAGGAGTACTGCCTGTATTTCGGTGGCTGTATTACCTACTTGCAGTCCTGAGTTATCGTAAGATTCCTGATAGCAGAGTGGGGCAAAACCTTCCAAGGCAGCAATGATTTCGGATGCACGCATGGCTTTTGATTGATGGGGTTCTCAGGCAAATTGAAGTATGATTTAGGCTTTGGGAGGGAACATGCCAGAGTCTTCATTTTTTAAGAATCCTGAATCTTCCGGAAGGTTGGGCTGGTCTGCTGCGTTGGTGGCAAGCTGGTCGCAGCGGTTGTTGAACGGGTTATCAGCATGACCTTTCACCCACACAAAACGGATGCGATGCTTTGAAGCTAATTCAGCATACTGGCGCCATAAGTCTGCATTCTTTTTTCCTTTGAAATCCGTACGCAGCCAGCCTTTGAGCCATCCTTTCTCAACAGAGTTTACTACATAAGAAGAGTCGGAATAAATCGCAATGTCCAACCCATCCCGATTCAAAGCACGCAATGCTTCGATGACAGCCATCAGCTCCATCCGGTTATTTGTGGTGTGATTGAAGCCGCCGGAAATCTCTTTGCGTTTCTGACCCCACATGAGGATGGCGCCATAGCCTCCCGGGCCAGGATTGCCTCGTGCAGCACCGTCGGTGTAAATGATGAGTTGGGACATGAATGATGTTTCGGAAAAGCCAAATGAGGTGGCCAAAAATACTGGCTCAGCCAGCCGCTTTCTGTATGCTCAATACCTTCGTGGTCAAAATTATCCTTTGCAAAAGATTAAAGTCGGCGCTGTTTCTTATCTCAATACAAAGCCGCTTTTACGGGGTATTGCACATAGCTCCCTCACAAGTGACATCTTGTTACGTCTTGATTATCCCGCCCGCCTGGCAGAGATGCTGATGCATGATGAAATAGATGTGGCCCTATTGCCGGTAGCAGCTATTCCCGGCATTCCCGGTGCCCGGATAGTGGGCACACATGGTATTGCTGCTGATGGCGAAGTCGCCTCTGTCTGCATTTTCGCCAGGCAGCCTATGGAGTCGTTGAAGCGGATATACCTCGATTACCAAAGCAGAAGCTCTGTGCGACTGGCAACTTTACTTCTGAAAGAATTTTGGGGGAAAGACCTGGAACTATTGCCAGCACCGGATGATTATATTGGGCAAATCAAAGGGCAGACAGCAGGTGTCATCATCGGCGACCGTGCGTTGACGCAGCGGCATAATTTCACCTATATCTATGACCTGGCTCAAGCCTGGAAAGACTATATAGGTTTGCCATTTGTGTTTGCTGCATGGGTAGCCAATAAAGAATTACCCGAAAAATTCATTGCAGACTTCGATGCTGCCAACGCTGCCGGGCTGGAAATGATTGATGATGTGGTGGACGAAAATCCTTTCCCGGAATACAACCTGCAGACGTATTACCGCAACAACATCCACTACCACTTAGATGCCCAAAAACTGAAGGGGCTGGAGTCTTTCCTGGAAATGATTTCTGATAAATAGCCGGCAATGATTTGCGGATTGCGGGCCTCTTAATAAAGGCTTCTACTTTTACGTCGCTTATGGAAAATCGCGCTGACCATCCTAATACTGCATTGAGTATCCGGGAAGAAATAACACTGGTGGAATGCCCCCGTGATGCCATGCAGGGTTGGCCAACTCCAATCCCAACGGCCAGCAAAGTGACGTACCTGAATTCCTTACTGCGCGTGGGCTTTGATGTACTCGACTTCGGTTCATTCGTTTCTCCCAAGGCTATTCCGCAGCTTGCCGATACTAAAGAGGTGATTCCTCAATTGAAGCTAGACGGTCATACGAAGCTGCTGGCCATTATCGCCAATACACGCGGTGCAGAAGAGGCGCTCCTTTTTGATGAAATTTCTTACCTCGGTTTTCCCTTTTCTATCTCTGAAACCTTTCAGCATCGAAACACCAATAAGAGCATTGCCGCTTCTTTGATTCAGGTGGAGGAGATACAGAATCGTTGCCAGCAGCGTAGCAAAGAGCTGGTCGTTTATATCTCAATGGGATTTGGCAACCCCTATGGTGACCCTTACAATGCTGATGTAGCTATCTCCTGGGTGGATAAACTGGCCCGGCTGGGCATTCGTTGCATGGCCATGAGTGATACTGTCGGCCTTGCCCAAAAAGAAACGATTGACTACATCTTCAAAGAATTAATTCCTGCATTTCCGGATGTTCAAATCGGAGCCCATTTTCATGCTTCGCCCGACAACTGGCGCATGAAGCTGGACACTTCCTTTGCCGCAGGCTGCCGCAGATTCGATGCGGCTATCAATGGTATTGGAGGATGCCCCATGGCCGAAGATGAAATGGTAGGAAACCTTGCTACAGAACATCTGCTGAGCTGGTGCCACGAACATCAGATAAACACTAAAATCAACCTGGAAGCCTTTTGGGAGGCAGCCGCAATGGCCAGTCGGATTTTCATCAAATAACCTCTGCCCTTATTAAATACAGCCTGCCTGTCAACCCTGTTTTTCCAACAAAAAGTATTCAAACATGAGTGTGCATAATGACATCAAACGCGTGACTACCCATACCCTTCAAGCGATGAAGAGTAGGGGAGAAAAGATTTCCATGCTCACGGCCTATGATTTTTCGATGGCGCGCATCCTCGATGATGCCGGTATTGATGTGCTGCTCGTAGGCGACTCGGCCAGCAATGTCATGGCTGGGCATGAAACCACCCTGCCCATCACACTCGATCAGATGATTTACCATGCCCAAAGCGTGGTGCGTGCGGCACATCGCTGCCTGATTGTGGTGGATATGCCATTTGGCTCCTATCAGGGTAATTCGAAAGAAGCGCTGAGTTCTGCAATCCGTATCATGAAAGAAGCGGGCGCTCATGCCATCAAGCTGGAGGGTGGGGAGGAAGTGATTGAATCAGTGAAACGCATTATTTCCGCCGGTGTACCCGTGATGGGCCATCTGGGCCTGACACCGCAGAGCATCTATAAATTCGGCACCTATGCCGTGCGTGCCAGGCAGGAGGCAGAGGCAGAACAACTCCTGCGCCATGCGGAATTGCTGCAAGAAGCAGGATGTTTTTCTATTGTGCTGGAAAAAATTCCGGCAGTCCTAGGCGATCAGGTTTCTAAGATGCTGAAGATCCCTACCATCGGCATCGGTGCGGGTGGCGGTGTGGATGGCCAGGTGTTGGTGATGCATGATATGCTGGGCCTGAATAAAGAATTCTCACCTCGTTTCCTGCGCCGCTATGCTTCGCTTTATGACATAGTCAAGGGAGCTGTAGAGACTTATATCCGTGATGTAAAAAGTCAGGATTTCCCGAACGATCAGGAGCAGTATTAGGTTAGGAAATCAATAGTAGAAAGCAGTTAGGTCAATTATGATTCAGGTAGCATTCTGGAAAAAGCTCTGCAAAGAGATAGCCGGTAAAGCCACGCTGGTAGCTGTGTCCAAGACAAAACCTGTAGCGGATATTCTGGCTTTGTATGAATTGGGGCAGCGCGACTTTGGAGAAAATTATGTGCAGGAGCTTGTCGAAAAAGCAACCTCACTTCCGGCAGATGTCCGCTGGCATTTCATAGGCCACCTGCAACGCAATAAGGTGAAGTATATCGCCCCATTTGTGCACCTGATTCATGGTGTAGATTCATTCCCGTTACTGGTTGAAATCAATAAACAGGCTGCAAAATATGACCGCGTGATAGACGTGCTGATGCAGATGCATATTGCCGATGAAGAGACCAAATTCGGCATGGACGAACGGGATATTATTGAGTTCCTCCAATACTGCGATGCGCAGCGGTCAGATCTGCAGCATGTGCGCATTCGGGGCCTGATGGGCATGGCGACCGCCACAGATGATGAAGCTAAAATCCATTCAGAATTTGAGCGCCTGTATCACTTCTTCATGAATCTGAAGAAGTCTGAATTCCTGGCCAAAACTTATTTCGATACCTGCTCAATGGGCATGAGTAGCGACTATCAAATTGCGTTGGAAGCTGGTAGTACGATGCTGCGCATTGGGAGCCTTTTATTCGGTGCCCGCTGATGCTTCAATTTTCTTTTTGCGAAAAAAGATGCAACAGCCTGAAACCACCTGCTGCTATCAGTGTGATGGCTACAATAAGCCACCACAGTGCATGAAAGCCAAATGCATCAGCAAATCCCGCACCCAGCGCAGGGCCTAACACCTGTGCCGTAGCCCAGGAGGCCGTGTAAACACCTGCATATTGCCCTCTGTTCGCATCGCTGGAACGGCTCACCCAATAGGTATTCATAAAAGGCATGGCCAGCATTTCAGCTAAGGCAATAATTAAGGTGCAGATGGCCGCCAGCAGGAGGGGCTGTATGCCCAGATTGAGCAGCAGGAAAGCCAGTCCCAAGAGTATCGTGCCCACAGGTATGTATTGCAAGGGGGGACGCTTTCCCTCCAGCCGGAAGACAAGCACCATTTCAAACAAAGCAATGATCATCCCATTGGCAGCCATCGTGCCGCCAATCACTTCTTCCGAAAGCCTGAGTTCGCTGCGATAATATACCGGCAGGGTGCTAAACAGTTGGAAAAAAACGAAGGCAAAAAGGCTTACCAGAATTGCAAATCCCAGATAGCTGCGGTCGCGGAACACCTCAAACCTTTTGGCCTTCGGGCGGGCAGCAAGTGCCAGCAAATTTTTCTTTGCAGGTGCCAGGACGATACGTAGTAATAAAGCAGCTCCCAGATTGGAGATGCCGTCCAAGATGAAGAGCCAGGCATAGTTGTGTGCGGCAATAAATCCTCCTAAGGAACCTCCCAGTGCCCAGCCCAGATTAGTAGAAAGCCGGTTGAGCGAATAGGAGCGAGTCAGATTCTCGGGCTTGCTGTAATGAGCAATAGCTAATGCATTCGCAGGACGAAAGGCATCATTGACGAGTGCCAGTATGAAGGTGACCAGACAAATGAATGGAAAGGAATGCATCTGACCCAGCAGGAAAAACAGCAACCCGCCTCCGGCCATTGCAATAATCTGGATTCGGTAAAAACCAAAATGATCTGAAAGCCTACCGCCCAGGAAGCCTCCGCAAATAGCGCCCATGCCATATACCCCAAAAACAAGCCCTGCCTGGCTGATGCTATAGCCGAGTTTTTGTGTGAGGTAAAGTGTCATGAATGGAACGACCATCGTTCCACTCCTGTTGATGAGCATGACCAGGCATAGCCACCAACTCGCCGGCGAGAGGCCAGAATAAGAGGCCCGATAAAGGGATGCGATGCGCTTCATGAATGAATAGGAACTGGCCGCAAGTTCTGTTCAGTATTTCCAATGGGTCATAGAAAATTCCCCTTCCGGCTGCGAGACGGCAACTTTTATCTTTATCAAAATCCCAGCTTATGATTCGCCACCTTATCGTACCTGATGAGCGAGAATTTGTTATTCGGTTCCCGGAAGAGATGCTGGGAAAGCAGGTGGAAATAATTGCTTTTGAAATACCTGATGAAGAAGTGCAGGACAGTCCTAATCGGGACACCTTTCTTTCCTATCTCAGGACTTCCAGCTTTACTGCGCGAAATACCATGAAGAAGGATGATGGAGGAACAGCGAATGAGTAGTGGTGCTCCAATGGAATGCAGCGGTTCAACTGCTCAATGAATAGGTAAAATCTTTTTTAGCCCTGAAAAATTTGAGGCGCAATTCAGGACTTTCTTTTCTCCGAACCTTGCCTGTCACTTTCTTGCCCGAGTTTTTTTCGCACTACAATCCAATCTTCAAGGGTCACCTGAAAGGGCAATTTGCCAATGCGGACTGTTGCTTTTTTATCCCGGATTTCCGTCATGGTGCCCACCTGATGATTCACCTTATTTCGGACCAGGTCGCCTACTTGCGGCCTGCCGCCAATAATGTCGTATTGCTTGTCTGCCTTGCGGGCTGCGGCCACATTACCTGCTACTTGCTTGCGCCGAAACAGTACGTTTTCTGCTGCTTTGATTACCTCGGCCTTATCCTCCGTTTTCTTCCATTCCTGCACAATTGCTTTAAACTTTCGCTCGGTATCGCGTAGGTATTCCAGTTCTTCTTTCTTGATTTTGTTTTGGAGCTTCAGGGTTTCGTAATGCTGATGCAGCCGCTCTTTATCTATGAGTTGCTCATAGCGTTCGCGAAGTTTTTCATTCTCAATCAGCAATTCATTCAGTTGCTTTTCTTTGCCGCCGAGGCGCAGACTTTGTTGTTCGTTTTGATGAAGAATCTTGTCTAAGCGCACATGTCCGCGCTCCGTAAGCGCTCTCGCACGGGCAATGATTTTCTGAGAAAGTCCGCTGCGTTGTGCAATGGCAAATGTGTAAGAAGACCCGGGCTTACCGGTGGTGAGTTGGTAGCGTGGTTCCAGCAACTCTTCATCAAACATCATGGCACCATTAAAGATACCCGGCACCTTTCCCGCCATCACTTTCAGGTGGAGGTAGTGAGTGGTGATGATACCGATAGCATGCTTCTGCGCCAGCTCTTCGACGATGGCTTCTGCAAATGCACCGCCTAATGCCGGGTCGGAGCCGGAGCCGAGTTCATCAATAAAAAATAAGGTCTTGCCATTGGCGAAGTCAAGGAAGTACTTCATGTCGCGCAGGTGTGCGCTGTAGGTGCTCAGCTCATGCTCGATACTTTGTGTGTCGCCGATATGAATCATGAGCTGCTTGAAGATGCCTATTTCGCTGCGTGGGTCAGCCGGGATGAGCAAGCCGGACTGAGTCATCATCTGTAGCAAACCTGCCGTTTTCATGCTCACCGTTTTGCCACCGGCGTTTGGGCCAGAGATGATGAGAATGCGTTGTTGTCTGTCGAGCCTCAGGTTGAGCGGCACTACAGGCTTGCCATTTTTCTGGCTTTGGAGCAGCAGCAGCGGATGGCGGGCATTCACTAAGCTCAGCCCGGGATGCGGAGAAAGCATGGGCATATCGGCATCCATTTCTCGCGCCAGCACTGCCTTGGCACGGATAAAATCAAACAGTCCGATGAGGTGATAATATTTCTGCAAGGCAGGCGCGAAAGATGCTAAGGCTGCTGTTGTTACTTGCAGGATACGTTGTATTTCCCGAGCCTCTTCACGCTCCAGGCTGAAGACTGCATTGTTGAGTTCAATAGTTTCTTCCGGCTCAATGAAGCTCGTTCGGGCTGTGTCACTCTCACCATGCAGGATGCCCCGAACGCTGCGTTTGTGTTCGGCTGCTACCGCTACTACACGCCGGCCATTCATGAAGCTTTCGGAGATGTCGGCAAGAAAGCCGGCTTTTCCGAGGCGGCGCAGGATATGCTCAAAACTGCGCCGAAGGGTTTGTCGCGTGCTGGAAAGGCTACTACGGATTTGGGTGAGTTCCCGGGATGCATTATCGCGGAGCTGCCCTTGTTCATCCAGCACAGCAGCCACGATTTGGACGATTTCTTTTTCGAAAATGATGCCTTCAGTAAGTGCTTCCAGATTGGGGAAAAAGCCGGCATGGCCTTTGAACCAAAGCAGTATGTTTTGAATAGTCGTTGCAAGCAGACTCAGCCCTGCGAGGCTGTCGGCACTGAGTGTGGAATTTTGAATGCTAAGCAGGCGAAGTTCCTGTTGCAGATTGCGACTGAAACCGCCAGGGAAGAAATCACCACCGCCCAGTGTGAGTTTGAATTCAGCGGTTTGTTTGAGTGCTTTTTCAATCAGTTCAAGCCGATTCATAAAGCGCATGGCAGCCACACGGCTGCGAGCCTCATCGGTACGACATTTTTCAGAAAGCAGCTCGCGAATCCTGGTAAATTCCAGGGCATCTGCGGCCTGCGCGGGATACAGTTGCATGAACGGTGTGAACCTTCAAAAGTAGCGTAGCCCTGCAACTTAACCACCGGCTGACTGCTTAGAAATGGCTTCAAAAATTCGTTCAGGGAAGATATCCCAACCAAGATATTAGTTGTAGCTAATTAGTACAGGCAGGCTGTTTGGGATGTAGGTCTCATCGGCATCATTGTAAGCGAGCATGAGTTCTTTCCTGGGTAGGTTTGTGGTGATAAAACTCCCTTCTACTTTGATTTTAGCCGTGCCGCATTTTGTCAGTTTTCCTTTTCCAAAAGTCACTTTAGCACGGGTAACAATGGTTGCCACTTGTTCGTCATGCTCCACACTGATGTATTGGGGTACCGTGATGCTATAGGTGTAATCAGGGCTACCTGAAATGACGAATTGAGCATAAATATCCTCATCGCCATTTGCTCGTTTTTGAACAGTTTTTGTATCAACATTGCAGCCGATCTGTTCCTAATGTTTTGTAGCATATCCCCCAGATTCAATTCTTCACTAACCTGCGAAATGCTAACCGGGGTGACAATCGTTGCACTCGCTCCTGCAGTACCCATCGCTTGTGCATCAGCCTTCATATTCATCAAGCTTAGCATGCCTGCCAGCGCAAGGAAAGATACTAAGCATGAGCGACTGGACATGATTGGTTGTTTGTGTACTTATAGCTGTAAACGTAGTGTTTGTT
Source organism: uncultured Chitinophagaceae bacterium (assembly GCA_964424655.1). GTDB lineage: Bacteria > Bacteroidota > Bacteroidia > Chitinophagales > Chitinophagaceae > UBA1952. Next base: position 14,888 of record CAYRJR010000007.1, read on the forward strand.
GGTAACGATTGCTTCCGCTTTTCTGCTTATTCCAGTTTGGGTTAACAAGCTGCTTTCATTAGTCTGGATGCCTCGTTGAAAAGTTGCTAAGCATTGGTTACGCAGCCCGGAATTCGGGTATAGCTTTTCAGGTTTTACAATGGGACACCGTTACTGAATGCCAATTTCTGAAACCTGGATAGCGCACCGAATCAACTTGGTGAACATCCACAGGATTTTTTTCGGGGACTTCACAAGGCTACCAAATATGCTGCCTCTATTTTTGCGGCCTTTACTTCGCAACTATGAAACGCATGAAAATCGCTCTATTCCCAGCTCTTGCTATAGCCACACTTTTTATTGCAGGCAGCTCCTGCAACCACTCCAAAACCACCCAGACCGATTCACCGGTTTCAGCCACCGGCACGGAAGGCAGTTCAGGTGCCCGTATCGCTTATGTGAATATTGACACTTTTGAAGCCCATTACGAAAGCCTGAAGAAAAAGAAGGAAGAATTCAAGGCGCAGCAGGATGCCATGGAGAATGAATTGCAGCGCTCTGCCCAGCAAATGCAGGCCGATTATGCCAGCGTGATGCGCAAACAACAAGAGGGTACACTCACCCGCCCCGAAGCTGAAGCAGCAGAAAAACGCCTCGGCCAAATGCAACAAAGCCTGGAAACCCGTAAGGCGGCAATGGGTTCGCAATTCCAGGAAAAGCTGGAATCCTTCAACAAGAAGCTGCACGATGATATGGATATGTTCCTGGCGAAATACACCCAGGAACACCACTTCGATTATGTGCTTTCTTATTCGCGCAGCAATGCTCAGATTTTGTTTGCTAACAAAGCCCTCAACATTACTCAGGATGTCATTAAAGGCATGAATGAGCAGGCTAAGGCGACTGAAAAAACCAAATAGATTTACCTTAATCGCCGAACTTGTGAGAGACGCGCCTGGACAGGCGCGTCTCTACATTCTCACATCACCGAATCCGGCAAAATGGAACAGGGAAGCCCCCATTATCATCGCTCACTTCGCCTCATGGATGGTGCCCTGCTTGTGGCAGGATCCATGATTGGCTCCGGTATTTTCATCGTCTCTGCGGATATCTCACGAACGGTGGGCAGTGCTGGATGGCTCATCGTTGTCTGGATTATTTCCGGCTTGCTGACGCTGTCTGCCGCCCTTTCTTACGGCGAACTCAGTGGCATGTTTCCCAAGGCCGGTGGGCAGTATGTCTATCTACGCGAAGCCTATGGACCCATGTGGAGTTTCCTCTATGGCTGGGCCTTTTTTACCGTCATTCAGACCGGCACTATTGCGGCCGTGGGCGTGGCTTTCGCCAAGTTCTTTGGGTACCTCGTGCCGGCCCTTGGTGAAGACAATATCCTGGCTACCATAGGTAGTTTTCAGCTCACCGCAGCTCAGTTGGTCGGCATCGCCGTCATCGTGTTGCTGACCGCTATCAATGGGCGCGGTATTGAAGGTGGAAAATGGATTAATGGCATCTTCACTGCTGCAAAACTCCTGGCCATGGGTGCACTCATTGCTGCCGGCTTTATTCTCTTCCGGGATGGCGGCGCAATATGGAACCTGAACTGGTCAAATGCCTGGATGGCCATGAAAATAGATCGGGGCGCCACCGGAACCATCTTCCATGAAATGCTTCGGGGCGGGCCTTTGGTGCTGGCTATGTGCGGCGCAATGGTCGGGGCCATCTTTTCTTCCGATGCCTGGAATAATGTGACTTTCATCGCCGGCGAAATCAAGCGCCCGGAGCGTAACATCGGTCTCTCGCTATTCATCGGCACGCTGGTGGTGACCTTGCTCTACGTCTGCATGAACCTGATGTATCTGCATGTGCTTTCCATACATGAGATTGCTTTCTCACAGCAAGACCGTGTGGCCCTGGCTGCATCCAAAAAACTTTTTGGTGCCTTTGGTACTACCATCATTGCTCTGCTGGTCATGGTGAGCACTTTCGGTTGTAATAATGGCCTGATTCTGGCTGGAGCCCGGGTCTATAACACGATGGCGCTTGATGGACTATTCCTGCCTGCTGCCCGAAAGCTCAATGCGAAAGGCGTCCCTGCCATAGCACTATGGATGCAATGCCTCTGGACATCGGTACTCTGCCTCTCAGGCAAGTATGGCCAATTGCTCGACTACATCGTTTTTGTCGTACTCATTTTCTACATCCTCACCATCGGAGGCATCTTCATTTTGCGCCGCCGCCGCCCCGATTTGCCCAGACCCTACAAGGCTTTCGGCTATCCTGTCGTACCCGTTTTGTATATGATGGTGGCTGCTTTCATCTGTATCATCCTGCTCAAGGTGAAGCCAGATACAACCCTTCCCGGCTTGTTCATCGTGATGCTGGGCATCCCGGTTTACTTCGTGGTGAAGGCCAGCCTGGGCAAACGGACAAAGACAGAATAAGCAAGACACAGGGACGGGAGTCGCCTCACTGAATATGCCATTTGTACCAACTAAATGCAATTCGGCAACTTTGCGCCTTCGCTACCCCGAATGAATCATAACATGCGCTCGCTTGCTCAACTCTTTGCGGATATGAACTCCCTGCACGTGGTTATCGTTGGGGATGTCATGCTGGATAATTATTGGTGGGGTGATGTAGAACGGATATCTCCAGAAGCACCTGTCCCTATTGTAGCGTTGAAGCGCCGGGAGAGTCGCCTTGGTGGCGCTGCAAATGTGGCACTGAACTGTCGCGCTTTGGGGGCGCAAGTGAGCCTTTGCACCGTCATCGGTTCCGATGCCGAAGGGGAAACACTAAATAGACTGGCCGAAGAAGCCGGCATTGGTATGCAGGCCAGCCTGCGTAGCCCCCACCGGGCCACTACTACCAAGACTCGGGTTATGTCCCGCCACCAGCAGTTGCTCCGCCTCGATGATGAGCTGGCTGATGACCTCAACACCGAAGAAGAGCATCCCTTTATTGACCTCGTGCTGCGCTTCCTGCAACGCGAAAAGCCGCAGGTGCTCATCTTCGAAGATTACAACAAGGGCGTACTGAAAGAGAATGTTATCCTGCGCATCACGGAGCATTGCCGCGAGCTTGGAATACTCACCGCTGTTGACCCTAAGAAGAAGAATTTCCTCAGCTTTCTGGGTGTGGACATCTTCAAGCCCAACCTCAAGGAGGTGCGCGAAGGCTTACAGTTGAATATTGATATTCCTACGGTAGAGAACCTGAAGGCTGCGCATCAAAAGTTGCAGCAAACCCTCGGACATCGAATCACATTCATCACGCTTTCTGAGTTTGGTGTCTTTGCGCAACAGGAGGCGGAAGCTCCTTTCATCATCCCTTCGCACCTGCGCAACATCGCCGACGTGAGCGGTGCCGGCGACACGGTGATTGCAACTGCGGCTCTGGTGTTTGCTCTGACGCATGACCTCCGCCTGATGGCCGAAGTCAGCAATATAGCCGGTGGGTTGGTGTGTGAAGAGCTGGGCGTGGTGCCTGTTTCCAAAGACCGGCTGCTGGCAGAGTGCCAGAAGATTATAGCGTTGGAAATACCGATGCAGGGAAGCCGTCACTAAAATTTCTTATTGAGTCAGCTTTAGGAAGCTGATGGAGCATCCGTTGCGTCGCACACTGAGGGGCTAGTGCTGCTATCCAGCTTTTCATGTGGCTTGTGATGTCATGAGCATGCACAAACACCTGTGTCTTCCGGGCAAAGCCCATCAGCGAAATCTTGCCGAAGTGTGCGACGCAACGGATGCCGGGCATAGCACAGTGGCTGATAAAAAAATATTCTTCCACAAAGACTGAAAACAACAAAGGCTGCCTTTTGGAGGCAGCCTTGTGCAGCATCAATCCGAAACGGTTTAGTGCTTGCTCTTCGCGTCCACCACTTCCACGTTGAAGACGAGGATGGAGTTAGGAGCGATTTTGGGTGAAGGGCTTTGCGCGCCGTAAGCCAGCGTTGAAGGGATGTAGAGCGTACCCTTGCCACCCTTGCCAAATAAAGAAATGCCTTCGTCCCAGCCGCGGATGACCTGGCCTGCGCCGAGCACAAACCAGAAAGGCATCACGTGGTGAAATTCGGGGTCAGTGTTGGAGTCGAACTTCACACCTTCGAGGGTGGTGCCGGTGTAGTTCATGCTCACGCTGTCGCCGGCCACCACTTTGGGGCCGCCGGGATTGTCAATCTTGTAATACAGTCCGGAAGCACTGCGCTCAGCCTTGATATTATTCTTGGTGAGGTAGTCTTGGATGAGCTTTTCGTCCACCTGGGATTGTTTTGCAGATTGTGCCTTTTGCTCTTCTTCGAGCTGCGACTTCGTCTTTACAGAAACAACGGCAACCGAATATTCGATCTTCATGCCTTCGCCTTTCTTCATCCAGGGCAGGAGTTGATTGCCGGCTTTGGCAATGGAGTCAAGTGGCACGCGGAAGATGGCGCTGTCGCCCTTGGTGAGCATGGCCAGACCTTCAGCGAGGTCGCCATTAAACTGAGGCGGAGTGAGCTGAAAAGGCACGGGTTGGTTGTTGTTCATCACGCGGGAGTCGAAGAGGACCGAGTCGCCCTTGGGGAAATGAACATAGCTCTTGATGTGGAACTCCATGAAATCGCCAATGGCAGGCTTTTGAATGCCAGGCTCATCCCGGACAATCTTGTACTCAAGGCCGCTGGGCAGCTTTTTGAAGCCCGAGTTTTGGGCGTTGCAAGAGGAAATAGAAATGGCGGCGAGGGCAATGGCCGGCGCCAGGTAATGCTTGAACATGCAGGTTTGTGTGTTAAAGGAAAATTTTTATAGCGGGTGAAATTCCGATAAAATCTTTTTGAATCGGATAATAGTGTCGTTAATTGATTCGGAAGATTTACCTCCCGAAGCATTGAAGTGGCCGCCACCTGAGAAATGGGTGCGGGCAAAGAGATTGACATCGAAATCGCCTTTGCTGCGGAAGGAGAGCCGCACTTCATCGGCACGCTCAGTGATCAGGGTTGAAAAGCGAATGCCACGGATGGAAAGCGGGTACTGCACGAGGCCTTCCGTGTCGCCGGGTTGCAGGTCGAAAAGCTTCATATCGGCGCGGGTGACACTGATGAGGCCGGCCTGCCATTGCGGAAATATTTCCATCCGTTCAATGAGTGCATAGCCAACGAATCGCATCCGGTTGATGCTCCACGAATCATAGATAGCTTCATGAATGAGGCTGTGTTCCATGCCACGGTCAATCAGGTCTGCAATCATGCGATGCACTGCGCCCGTAGTGATGGGAAAGCGGAAGGAGCCTGTGTCGGTCAGGGTACCGGTGTACAGGCATTTTGCGATATCCAGGTTGATGAGGGCATTGCCGCCGCAAGTGTTGATGAAATCATACACCATCTCGCAGGTGCTGCTCTTAGCCGAGTTGCTTTCTCCATAGTCGAAAGCGGGCTTGGGAAACATGTGATGGTCTATGAGCAGCTTAGTAGCTTTTGAGCTTTCTAAGGCCTGCTGCATGCCCTGGACGCGGGCAGGGTCGTTGAAGTCGAGGCAAAAAATGAAATTGGCCTGCTGTAGTTCTTCGGCAGCACGCTCAGGCTCTGCTTCAGCATTGATGAGCCATTCGGTACCCGGCAGAAAGCTGAGAAATTCCGGAGCATCATTGGGGGTAATAGCAGCAACCTCATGCCCACGCAAACGGAGGAAATGGGAAAGTGCCAGCGTGGAACCAATAGCATCGCCGTCCGGTTTGTAGTGCGTGATAATCGCGATACGCTTTGTCCCCTGGAGCAGGGGCAGCGCTTCGGCAATGGGTTTCATAAAGGGCGCGAAGATATTATTCCGGTGCATTGCCTGAGAAATCCCGGATAAGTGGCACGAAATTTTTTCATAGGACTACCAGCCCGACATCCGGATATTTCCATTTCCGGCAAGTGGGTCTCCCAGCCTATCATTTATGAGAATTGTTACCCAGCTTTTCCTGCTGCTATTTCTGATTACCCAATGCTCCTGCAAGGTGGTTGAGGGTATCTTTTCTACGGGCATATGGACAGGTGTCCTGGTCGTGGTAGCGATTGCTGCCTTGCTGACACTCTTGCTCGCCAAGCTGATTGACAAGTAGGTCTTACTAACTGGGACCAGATTGGCCTGCGACATAATGTTCCAGGGCAGGATTTCTAATATCGCTGCAACAAGACAGAAGCAGTGGCCACCACACCTTCTTCACGACCTATGAAGCTCATTTGCTCCGCCGTGGTGGCTTTGATGGAAATGTCTTCTGTTTCCATATTTAGTGTGTCGGCTATGACTGCCTGCATGTGCGCCACATGAGGCCTGATCCTGGGGGCCTGAAGCAGCAGGGTGCTGTCCACATTCACTAACCAATAGCCTCGCTCGCGTACTAAGGAATAGCAGCGTTGGAGCAGCATTTTGCTGTCGGCGTTTTTGTAAGCGGGGTCTGTGTCCGGGAAATGTGTACCAATATCGCCGAGCGACACAGCACCCAGTAAAGCATCGCAGATGGCATGAAGCAACACATCGCCATCAGAATGCGCCACACAACCTTTTGAGTGTGGAATTTTTACACCACCCAGCCATAAATCGTGCCCCGCTTCGAGGCGGTGAAAATCTATTCCCTGACCAATTCTGAACAAGACAAAAGCATTTATGAGTTACCAGATATTCAGCCCGAACTTGTCTGCAAAGGCTTTGGCTTTTTCATAGCCTGCATCCGCATGACGCAACACACCCATAGCTGGGTCGTTGTGCAACACCCGGCTGAGGCGTTGTGCTGCATCGTCAGAGCCATCTGCTACAATCACCATGCCCGCATGTAGTGAATAGCCCATGCCCACGCCGCCGCCATGATGGAATGAAACCCAGCTTGCACCACCGGCAGTATTGATGAGTGCATTCAGAATGGGCCAGTCGGCAATGGCATCGGAGCCATCTTTCATAGCTTCCGTTTCCCGGTTTGGGGATGCCACAGAGCCGGTGTCTAAATGGTCTCGGCCAATGACGATAGGAGCCTTCAGCCTGCCTTCTTTCACCAGCTCATTAAATCGTATTCCGGCTGCTTCGCGCTCGCCCATGCCCAGCCAGCAGATGCGTGCCGGCAATCCCTGAAAGGCAATTTTTTCACGGGCCATCTTCAGCCAGCGGTGCAGGCCGGCATTGTCTGGGAACAGTTCTATCAGCGCTTGGTCGGTTGTGTAGATATCTTCCGGGTCGCCGCTCAGTGCCACCCAACGGAAGGGGCCTTTCCCTTCGCAAAACAAGGGGCGTATATAGGCTGGTACGAAACCGGGAAAGTCGAATGCGTTTTCAACGCCGCGTTTGTCTTTAGCCTGGCCACGGAGGTTGTTGCCATAGTCGAAGGTGATAGCGCCTCGTTGTTGTAGCTCCAGCATCAGGCGTACATGGTGGGCCATACTGTCCAGCGAGCGGCTGCAATATTCATCCGGATTGGCGCTGCGTAATGCATTCGCTTCTTCCACGCTTATCCCTTCCGGGAAATAGCCAATCAGTTCATCGTGGGCGCTGGTCTGGTCGGTGAGTGTATCCGGTGTGATGTTGCGGTCTATCAGGCGTTGAAGCAGGTCAATGGCGTTGCCGCAATAGCCAATGGAAATGGCTTGATGATCCTTGCGGGCTTCCAAAGCCCAGTCTATGGCTTCGTCAAGATTGGCGGTCCATTTGTCGAGGTAGCGTGTCTCGATTCTTTTCTGAATCCGCCAGGCTTCCATTTCAGCAGCCAGGCATACGCCTTCGTTCATGGTGATGGCTAAGGGCTGTGCGCCGCCCATGCCTCCGAGGCCTGCAGTCACATTGAGCGTGCCTTTCAATGAGCCGTTGAAGTGTTGTGCAGCCAGCGAGAGGTAGGTCTCATAAGTGCCCTGAACGATGCCCTGCGAGCCGATGTAAATCCAGCTACCGGCAGTCATCTGGCCATACATGATTAGTCCTTTTGCTTCCAGTTCGCGGAATGTTTCCCAGTTAGCCCATTTGCCTACCAGGTTGGAGTTGGCAATGAGTACACGCGGTGCGTTTTTGTGGGAGCGAAGGATGCCTACCGGTTTGCCGCTTTGCACCATCAGGGTCTGGTCTTCGTCCAGTTCTTTGAGGCATTCCAGAATCTTGTCGAAGCTTTCCCAGTTGCGGGCTGCTTTGCCAATGCCACCATACACCACAAGGTCTTCCGGGCGCTCGGCCACCTCGGGGTCGAGGTTGTTTTGAATCATGCGGTAGGCCGCCTCGGTAGGCCAGTTCTTGCAAGTCATTTCTGTGCCTCGGGGTGCATGGATGCTGCGGTGTTGCGTGTCGCCTGACATATTGGGAAACTAATTTTTTTAAAAAAATGATTCTGAAGTTTCGGGCTGTTGGTATTTGGGGCGTCTGCCTCATATTACCGTCCGGAGCCATCGGCATTGCTGATTTTCGTTCGTGGAGCAGGGCTTAATTCAGTTGGGCCAGTTCCGAGTCGAGCACTTGTTTCATGTGTGCTTCGTCCATCTTATCGGCTTCCTGGTTGAAAGGCTTGCCGATTACTTTCTCATACAGCTCCATGTAGCGTTCCGAGATGCTGCGGACGACTGTGTCTGTCATTTCGGGCACTGCTTGTCCTTCTTTTCCCTGAAAGCCATGTTCCATCAGCCACTCGCGGACAAACTCCTTGGAAAGTTGTTTTTGAGGCTGGCCAGCAGCCTGGCGCGCTTCATAGCCTTCTTTGTAGAAATAGCGTGAAGAGTCTGGCGTGTGGATTTCGTCAATCAGTGTGATGATTCCGTTGAGCTTGCCAAACTCATATTTCGTGTCCACCAGAATGAGGCCACGGGCAGCCGCCATCTCCTGGCCACGCGCAAAAAGTGCGAGCGCATATTTTTCTAATTGCTCATATTCTGCCTGTGGAATCAGGCCGCTGCTGATGATTGCTTCACGGGTGATGTCTTCATCATGCCCTTCCTGGGCCTTGGTGGTGGGTGTCAGAATCGGAGTCGGAAGCTTATCGTTTTCATGCAGGCCATCGGGCAAAGGCACCCCGCACATATCGCGCTTTCCGGCCTTGTATGCACGCCAGGCGCTGCCAGCGATATAGCCGCGCACAATCATTTCCACGGGATACGTTTCGCACTTGTTGCCCACAGTCGCATTGGGTAGTGGCACATTCACCACCCAGTTGGGGACGATATCTTCAGTTGCCTGCAGCATGATGGCTGCAATCTGATTCAAGACGGCTCCTTTGAAAGGAATCGGGCGGGGAAGCACCACATCGAATGCGGAAATACGGTCTGAAACGACCATAGCGAGATACTTGTCCCTGATGGTATAAACATCCCGGACTTTGCCCTTGTAAAAGGCAGTTTGGTTGGATAGCTGAAGCATGACTTGAATTTGGGGCGCAAATATACCGATGGTATCAGGCAGCGGTTTTCTGTACCGGTTATAGGAGCCGTAATGGCCTACCAAAAATCAATAGGGGATGGCCTTTCGCAGCACATGCAGGCATTTGTATGTTTATTATTTTATCGGCTGTATTTCGCTGTCCGGCATCCGTTGCGTCGCACGCTGCAGCAATATTTCGCTGCCCGGCTTTGCCCGGAATATGCAGGGGAGCATGTTACTAACTACGATACGGGTAGCTAAGTAAAAAGCCGGATAGCAGCACTGGCCCCTCAGTGTGCGACGCAACGGATGTCACATCAGGGCTGTGATGCTGACAAAAAAAAGGCAGCCATTGCTGGCTGCTATTAGTTTCCTGGCTTGCGATGGTTATAGCCTAGCGTTCACTGATGCGATGTCGGCGATACGCTTTTCGGCGATGCGCATGGCGGCGGCCTGCGTGTGGATATGCTCGCGGTCGCTCAGCTCAAAAATCTCCAATGTGCGGTTGTAAATTTTCTCCACATTGCCCTTCACGCGGTCGGCATTATAGGTCTCTAATTCTGCAGCCACATTGATCAGCCCGCCGGCATTAATGAGGAAGTCTGGAGCGTAAAGAATGCCCTTTTCAATCAGCATCGGGCCATGCACATCTTCATCGGCAAGCTGATTGTTGGCAGCGCCGGCCACGACCCTGGCCTTTAGTTTCCCAATGCTTTCCGTGTTCAGGGTAGCGCCGAGGGCACAAGGGGCGTATATGTCCATGTCCAGATCGAAAATCTTGTCGCCAGCCACAAATTCGACACCCGGATTAGCCTGAATAGTTTGTTTGATTTTAGCCTCGTTGATATCCGTGATGTACACTTTGGCGCCTTCCTTCACGAGGTGGCCGACGAGGTATTGGCCCACATGGCCCACGCCCTGCACCAGTATTTTCTTGCCGCTTAGGTTGTCATTGCCCCAGGCCTTTTTAGCAGCAGCCTTCATGCCCGTGAACACGCCATAGGCAGTGAAAGGGGAGGGGTCGCCGGAACCACCCATATATTCCGGAACGCCGGTGACGTGTTCGGTCTGTAAGGCGATATATTCCATGTCGCGGGCTGCAGTGTTCACATCCTCAGCCGTGATATATTTCCCGTTTAGGCTATCTACAAACTTGCCGTAGCGACGCCAGAGTGCTTCACTTTTTTGGCTGGGGTCGGCCATAATCACGGCCTTGCCACCACCCAGGTTCAGACCAGAGATGGCAGCTTTGAATGTCATACCGCGAGAGAGGCGGAGGGCATCAACAATGGCTTCTTCGCTACTTTGATAAGGCCAGAGGCGGGTGCCGCCTAAGGCAGGGCCGAGGGTCGTATTGTGAATGGCGATGATGGCGTTGAGGCCGGAATGAGGGTCGTGGCAAAACACGACTTGCTCGTGACCCATGCCCTGCATCATTTCGAATAAGGATTGATTCATATCTGGTAATTGAATTGGGCCGCAAACCTAAACCTGAAAAAATAAACCCTGGGCAGGCACTTATTTGCTGTTGGCATGATTTGGGTCAGTTGCCGGAAGCATTCTTTGCTATTAGGTAACTATTACTGAATGTGTTTCCCTGCTTTTTTGCAGTAACATTGCCTGGATGAGATACTTCAATGCGATAACAGACCCTGTATATGTGAAACCGGCTAGTTTCTCTCGTCTGGATTGCTTTTACCTGCGTTTTATTCGGGATGAACGGGATCTTCCTTTCGCGTACCTGACCGTTCGGATTAGCCTGACGATGCTGCCTTTGGGCATCTTATTATTTATGCCATTCATTCAGGGATGGTGGTGGTGGGGCATTGCCGTGGCCTATCAGTATCTGAACAATTTCACTTACAAAGGCCCCTTTGGCCTGATGTTGCATTGCACCAGCCACCGCAAGTTTTTCAAGAAAGAATATGAGTGGATGAATCAGTATCTGCCCTGGGTGGTGGCGCCGTTTTTTGGCCATTCACCCGAGACTTATTACGCGCATCACGTGGGTATGCATCACGCAGAGAATAATCTGGAAGAAGATGAAAGCAGCACCATGCCTTATACACGCGATTCTGTTCGTGGTTTCATGAGCTATTTCCTGAAATTCTTTTTCACGGGCATTTATCACTTAGCCAATTATTTCATCCGCAAGAAAAGAAAACGCCTGATGGTTCGTGCCGTGCGGGGCGAAATCTTGTTTATTGCTTTTTGTACGGCGCTTTGTTTTGTGAATTGGCCAGCCACGCTTTGTGTGTTCATTATACCGTTTTGTATTTATCGCCTCATTGCTATGATGGGCAACTGGGCACAGCACGCTTTTATATGCCCTCGTCAGCCGGAGAATGATTACCGCAACAGCATCACCTGCATCAACACGAAATACAACCACAAATGCTGGAATGACGGGTATCATATCTCCCATCACGAAAAGCAAACCATGCACTGGACGGAACACCCGGTGCATTTTAAGAAAAACTTTGAGCAATATTTAAACAACGATGCGATTGTGTTTGAAGGCATCCATTTTCTGCATGTTTTCTTTTGGCTGATGCGCAAACGTTACGATCTGCTGGCCAAGCACTATGTGGATTTGGGGCACTCTTTCATCAATGATGCCCAGATCTGTGGATTTCTGCGCTCACGCACCCGCAAGATTATCCGTACGCCGGAGAGCATGGCAGAAGAAGCGGCTAAGCCATTTGTGTTTCCCAGCCTCTATGAATATTAGGCGCTGACTGTTGTTTTTACAGGCGGCTCAACCCATGCTCCGGAATCCTTGAGTAAGGCTATCAAGGCATCTACAGCTACCTCGCTGGCTACATTCTTTTGCACCACTTCCTTGCCCCGGTAAAGTGTAATCTTTCCCGGGCCACTGCCTACATAGCCGAAGTCGGCATCGGCCATTTCGCCCGGGCCATTGACGATGCAACCCATGATGGCAATCTTCACTCCTTTCAAATGAGCTGTGGCTGCTCGGATTCTGGAAGTTGTTTCCTGGAGGTCAAAAAGGGTGCGCCCACAAGATGGACAGGAGATGTATTCCGTTTTGGAAATGCGGGTACGAGTTGCCTGAAGGATAGAAAATGCAGTGTTGTTCAGAAACTGATGGTTGCTTGTGACCGGCAGGTAGGTGCGTCCTGTGGCCCGCTCATTGAGTAACCGTGCCGGGTCGTTTTTAAGCCAGAGTCCATCCCCGAATCCATCCAGCAATAATGCGCCGGTCTCTGTTGAAAAATCTATAAGCTGGCGATCTACACTGTGGCTATAACTCTGGTTGCAGATAATGATGGGTGCATGGCTGGATGTCTGGGCAAGTCTGCGGCAGAAATGGCGAAGCTGCAACATAGCAGGGGCAACGCTGGAGGAAAGACAAAGAACTACCGTGGCATCTTTAGCTAACTGAAGTGCAGATTCGAATGCGTGTTCATCTGTTACATCCAGGGCGACGAAATTGATTTCCGGGTGCCTCTTTGAAGCATTCAAAAATTGGCTGGCTTCAAAGAGCGGATAGTGTTGCGCTGCATGGGGTGCCTGCAGCCAGGCATTACCCTCCATCATAACGTGAATCGTGCCGGGTAGAGAAAAGGGGAGTGCCTGATTGCCTGTGTAGAGATAGTCAGCAGCAGCATCTCCGATAGTCCACTTGTCTGTTGAAGTGTCGTAGTTGTAGCCCACCGATTGCAGAGAA
>CAYRJR010000007.1:27908-32157 GCA_964424655.1 uncultured Chitinophagaceae bacterium
TCAGCCAGGACTATCGGTGGGCGGGTGCCACCAATATTTCCTGTGAGGCGACAGATTCTACGCTTATAGCCATGTAGTGAAGCGTCCCGTACTTCATTGGGCATTTCTTCCAGGCTGCAGGGTTGTTCAGAATAACGAGCTACGATGTCTTTGCAAACAGGCAATTCAAATTCCGGGTCTTCGGTGAGTGAAACACGGATGGTGTCACCGATACCTTCCTCCAATAATGTGCCGATACCAATTGCGCTTTTAATACGGCCATCTTCGCCATCGCCGGCCTCCGTGACCCCAAGGTGCAATGGGTAGCATTCTTCAAATTCAGTGTGCATCTGATGAACCAGCATCCGGTAGGCCTGAACCATAACCTGCGGATTGGAGCTTTTCATAGAAAGGACAATCTGATGGAAATTTTCTGAGCGGGCAATGCGCAGAAACTCCATGGCACTTTCCACCATACCCAGGGGTGTGTCGCCATATCGGCTCATGATGCGGTCAGACAGGGAGCCATGATTAGTGCCAATACGCATGGCTGTACCATATTCCTTGCAAATCTTTACCAGGGGCGTGAACCGGTCGCGGATCCGGTCTATTTCGGAATGATATGCGGCATCATCGTATTGGATGAAATCAAACTTTTTCTTGTCCACATAATTGCCCGGATTCACGCGCACCTTTTCCACAATTCTTGCAGCAATTTCGGCAGCGTTTGGCGTGAAATGAATGTCTGCGATGAGCGGGGTATCATAGCCCGCAGCCCGGACTGCCTTTTTAATTTCTGCCAGGTTTTCTGCTTCTTTCTTGCTGGGAGCGGTAATGCGCACCAGTTCTGCACCAGCTTCGATACAACGGATAGTCTGTGCTACAGTGGCGACTGTGTCCATCGTGTCGGTTGTGGTCATGGTTTGGATTCGGATAGGGTGGGCAGCACCCAGCAGTAAGTTCCCGATGCGCACTTCACGGGTACGCAGACGTTGGTGACTATGATTCGGCAGCATTTCCTGCAAAAGTAGCGCTGTGAAAAAGCAGGAGCAGAAGGTCGGATAGACTGAGGTTATTTTTGCTACTCATGTTGCGAGCCGAAGTTTCTCAATTGTTTCATGGAGCAAATCGGCTTCTCCTGCGAAGGATTTTCCTACTTGTCTCCATGTTCTTGTTTGTGGCTTTCCCCAGTCAGATGCAAGCTAAAGTTTACCCTCAGCAGTGGGGGCTGTCTTTGACTCATCTGGATTCTACAGAGATTGAAATATCAACCCGAATCAGTACCGACAGTCTATTCAAACTTAGCCCGGGCAGGAGTGTTTTATATTTCAAATTAGAGCCTGTGCGGCCCTTCAGAAATGCGGCTCCCAGCTTCTATCTGTTGTGCGCTTTATGTCTGATGTTGGGGCTGATTCGCTATTCTGAGCCGCGTTATTTTTCCTTGCTCATCGGTGCTTTCAGAATTACGGGTGCGGGGCAGAAATGGCAGGAAATGCTTCATGCTTCCTGGTGGCCCAATTTCTGGATGAATGTGTTCTTTTCCTCTGTCGCAGGTGCCTATATTTTCTACTTATTTGCTGAAAGTGGAAATAGTCTGAAGCTTACTCCCAATTCGGTATTGCTGCCCCTGATGATTGCTGCGATGATGGTGATTTATCTGGGGAAATATCTCATCCTGAAATTCAGTGGCTGGGCATTCCGGATGAAGCTAACTGCCGGCCAATACATCTTCAATGTGTTTCTGGTAAATAAAATAATAGGTATCGTCTTACTGCCGTTTGTGGTGCTTATCGCTTTTAGCAGCCCTGAATGGCAGGAACCACTGGGTATCGTATCGGGCGTTTTGGTAGTCGGGTTGATGGGCACCCGATATATACGCTCCTGGCCTGCGTTTCAGCAATTGTTTAAAGGCTCCATGTTTCACTTTTTCACTTACCTTTGCGCCTCCGAAATACTGCCTATGGCGGTATTGGTTAAGTGGTTGCTGCTCTTGTTGCGCTAACAGGCAAAACCCGGACAGCACGACACTCTGAACCTTATCACCCGACCACACACATGGCTAAGGCTGTAAAAGCGAAAGAAGGAAAACGTGCGACACCGAAGGCTAAGGCGGCGCCTGCTCCTTCAAAGGTGACTCCATCGAAAGCAAAGACTATTGCCAAACCCAAACCCGCGCCCAAGAAAGCTACGATATCAAAGTCTGCTGATCGGGTACCTAAAAATGGGGTTAAGTCAGTTGCTAAAACTGCTCCGAAAACTAAGCCGGAATCCGAGGTCGTGCTGAAGAGAGTGCGAACCATACTCGTCACTCAACCCAAACCGGAAAGCGACAAAAGCCCTTATTTCGACTTAGCTCGCCGCTATGGTCTGGAGCTGGAGTTCCATCCCTTTATCCGTATTGAAGGTGTGAGTGGCAGAGATTTTCGCCGCCAACGCGTAGATATTGCTGAATACAGCGCCATCATTTTTACCAGCCGTAGTGCAGTAGATCATTTCTTTCGGATTATGGAGGAAATGAAAGTGAAGGTGAGCCAGGAAATGAAGTACTGCTGCTCCACCGAAGCTGTTGCGCTTTACCTGCAGAAATTCATTTTATACCGTAAGCGTAAAGTCTTCTTTTCCGCTGATGGCTCCACGCAGGGCTTGCTCGACGTGATTGGAAAGCACAAGACGGAGAAATATGTACTGCCCTCTTCAGAAGGTGGCAAGAATGAAATCCATGCTTACCTGACGAAACAGAGTATTCCCTATGCGGAGGTTACTCTTTTTCATACCCTGAGCAATGATATTTCACCGGTGATGAAGAAACATGATTTCGACATGATCCTGTTCTTCTCTCCCTTTAGTGTGCAGACGCTGTTTGTTCATAATCCTAAGTTCAAGCAAAACGGAATGATTGTAGGCGCTTTCGGGCCTACTACGTCAAAGGCCGTAGAAGAATCAGGCCTGAGGCTGGATGTAAAAGCGCCTGCTCCAAATGCTCCTTCAATGGTGTCTGCATTAGAGCAATATCTCACTCTGGCCAACAAGTAGGTCTTTGCTTTCCATTCGGTTTTCAATGCCGTCTCCCTTAATTCTGAGCCTCATGATTTCATGCTGGAATAATGAATTGTTGGGGATGATTTTTTTGAAGCAGCCCTTGTTTTCCCTGTAGGTTTGCAGACCCTTCTTCAGTACTGTTTTCAATGAGCTTCACTGCGGCGAAATCCCGCCGGATTGTATTGCGTGCCATATTCATTGCAATGGGCTTAGTGCTGCTCATTCGCTTGTTGTTTCTCCAGCTTTTTGAGCCGAAGTACAAAATCATGGCTGCGGATATAGCGATTTACCGTCAGGTCGTCTATCCGCCACGTGGTGTGATTTACGACCGTAAAGGACGCGTAGTCTGCTACAACGAAGTGGTGTACGACTTGCAAATGACAGCCAGCAATGTCCCCCGGGATTTTGACTCTTCTTCGCTATGCGATATCCTGGGAATTGATGGGAAAACATATCATCAGCTCTATGAAAAAGCGAAATGGAGCAATGGCCCGATGAGGCCTGGCACGTTCCTTCCTCAGCTCAGCCAGGCTCAAACTGCCCGCTTTGGTGAGAATCGGTATTCCTTTCCTGGTTTCGACATGGTTGAACGAAACATTCGAAGCTATCCAGAGCCGCATGGTGGTGCATTCCTCGGATACATCGGTGAGATTTCACCCAGAATGCTGAAGCAGTTCCGTTTCCTGAGCTATCAGCCTGGGGATTATGTTGGGCTGGATGGTCTGGAGCTTTCTTATGAGGAAGTGTTGCGAGGCAGACGGGGCGTGTATTATCGGGAGAAAGACAAATTCAACCGTCCCCGCGATTCTTACATGAAAGGAGCATTGGATACGCCTGCAGTGGCGGGCCGTTCCCTTCAGCTCTATGTGGATATGGCCCTTCAGAAGTACGGCGAAGAACTCATGCAAAATAAGTTGGGATCAGCAGTTGCTATTGACCCGGAGACCGGTGGTATCCTGGCAATGGTATCCTCACCCAGCTATGATCCCAATCTGCTTCGTGGGGCAGACCGCTCAGCCAATTTTGCCGCACTGTATAAACTGCATACCAAGCCTCTGTTCAACCGGGCTATGAAGGCCTTCTACAATCCGGGTTCTACACAGAAACCTATGACCGCACTCATCGCACTCAATGACGGGGTCATTACGCCTGCCTTCGGTTATCCCTGTCGGGGCGGCTACACCCTATGTGGCCGTTTTATTGCCTGCACCCATAGTAACCCGGGGCATGC
>CAYRJR010000008.1:0-32002 GCA_964424655.1 uncultured Chitinophagaceae bacterium
GCCTTGGTGCCGCTTCCTACTGTTTTTCTTTAAGCGCTTCCGGTAGCGGATCACTCGGTTTTCCCGTCCATAAAATCCCAATGCTCTTTCTGCTCATCGGGGAAGATGCTGCGTAGCATATGGTATTGCATGCCATAGATGAGGGGCACCACGACCAGCAGTCCCACAAAGCAAGCCAGAAAACCCAGGATCACCAGACCGATAACCAGCAAGACGAAGACGATAATATGTCCCAGGTTTTCGCGACCTACGGCTATACTCAGTTTCAGGGATTCGCCGATACCCAGATCCTTATACTGAAGAACGAAAACGTAGGCAAAACTGAGCACACTCAGCACCATAAAGGCCGCTATCGTCAACAGGAACAGACCGAGCAGAAAGAAGCCGGAAAGGTTGGTCAGACTGGCTATATAAGTTGTCGAGCCCTTAGAAATTTCCGTAAAAAACTGAAGGCCCAGGTTTAAGAACAAAAACAGAAAGACCGGCACAAACATGGCAACTGCAATCAGGAAGAGCAATACATATCCCCCCAGCAGCTTGCCGAAGCGCGGAGTCCAAGACATGAGTTGATCAAAGCTGGTTTTTCCCTGCTGTGCCACCGACTGAAATCCGCTGAACATGGCACTGCAAAGCACAAAGCCAAAGAGGTTGGATACCCAGCCCACGAAGGGTACCAGACTCAGCATGAAGCTGGCGATGTAAAACAGCACCACAAAGCCCACAAAGGGGCCCAGGTTTGAGAAACATGCATTCCAGGAAATACTTAAGGCATCAACAGGGCCAAGGCGAAAACGAAGGGCGTGAGCGTCGTGTGCATTCATTGAGCGGGCAAATTATCTGAGGCTGCGGCTTCGTCCAAGAAATATGAATGCAATTCAATTTTTTTTTTAGTCGGCAGGTGTGCCCTGATTCAGCTTCGTTGCGTCGCACACTGAGGGGCCAGTGCTGCTATCAGGCTTCCGCGGAACATCCGCAAAGGCCCTGCATCGCTGCCAGCTTGCATCTTCCGGCAAAGCTGAACAAAGAAATCTTGCTGAAGTGTGCGACGCAACGGATGAAGGGTAGCGAGATACAGCCGGCTAAAAAAAACAGCCACTCTTCAGGAGAGCGGCTGTCTGAGTATGTATCAAGCCGTACTTAAGCAAGCTTTTTCAGCTCCTGAATGCGGGCTTCTTTGTCCACTTCATTCTTCAGTGAATCACGCTTGTCCATATCCACCAGGATGGGCGCAGCTACGAAGATGGAAGAGTAGGTGCCTGTGACCACACCAATCAACATGGCGAAGGAGAAGCCACGCGTGGCCTCGCCGCCAAAGATGAACAGGATAAGGATGGTGAGGAACACCGTCAGGGAGGTCATGATGGTACGACTCAGGGTGTCGTTGATGGCGCGGTCAATGACGCTGTTTTTGCCTTCACCCGGGCTCTTTCGGAAGTATTCGCGCACGCGGTCGAACACGATCACGGTATCGTTCATCGAGAAGCCGAGTACGGTGAGCAAGGCGGCGATGAAGTGTTGGTCAATCTCCAAAGCGAAAGGCACATGGCCGCGGAAGAAGGAGAAGACAGCAAGCGTGACGCAGGCATCGTGTAGCAGGGAGAAAATGGTACCCAGAGAGTATTGCCATTTGCGGAAACGCACGAGGATGTAGAAGAAGATACAGAGTAAGGCGATGACGGTAGCCTTCACAGCACCTCGCTTCAGGTCTTCCGATATGATAGGCAGCACGGTGCGCTCCTGCCCTTGCGTGCGGATGTATTCGTAGAACGCATCCGGAGTCATATCGGCCTTAATGAAGCCACCTTTTTGCAATCCTTCAAACAGCTTGGCGCGCACTTGTTCCGTGGCGGTCTTGCTGGGGTCTTTGATGAGGTAAGAGGTGGTGATGTTGTAGGTATTGTTGCTACCGATGGTCTTCACAATCGGATACTCACCGAAATAAGGCTTGAGTTTTTCGCGGATTTCGGAGACGTTGTGGTGCTTATCAAAGCGGATGTCGTAGGAGCGGCCACCGGCGAAGTCCACGCCATAATCGAAACCGTGGAAGAAGGAAGCGATGCCCATGCCCAGGACGAAGATGGAGATGACGTAGGCATATTTCCTTGCTTCAATAAACTTGAAATGGGCCTTGCGGAAAATCGTCTTGGAGAGGTTGGTAAAATATTTGAAGTGGCGCTCGCGCTTCGTCCACATATCGGTGACGAGGCGGCTGACCAGAATACCGCAATACAATGAGAGCAGCAGACCGATAATCTGGGTGGTGGCAAAACCCTTCACCGGACCGAGGCCGAAGATGAACAGGATGACCGCGGTTAGCAACTGAGTGATGTGACCATCAAGTACCGGAGCATAGGATCGGATGTAACCATCGTGCACTGCCTGATGGTAATTCTTCCCGATAGCCAACTCCTCTTTAATCCGTTCAAAGATGATCACGTTCGTATCCACAGCCATACCGATTGTCAGTACCAGACCTGCAATGCCCGGCATGGTGAGGGTAGCGTGTAGCGCCGAGAGGATACCAATTGTGAAGAGGATATTCAGAATCAGGGCAATGTTGGCCACGATACCGCCCGAGTTGTAATAGACAAGCATCAGGATGAAAATGACCACGAAGGAGATGCCCAATGACATCATACCTGCGTTGATATTTTCAGCACCCAGAGTAGGGCCGACCACCTGCTCCTGAACGATATGAGCCGGAGCCGGGAGCTTACCGATTTTCAGGATATTGGCTAAGTCGGTAGCCGATTGTGCCGTGAAGTGACCCGAGATAGAGGTGCGTCCGCCGGCAATTTCTTCGCGGTTATAAGGAGCGCTGTACACACGGTCGTCGAGCACGACTGCGAGGTATTTACCAGCATTTTCCCGAGTCATTTTGGCCCAGATGGCAGCACCAGTGGGGTCCATATCCATCAATACTTCCGGTTCACCCGATGTGGGGTCATAGTCCATGCGGGCATTGACGATATGGTCACCTTCCAGCTTGGCTTCGCCAGAGCCGGGAACCGTTTTCAGGACATAAACCGGTATGGGTTGTTTGGCATCGAAGCGGGTTTCGGGATCATCGGCACCGAGGGCAAATTTTGCGTCAATGGGGAGTGCATTTTTCACCACATCCATCTTCGCATACTCAAGGAATTTCTCGACATTCTTTTTGGGCAGATAACCGACTGCTGCACGGCTATAAGTTTCCTTGGTCGGGCCGGTAAATAAGGAAGTCAAAGGATGCTTCGCTGCATCTGCACTCAGCCCTGTATCGCTGGTGTTGTTGGCTGCTGCTGCGGTGAGCTGGCTCAGGCTGGCCGTATTGCTATCAGCGGCTGCGGTAGTAGTTGTGGCCAGTTTGGTCGAGTCTGTTGCTGCGTGGGCAGTATCGGCATGGGTGTGCTCATTGCCTGCAGCCAGCACATGTGCGAGCGACTGATCTGCCTTTTGAATGGCATCAACAATGGAGGCATCCTCAGCATACATTTCGAAGAACTGAAGCTTGGCGGTGCTTTGAAGGTATTCGCGCACCCGATCAGGATTGCGGACACCAGCCAGTTCCACATTGATGACGCCCCTGTTTTTGTCGAGGGTCACATTGGGCTGGCTAACGCCGAACTTGTCAATACGTTTTTGCAGCACATTGTACGTGCTGTTAATGGCTTCCTGAGCTTCGGCACGCAGGCGACGCAGCACATCTTCTTTGGAAGACTGAAGGGTAATTTCTTTTTCACCGGGCTTGGTAAATAAAGATGCCAGGTTAGCGCCTTTATAGGCATTGCCAAAAAGTGTGATAAAATCTTCCTGGCTGTTGGCCTTATCTCGGCTGGCCTGTGTGATAGCAGCATTCAGGGCAGGGTCGTTGGGGCTGTTGGAAAGTGAGCGAACCAAGTCATCGAGGCTGACATCAAGGGTTACGTTCATACCGCCCTGGAGGTCCAAACCGAGGTTAAGCTCTTGGGATTTAGCCTCCTGATAGGTGAATTTTTTAAAAAGAAAACTGATGACTTTTTCGCCCTGAAGGCTGTCCGTCATTTCATCGTAGCGCTGATCCACAAGCGTGTTCAGCGAGTCCCCCTTTATTGAGGGATTGAGGTTGAGCACCTGCTTTTCAGCCCTGGCCCGTACTGTTTTATCTACATTACGGACGAGAAAAGTGAACGATAACTGATAGAGGGAAATGAGGATTAACGCAACGGTAAAGAACTTTACCAGGCCTTTTAACTGCATAGCGGTCGTTGAGTGTGTATGGGGAAGCTTCGCTTTTTTAGAGCGGGCAAAGATAAAGGATTAGGACTTTGAGCTATGAGCGCTTTATCCGGGCAGTTTTGGCCTGAGTTCTTCATTTTTTTTTGCCCGCACCACAGTGTTGTGTGCTGCCTTATTTTTACGACCTTGATACCCATTTTCAGAAACTCCTACAACCGGTTATGATCCGAAAATTATCCCTCCTTCTGGTGGCATTATTTACTTGTACGCTGGCTGCGGAAGCCCAGCATTGCGGCTTTGACGCGGTGCACCGTTACAGGATGGCAACTGATGCAGCTTATGCGGCTCGTATCAATGCCATGAATACGCAGCTTGCTAATCTGGCAAATTCACCTCAGGCACTGATTG
The DNA here is from genome assembly GCA_964424655.1 of uncultured Chitinophagaceae bacterium. GTDB lineage: Bacteria > Bacteroidota > Bacteroidia > Chitinophagales > Chitinophagaceae > UBA1952. The sequence goes on from CAYRJR010000008.1 coordinate 4,606, forward strand.
TGAATTCAGCCAATGGCCCGGTATATGAAATTCCGGTTGTGATTCACGTACTGCATACCGGAGGGTCATTAGGCAGCATTTATAATCCAAGCGATGTCCAATTGAATGGCCTGGTTAGTTATTTGAATCAGGCATATGCAGCTACTTATGGCTCTTATCCTGCTGCCGGCTCCGGTGGCACTTATTTCCCAATTCGATTTGTGCTGGCCAAGCGCGATACTTCGGGTAATGCAACCACAGGCATTGAGCATATCCAGGCAGTGAATGCATTGAATGCCAAGTATCCTTCAGCCGGTGTAGGTACGCGTTACGGCTCAAATGGGGTTTGCCTTCCAGGCTCTGTGAATAATGGGGTGCATGAAGACACGATAAAGGCGCTTTCAAACTGGAATTCACACGACTATTACAATATCTGGATTGTAAACCGTATTGATAGCAATGATGGCACTTTCGGCACGTTTGTAGCCGGTTATGCCTACTTCCCAGGTGCTGACCGTACGATTGATGGCACTCTGATGCTGGCAACTGTTTCGTCTGCTCCTGCCCCAACTATTGTACACGAATTAGGCCATGCCTTTTCCTTGTATCACGTTTTTGAAGGTGACGACCCCGGGAATACGGGCGCCGCTACTACCTGCCCTTCCAATTCCAACTGTAATACGGACGGTGACATGGTCTGCGATACAGAACCAATGAAACGCTCGCCTTTTAACTGCCCCAGCACAAACTCCTGCACCGGTAATCCATGGCTCAACAACACGCAACACAACTTCATGGATTATTCGAACTGTAAGGATCGGTTTACGCCCGGGCAAAAGACCCGATTCCTGAACTCCTTACTGAGCGACCGTGCTTCTCTGATTTCTTCAATGGGCACTACTCCATCCACAGTTTCCAACCCTGTTTCTGCCAGTTGCCTACCCACCATGCCCACACCACCGTCTGGTGTTTACGATGCAGGTGTCAGCGTGACAACCGTCACCGATCTGGCTGGAAATTTCAACATGACTGCCAGCTCTGATGGGGGTTATAACTCGGACGGGAATCGCTATTACATTGACCGTGCCAGGACGCAAAGGGCCAACCTGATTGCCGGACAGAGCTACAGGGTTTCTGTGAAAACTGGCTATAACCGTGAATATGTACGCGTCTATATTGACTACAACAACGATGGCAGCTTCAATACCACAAACGAACTCGTGTATAGTGATAATGGAACCGTAGGGACACATTATGAAGTTCACTCGGACACCTTCACAGTGCCTGCAACCGGTATCACCACATGCACGCCCTTACGCATGCGGGTTATTACGGATATCAATACTGCCGGCGTTTCGGCTCCAGGCCCCTGTGCAGCACTCGTGTATGGCCAGGCGGAAGATTATAGCGTGTATGTGAAGCAACCTTCAACAGCTACTTTCTCACTGACGCAAACAACCGGTACCAATCCTTCCTGCAATGGCAGCCTACTGGGCTTTACGGCTAGCTATACCGGTGGACCTTCTAGCCCCAGTATAAAGATTTATGTGAATGGCACCCTTAAATCCAGCACTTCTACTTACACTTCTTCAACCTTTGCTAATGGCGATACAGTATGGGCAAAGCTCAATTTCAGTGATCCTTGTGGATTGCCCGACAGCCTGACTTCAAACAAAATCATTATCAGCCGTGCGGCCACGGTATCACCTACTGTAAGCATCTCTCAAACCGTAGGCACCAACCCCGGGTGCAGCAGTCAGCCTATTACCCTGAAAGCCACTCCGACCAACGGAGGTACCGCACCCAGCTATCAGTGGTATCGCAATAATGTGCTTCAAACCGGTACTGCCGGCGACTCTTTGGCGCTCACACCTGGCTGCAGCGACAGTTTCTATGTGAAATTAACTTCCAATTCCGGTTGCGCTTCGCCCACTACGGTAAACTCAGGCACATTCCATTATTCCTGTGGAGCTGTATCTGTTTCTGTGTCCATAGCCATTACCAGCGGAAATAATCCAGGATGTTCCGGGAAACCCATCACATTCACAGCCACACCTATTGGCGGCGGCACTGCTCCCTCTTATTTGTGGTACCTGAATGGCAGCTTAGTGACAGGCGTCACGGGCAATACCTTCACTTCAAGTATTCTGAAGAATAATGACTCGGTGTATGTGGTTTTATCGAGCAATTCACCTTGTGCAGCCACTTCAACTGCACAATCTCCCGCTATCCACATGACGATAGTGCCCACACTTACCCCTACGCTGACCAAAGCAATTCTCATCGGTTCTAATCCGGACTGCCTGGGCGATTCATTGGTGTACACAGCCAACACCTCTAACGTAGGACCCAATCCATCTTATCAATGGTATCTGATGAATAGCCTCGGTGTTGTATTTCCTCAATCACCTTCAGTGGGGGGCAACACAGCAACCTTATCACTACCCACTGGGCCAAGTGACCAATCCGTAATCTGGGTTCGGGTCATCGTGTCGGGCTCAGGTACTTCCTGCTTTACCAAAGACACAGTTTTTTCTGACTCTACTTTAATGATTCGGACGCCAGCTCCTAATTCTCCGACAATTCACTTCATCGGTCACCAGTTGGTATGCGACAGTGCCAATGTGCAATGGTGGGGACCTGCCGGTCTGATTCCAGGTGCTACCGGACCTTCTTATACACCGCCGGCACAGGGTGAATATTATGCAGTGCTGTTGTCTACCACTTGCCAGCAAGGTGCAAAGAGCAATGTGCTTACCGTCTCCCCACTTGAGATAGGTGGCTACGATATGAAGCAGGTACGTGTGTTCCCGAATCCGACTACCGGCTTGATTCGCATTACCTGGGATGTGCCCAGCACAGCCAAAATTGTCATCTATGATGCAACAGGTAAAGCATTGCATACTGAATATGCTACTTCAGCAAGTGCCCGTCAACTTGACCTGTCTCAATTCGCTTCCGGCATCTATTTCCTGATGTTGCAAGATGAAAATGGCAATACCGGTGTCGTGCCGGTTCGCCTGACCCGATAGTTTTTTTCGAAGATTATTCAATGGCTGCCCCCAAAAGGCAGCCATTGTTTTTTCAGGAGAAAGGGAGCCGTTGCCCCGGCTTGCTCACAGCAGAATGTCTGCCAAAGCCCGGCCTACATTTGCCCCGATGATTTATCACCTTGTTTGCGGAGCAGAAGCAGCCTTTCCACTACGTGAAGCCATTACTGCGGAACCTGCTTTGTCCGGAGAAATTGTAGTACTACAGGATGATTTGCAAACCGGCCCTATCCTACGCGGCGAAGGGCAATCCTTCATCAGTTTGCGCCAGGAATGGTGGCTGCAAATAGCTCCTACCAGAGAAACTCCTGCTCATGAAGACCTGAACCGTTTGCTTGAACTCAGCAACGCACTGAACCAAAGCGCCACACCCCTCGTTTGGTTTTGGTTGCCACCCAGCCCTACTGATGCCTGTGCTTATATATGGACCTTATCGGTACTGGGGAAACACCTGAACCGGCTCTTTGTTCTGAACCTGGCAAATCTGCCTTTTCTGGACGAACAGAACCGGGTTTTTTATCCTGAAAAAATAGGCCAGCTACAGCCCAAAGAATTAATCAAAGCACAACGACTGGCACGCAGTATCAGTGCAGCAGAATTGGAAATGGAGCAAGACAACTGGGCACAATTGACGCAGGATAACAGTCTGATTCGCACCTTAGGCAGCAACAGAAAATTGAAATCTCAGGACGCCAATTACTATGACAACGCTCTTCTTTCTTTGCTTTCGGGGAAAAGTCAAAAGGCAAACCGCCTCATCCAACAGGCTATTTCAAAATCCGGCTTACCACCTGTCAGTGAAGACTTCTTAGCCTGGCGCATACGAATCCTGGCTGCATCAGGACAACTATTACTGAATGGTGATGAGTCTCGTCCCTACAAAGAATGGGAACTGAGCCTGAATGCAGCTACTGAGATTCCCCTTGAACATGATGAACCGACTGCCAATTCCTAAATGGGTAATCCGCAGGAATTGCCCATCAATTTCGGACAACTACTGCCTTTTCTCCTTTAGGTAAAAATTTCCCGATGGGGTGCATGAAAGCATCCAGTCCTGCGCCTTTCATGCAAGTTTGCAGGGCAGCCAACGCATCACTGCCAGCCGCGATGAGCAGGCCGCCATTGGTCTGAGGGTCTGAAAGCAGGTTGAAAGCTTCCAGCATATTCGGGCCTGAAGGCAAGGATGAAGTTGTGCTATACGCATTCCAGTTTCTATAAGTAGCATCGGGCACTACCTGCTTTGCGGCCAGCTCTCGAGCACCTTCCAACACGGGGATTGAAGCATATTCCAGCTCAATACTCAAGCCGCTACCCAAGGCCATTTCAGTAGCATGGCCCAGCAAACCGAACCCGGTAACATCGGTCATCGCATGAATGCCTGGCAACCCGGCCAACTGGGTACCAATATGGTTGAGCTTGCATAAATGTTCCAGCAATTGTGGATAGTCTTCATCTGCCAGCAGCCCCCGCTGCCTTGCCGTTGTGAGTATGCCAGCTCCAATTGGCTTTGTCAGAAACAAGAAGTCGCCTTCCTGCGCAGCATCATTTCTCTTCAATCCATTATTGGAGGTGACACCATTCACGCATAAACCAAAAAAAGGTTCTGCTGATACAATGCTATGCCCACCAGCAAGCGGGATGCCTGCTTCAGAACATGCTGACCGACCGCCATCCAACACTTCTTTTGCCAGGTCGGCGGGCAGGGCATCCACAGGCCAGCCCAGAACGGCTAATGCCATCAGTGGCCGTCCACCCATTGCGTACACATCACTCAGTGCATTGGCTGCAGCAATTTTTCCAAAGTGAAAAGCTTCATCTACTACCGGCGTAAAAAAATCAGTGGTGGCAATGAGCGCCGTGGTTTCATCAAGCGCATACACGGCTGCATCATCGCTGCCCGCATAGCCAACCAATAATTCCGGGAACTGGTTATTTGCACTTCCCTCCCCTAATATTTCCCTTAGCTGAGCTGGAGGAATTTTACAGCTACAACCGGCGGCCTTCGCAAAGTGCGTCAGTTTGAAAACAGGATTTGCATCGCTCATGATTGAAGATTTATAATAAGTTTTGCCAATTCCGTTGCCCCAATGCCAGAGGCTGAAATGCGCTTCGTGGCTCGTGTTTCGCCATAATGTTTGTCGTAGTAGCGAAGCAGGATGCGGAAGCCTCCGCTGATGTTGCCTTCGGCAAAATGAGCCAGTGTAGTCTTAGTTTCCAAAGGGCCCAGGCGCTTCTTTATCCGCAGCACGGCCTCGCTGAGTTGTTCGACTGGAAAGCAGCCATATTCCCGAACGATGCGCTGCAAACGCTCTTCGAAGGGGCAATCAATGAATAAGGGCGGGAGACCGGATTCTGTCCAATAGCGAAACAAGTTGATGGGAATATTCAGATTACCGATACGCTGACTTTCATTTTCAATCCAAATTGGGCGTTCGCCAAACTGTTTCCGGAGCTGAAATATTTCTTGTGCCAGCAGGTTTTCAAACATCTCCTGTGTAGGTCGAGGCTTGCCATCCAATCCACCAAAAGCCGATCCTTTATGAGCTGCGAGGTTTTCCAAATCGAGTACAGGCTGACCCAGGTCTCGTAATTCGTGCAACACATCCGTCTTGCCTGCGCCAGTGTATCCGTCGAGAATCTGGTAGGAAGAGCGCTCATCCCAATGGGCAATTACCCACTGACGATATGCCTTATATCCGCCCTCCAACAACAACACCGGGAAGCCATACAAATCCAACAGCCAGGCTACAGCAGCGCTACGCATTCCACCACGCCAACAATGCAGCAGCAGCGGTTTTGCTCCTTTGGCAAAATAAGGTGATTGGACCCGCCAGTCTTCAACCTGCTCCACCATGCTGCGCATCTTCGGACCGAAAGCATCCAGACCAATTTTAATGGCAGCTTCACGGCTCACTTGTTTGTATGCAGTACCAATAGCTGCACGTTCTTCATCGCTGAATAAAGGCAGATTTTTTGCAGCAGGAATATGTGCCTGGGCATACTCACCCGGGCTACGCACATCCAATACCAAATGTGTTTCTGCAAGCTCGATGAAGCAATCAATATTTATCCTTTGCACGGACATAAGAGCATAGCAATTAAGCGCAGCAACCTACCGAATTATTCAGGCCACTACGCGAATCGTACAATTAAGATGAACAGCTTACAGGCAAGGGATAAAGGCATCAAATCCGCCCAGGTTCATAGGCCAGTCCTTTGAAATAGGCGACGTCACGCAGAAGGCGCTTTCGCTGTAGTCGTTCCTGAATAAAAGCAGTGAGCGAGCTGAGTGGCGAAAGAATAAAAATGGCAGTGATGAGCAGACGTTTGAACATACGCACTCTACCCGATCTTTCCGGAGTGCCGGCTACACCTTTCTCGCGAATAAACTTCGACCAAAAGCGGAAGTTCCTGATACCACGTTGCTCCAATAATACAAGTCCGGTGTTGAGCAGGATAGCACCATCGGCCAACAATTTTTCCTGTAAGCCCGCTTGTTTATGCTGCATCTGTGCCGCTTCAATTACCGGCTTTCCAAAACGGGAGACTGCCGCCAGATCCCGGGCCTGAACTCCGGCTTCGGGCAGCCAGCGACCCTTTTCTTTCTTCCCCGAAAAAGCCCAGCGGATGATAGTGAGCAGCGAAACGAGATTGGGATTCGTATCTGTCAGAACGATGTTGCCAATATGCTGTGCCCTTTGTTGCACCAGTAGTTCTTTGATTTTCTCTCCTGCATTCAGCCACATATTACGACAGCCAACCACAGTAACTACAGGCTTTCCTGAAAGGATCTTTGCGTCTTCACTTTTTAAAAAAGCAGTCACAGGCTGCGACGGGTGCAGAAACCAGGGTTGCCAGCCTAAGAGTACAAGGTCGTATTCGGCATTCAGAATATCGGAAGGCAAAGGCTGTACAGGCGGAGGATCCATCGCTACACACTCCGGCATAGCATCAAAAAATTGATCTGCCTTCCATGGCCAGGGCCAGGCTTTCAAGGGCTGGATGGGTGCATACTGAATGATGGCTTCCGCGCTTACATCCTGTAGCAGATTATCCATAATATTCCTGAGCTGGCCAGACTGCGAGAAATAGAGAACGAGGATGCGAGGTTTCATAAGACAGATTGGCTACTGCACCTTTCAGTGCCGAAAAAACAAGCGAATTTCTTCGAAGAAAAACTGTGGCTATACCACAGTCATGTAGAGATAAGGATACGTGAACCGGGCACTTTCAGGCACCATCACGAGGACGCGTTGCCCTTTCTGAAGCCTGCCACTGTGCATGATTTCTTCCAGCATCAGATAAGGAGATGCACTGCCCACATTACCTACTTGCGGGAGGTTATAAAACCATTTTTCTTCAGGCAAATCCATACCGATGAATTCATGGTATTGCTGGATCTGTTTTTTGAAAAACTCACTGGACATGTGCGGCAGGTAGTAATCAATGTCCGCACCGGTGATTCCATATTTCTCCATCAGTGCCTTGATGAACATACCACCACGAGGAACGATATTATCGCCCAGCAGTCGTGTGTCCTGTTTGTAAGCGAATGTGCTTTTGGCGCCCCAGCTTCGCTCATCCATATCATTCCAGCCAGTAAGGGAAGCGTCCTCATTTTTTACAGCACCGGCATACATGCAAGTTTCCAATTCGTTGGCGTAAGAAAGGATTTCCAGCCATTCGATACGCAATGAAATTCCATCATTGTTGGGCTTATTTTCCAGTAAAGCCGCACCGGCACCATCGCTAAGCATCCAGCGCAGGAAGTCCTTTTCAAAAGCAATAAATGGATTCTTATCTATTTCAGTCCAGCTCTCCGCTTCCAGTTCAAAACGGCTGGCTGTGAGACGCGCGGACATACGTTCAGAACCAACCGAAGCTGCCATATTCACAAAGCCACAGCCCACCGCCATGAAAGCATATTTCATGCCCTGCATGGAAGAAGCACAGGCTCCGGAAGTGGAAATGATTTCCATCGGGCCTGCTCCCAGTTCGCCATGAACCATAGAAGCATGAGAAGGTAAAAGCTGATCGGGTGAGGTGGTTCCGGCAGCGAGAAGCTTCAATTCAGAAATAGGATGTTCCTTATCGAAAAGAGCCCGGACTGCTGCAGCAGCCATTTGAACATTGGTATGAGTTGGGAGGCCATCTTTCAGCGCATAAAAGCGTCGCTTGATGCCATTGTTACGGAGGGTGATACTGCGTGCACGGGACGGTTTCCCACCTATCATGCCCAGCACAGATTCCATCTCATCGTTACTTATCGGCTCATTTGGGAAATACTTTGTTAGACGAGTAATGTAAACGGGATTCATCTATTGAACAGAACTGATTATCGTGTTGTGTGTGTGTGCCAAATGTAACAGAAATGGGCAAGCGTTCGGGCTATTCTTAAAGGGAAAACCCAGCAGCACCTGCCCAAGAAAAGCGGGAATTATCCAAGTGGCTTCCTACTGCATATTACTATCATCATTGCCTGCAATTGAGTAGTAATACATACCCCGGTAACCAGGATAGAATCCGGCAATCTGAATTTGATTCCCTGCTGCTGCAAGTGCTTCCTGCAATTCTTCAATGCTGGAAACACTCTGGCCATTCACTGCCGTGATGACGAAATTCTTTTTCATGCTGGTCATCTGACCGATTGCGCCTGAGCCTGGGTCAAGTACGACTACGCCTCCCTTCACATCATAACTCCTGCGCTCTTGTGCAGAGAGTGGCCGAAGGCTTGCTCCCATAATCTTTGACACTGCATCGGCCTTGATAATACTTGTATTGCCAGCTAAGTTTTTCAACTCTACTGTCGTGTTATACTGCTTGCCATTCCTGGAATAAGTCACATCCACATGATCGCCGGGAGCATAACGTGCTACCTGCCCCAGCAGTTCCGGTACACTACCTACCGGCACTCCGGCAATCTCCGTGATGAAATCGCCAACACGCAAACCGGCGGCACGGGCTCCACCATTATCAGACAGGCCCTGAACATATACTCCACTGATGTGGTCAAGGCCAAGAGAGCGGATTTGGTCCTGAGTGGCATTCTTCGCATCCAGTGGTGCCACACCGAGGTATCCACGCTGCACCTTTCCATATGTGCGCAAGTCGCTGGCTACTTTGCTGACAATGTTCGAAGGGATGGCATAGGAATAACCCGTGTATGTGCCGTTTGGTGATGCAATTGCAGAATTGATACCTATTAATTGCCCGGAAGTATTGACTAATGCGCCGCCACTGTTTCCCGGATTCACGGCAGCATCGGTCTGGATGAAAGATTCAATGGCACTCTTGCTTTGCGAGCTATTGATACCAATGGAACGCCCCGTAGCACTGACAATGCCTGCGGTTACTGTCGCATCCAGCGAGAACGGATAACCCACTGCCAACACCCACTGGCCCAGATGTACTTTATCCGAATTACCAAACTCCATAAACGGGAGATTCTTTGCATCCACTTTCACCAAAGCCAGGTCAGTTGAAGGGTCTGTACCCACCACCTTTGCGCTGGTTGTATAACGGTCGTTGAAGGTGACGGTCAGTTCATCAGCGCCGGCAACGACGTGGTTGTTGGTGATGATATACCCGTCTGGTGAAATGATAACACCAGAGCCGGAACCTAACTGCGGCGGAAGCGTGTATTGACGCGGGCCAAACATACCGCCCCAGATATCATTCATAAAAGGATCCTGAGCGATGACGGTACGCGGCTTGGTCTTGGTGCGGATATGCACAACAGCTTTGACGGAAGCCTCTGCAGCAGCCTGAAAATCTACCGGCCCGGAACTAACAATCGGCTTGTCGCCCAAGGCTACATAATTAACCGGCACCTGCTTTTCCTGCGTAACAAATGCAGGCAGATTTGGGCTATAACGTGCAGCCAGAAAGAAAGTGAGCAGGGAAGTTGCCGCAGCAGTGAGGATAACGGTCAGGAATTTCGTTTTCATAAAACAAAAGGCCGGTTTTGCCCGGTAGAACTCTCCTTTCAAAAATATTTCCACCCGCCTTTAGCAGGCTGTTAAAACAGCTTTTGGCTCGTGTTGCCTGCAAATTCTTAACAGGTCTTCTTCAATCATAATAGCTGATTCATGGACGCATTTATACCAATGCATCCTAATTATCCAAGGGCAACAATGCTCCTTCAGGATATCGGATTTGCTCCAGATAAAGTCCCCAGCCTTTCGGTGAAAAATCAGCCAGGCTGCAATCTTTAGCCTGAATGATTCGGTGAAATTCCTGCAAATCAAACTTGCCCCTGGCTGCCCGGAGCTGCGTGCCGACAAGGCCACGAACCATACCTCGTAAAAAGCGGTTTGCCTCCACGACATACTGCAATTCATCACCGACATCTTCCCAAAAAGACTGAATAATCTGGCACTGAAATGTATGTGTCTGAGTCCCCCTTTTTGAAAAACTTTCAAAGTCGGCATATTGCTTCAGCGCATCGGCAGTGTCGTTTAATAGCTGGCGATTCAGGCGGTAAGGAAAATGCATTGCCCGGTGTAGCAAAAAGGGGGTTTTCTTTCCATAAATCCGGTAGCGGTAGCGGCGGGAAAGCGCATCAAACCGGACATTAAAATCATTCGGCGCCCGGAATATTCGATTGATGGAAACTGTCAACGGCAAGATTGCATTTAGCTGATAAATGCTATGTGAATTGAGCGTTTCATCGGCATCAAAATGGTAGTAATTGGCCAGGGCATGCACCCCTTCATCGGTGCGGCTGGCGCCATAAGATTCTACAGGCCGGCGAAGGAGTGTACTCAATGCTTCATTGAGTGAAAGTTGCACCGTCGGCTGGCTACCCTGAATTTGCGAGCCATTGAAGGCGCTGCCATCGTAACTCAGCTCGAGTACATATCGGGTCATCGGCAGGTGGCTTTCAGGATAATTTTTCAGAAAAAATCAAATACCGCTATAGTGGAAATGAACCTGTGAAGACATGCAACAGGAATACACAAAGATACCTTTGCACACTACGTGCATAAGGTTACCATTCATCCCGGCCCTGTTCATGGGAATCTGATTGCGCCTGCCTCCAAGAGCTTTAGCCAGCGCGTGCTGGCAGCCTTGCTGGTGCGGGGTGGCAACCTGCGCATTAGCAACCCTGGCATTTCTGCTGATGAACGTGTGGTGCGTGAATTACTAATAGAAGCTGGCTTTATTTTTTCAACTACCGGCGATGGCGACCTACTCGTAGAAGCCCCCACATCACGCCTGCCCATCACACATGCCGACTTTGGCTCTTCTGCCCTTGCCGCCAGAATGCTGACCCCGCTACTGGCTTTACAACCCAATATCGTCAGGCTGGAGGGCACGACACAACTTCGCAGGCGTCCACTCTATTTTCTCAATACCTGGTTGCCTCAATTAGGCGTTCGGGTTGCCGCCACCGGCGGGCATCTTCCGGCCAGCATCCAGGGCCCACTGATTCCACAAGACATTACTATTGACGCAACCATCAGCTCGCAGGCCCTCAGCGGACTGCTGATGGCTTATGCTGCTGCTGGCGCAACAGGAAGGGTGATTACAGTAACTAACCTGGTGAGCAGACCCTATATAGACCTGACCCTTCAGGTGCTGGAACTCATGGACATGCTCACACCCGTCAACGAAGATTACTGTCGCTTCATTTTTCCAGGTTCACCAAATCCCACCTCGCACAAAACACACATCAGTATTGAGGGCGACTGGAGTGGTGCAGCTTTCCTGCTGGCTGCCGGTGCAATCGGTGGCGGCATCTGTGTGCATGGGTTAGATACGCAAAGCCTACAGGCAGACGTCCGCATACTGGGCGTGTTGAAAGATTGCGGAGCCTCCGTATCTACCGAACACAGCCAGGTATGCGTTCAAGCCCAAAGGCCGCTTCGACCATTTCATTTTGATGCGAATGAATGCCCCGACTTATTTCCGCCTTTGGCAGCTTTGGCCTGCTACACGACCGGGACTAGCACCATTCAGGGTTTGGAAAGATTGCGCTATAAGGAAAGTAACCGTGCGGCCAGCATCACAGATGAGCTGCGAAAAATGGGCGCTGATATTCGCCATAAAGACGACAGTATGATTATTGAAGGTGGCAGGCAATTAACCGGAGCTGAAGTTTGCTCGCATGATGACCATCGCATAGCCATGATGTGTGCCATCGCTGCCATTGGCGCTTCCGGGCCTGTGCAGATCAGCAAAGCCATGGCCGTGGACAAATCATTCCCGAACTTTTACGAAGCAATTAGCCATTGCGGACTTCGCATTGCATACGGCGAATAACTTAGCCTGCATGAACAGTTTTGGACGTCTGTTTCGCGTGCAGCTTTGGGGCGAATCGCATGGCCCGGGCCTGGGCCTGTGCATTGATGGATGCCCTGCCGGTATCTCTTTATCCGAAGTAGATTTCTCCGAAGATCTCCAGCGCAGGCAAGGCGGGAACTTACGCGGAACCACCCCCCGAAAAGAAGCCGATCTACCCTTTTTCCAGTCTGGTATTTTTCAGGGAAAGACAACCGGAGCCCCACTTTGCATCTTATTTGAAAACGCCAACCAGCGCCCTACTGACTATGAAAAACTGCATAGTATTCCCAGGCCTGGGCATGCAGATTTTGTAGCACATCACAAGTTTGGCGGATTTGAAGATTATCGGGGTGCAGGACATTTTTCAGGCAGGCTAACGCTGTGTGTGGTAGCAGCAGGTGTAGTTGCAAAAAAGATGCTACCCGGCATCAGCATACAGGCACAGGTTATTGAATTGGCCGGATGTAGCAATCTGGAAGAAGGCCTTCAAAGTGCTATTGATGCAAAAGACAGTGTAGGAGGCATCGTTGAATGCAAGGCATCAGGCTTACCTATTGGTTTAGGCGAGCCTTTTTGGGATTCGGCTGAATCATTGCTGGCTCATGCCGCCTTTGCAATTCCTGCGGTGCGCGGCATTGAATTCGGTACCGGATTTGGCGCAGCCAGAATGTTGGGCAGCCAGCACAACGATGCCATCCTGGATGCTTCAGGACACACTGCGAGCAATCATGCTGGCGGCATAGTCGGCGGGTTGACAAATGGTAATGAAATCGTTTTTCGCATTGCCGTGAAGCCTGCTTCTTCGACACCACAACCACAGGTTTCCTGGAATCAGGAGTCAGACCGGCAGGAGGAATTTTCTGTGAAGGGCAGACACGACCTGGCTATCGCTCTTCGCGTGCCACCGGTTTTGGAAGCGATCACGGCAATTGTTTTGGCCGATTTGATGCTAATTCAGGCTGCCAACAGCACGCCAATTTTTTAAAAGAAAAAGATGCGTTGAGAAAACCTTCACATGCTCATTGACGAGGGCAACTGAAACGCTACTTATTTTCAATTTTCTTTTTCCATCCTTCCAAACAACGTACTATGGCAGTATTCGGCGCTCTTTCCCGTTACCAGAATTTTGGCTTGCTTCTCATGCGCATCGGCATTGGCGTGGTCATGATTTGGCATGGATTCCCAAAGCTGAAAGGAGGCCCTGAATTATGGGAAAAAATCGGACAGGCCATGAGCCAGTTTGGCATCCATGATTTCTACACGTTTTGGGGCTTCAGTGCCGGCTTTGCCGAAGCTGTTGGTGGTATATTGTTCTTGCTGGGTTTCCTTTTCAGGCCCGCCTGCCTGATGATGCTTTTTGTGATGATTGCCGCATCCTTGCAGAGCTATGGGATGGGCGGCTGGAGTGCAGTTCTTCATCCTATGGCACTGGGCATACTCTTCATGTCCATGTTCATTATTGGGCCAGGCCGTATTTCTGTGGACAAACGTTGAGGCAATTCACGCAGCCATTTTCTACATGAGATTCCTACAGAAGATCTGAACTCAGCCAATCAGCAGGCCGGCAATTGTAGCAGAGAGATAAGAGGCCAGAGTACCGCAGAATAAGGCTTTCATGCCCAGGCGTGCCAGGTCGGAACGACGTTCAGGAGCCAGGGCACCAATACCACCAATCTGCATGCCTACAGATGAAAAATTTGCGAAGCCACAAATAGCAACCGTAACGATAGTGAGGCCTTTTGAAGTGAGTATCGGCACACTGTGGTTAGTCAGGTTGCTGAATGCAACAAACTCATTGATTGTGATCTTTTGTCCGAGCAAAGTAGCAGCATGGGCCACGTCTGTAGAAGGCACACCCATAGCCCAGGCAAACGGATAAAATAGTTTGGCAAAGAGGTAATCCAGTGAGAGGTTGAATGCTGGATTAAAGATGTGTCCGATATGGAGCAAAATCCAATCAATCATTGCGATGAGGGCTATGAATCCAATGAGCATGGCAATCACATTCATGGAGATTTTCCAGCCATCGGCGGCGCCATGAGAGATAGCATCTATCAGGTTGCTGTAATTGCTTTTCACATCCAGCTTCACATGTCCTAAGGTTTGTGATTCTTCCGTTTCGGGGAAGACAATTTTTGAAATCACCAATGCGCCCGGCGCAGCCATGAGTGAGGCAGCAATGAGCTGTGGCGTGATGTTGAGCCCGGCACGAAGGCCCATGTTGGCATACACAATCAGGATTCCGCCTGCAATACAGGCCAGGCTGCCGCTCATGGAGGCCAACAATTCGGAACGCGTCATTCCGGCGAGATAAGGGCGAATCATGACTTGGGCTTCGATTTGTCCTACAAAAGCCGAAGCCACATTGCTCAGTGCCTCCGCACCGCTGACGCGCATCACCCAATTCATCGCCCGGGCTATCACCGCGACGATGCGTTGCATCACCCCGATGTGATAGAAAATGGCGACCAGCACGCATACTAAAATGATGGTGGCTGTAATGTTGAAGGCAAAGACAAAAGCGCCGGGGGCGCTATAGTTCACAATCGCTCCACTGAAATCTACAGACCCGATGCCGCCCCAAACGAAATTGGCGCCTACCTTGGCAAAGCCTTCGATTTTCTCCATTCCCTTACCAAGGAATTGGAAAAATTGATTCACGAATGGAACCTTGAAAACGAGCAGTGCAATGATGAACTGCAAAACCAGCCCACAAATCACAAGACGCTTATTGATGCGACTGCGGTTGTTGGAAAAAAGGAATGCGAGGCCCAGAATGAGCAGAATGCCGATAAGACCGGTGAAACGTTGCATGTAGAAACTGGGCTGAACTTTTTTCTTAGAAAGGGAGTCTGAGATGTTGCTGATTAATAAAACCAAATGGATTGGCTTACGAGTTGCCGGAGCACTTCATCAGAAGGATTTCGAGCTGGCTAAAAATAGGAGCCATCATGGCTTTGCCCAAACAAAACAAATACGCTTCGTTCCTTCGGTTTTGCATTGCCTGATATTCTTTGATGTCAGATTTGCATAAGTATTCAAGAGGAGTAATGCGCCCTTTCAGGTTCACAAGGGAAAGCATCATTGTGTTGACAGAGCAGATCATTTTCCGCCAACGACAGCCTGGATTTTTGCTGCATCCGAAGCAGATGCCGGGCGCGAGCCAGAACCTCTCAGGTTGGCAATCTTATTCAGCAGGTCGAACCAGAAGGGAGCGCCCAGCATAATGGCCATCACTGTGGCCAGCCAACCTATGGCATGTTGGCGAATGGTGAGCATCCAGTTGGCCTGTTGCGAATCGGTCCATCCCATAGGCATATTGGGCGGAACTGTAGCGCGCATCGAATCCACAACAGCGGTGATTTGTCGCACCTTATTGCTGTCCTGGCTCATGATTTCAATATGCTGGGCTGCCATCTGTGCCCGGTCGGCAAACCGAGCGGTTTCTGCTTTATGATCATAGAGGTAAGAAGCCACCTGTAGCGTGTCCACATTCAGCATCACAACCACAATGAGGCCTACCCAAAAGGTGAGCGGACGGACATATTTTTTCTTCAATGCACCTGTCAGTCGGTCCATATTGGAATCGAACCAGGCTTCTAATTTTTCTTTAAAAATCTGGAGTGAATTTTTGGGAATCACGCCTTGTGCAGCAATGGTTGTTGCCAGGCTTTCCGGTGCTTGTAGCCGGGCCTCATTGCCCAAGAACAATAGGGTTCGTTGCAATTCGAGCTCCAAAGCGGTACTGCCATCTAATGCCTTTGCAGTTCCAATTTTCTGTAGCAACTCATCCAGGTTTGCGGGCACAGGGGCTGTAGGATGTTCTGCATCGAAACTGAGTTTTTCGATGAGTGCAGTGGTGAAGTTTTTCGCATCAATGAAAGAAGCAGAGCGCCCCTTGCCAGACAGCGCAGTAGTGAGGCAATGGTCGGCGATGGACTGGCCCAGCTTCATTACGCTACCATCAGGCTGCATCATGTCTTTATTGAAAATACTCGTCAGCCAGCTTGTGGCAATCGGGCTCTGAGCTGCCAGGTGGTGAGGATACTTTCCACCACAGCGCTGCAAATAATGCTCAGCACAAAATAGATGAAGATGAGGCCGAGGACGAGGTCGAGAATGGGAAAGCCGGACATAATTATGTACGATTAAATACGCTTGTCTTTAGAGGCTGCTGCTGCTACTTTATTGACTGCATATGGTGCCATACCAATGCCTAAAGCAATGAGTACGCCGGGCAGTCGCGACAGGTCAGGTGGCACACCATTGACCAGATAGAAATAGAAGAAAAAGCAGGCTGAAGCCAGCCCGACTGTGATGAGCAACATGGCACTGATGAATGCGATTAGCCTGGAGGTACTGGCACGATATTCCGGCGATTTCATCTCACTCAATTCCCGAAAAGTTGCTTCTTCTTCAAGGCGAGCTGTCTGTAGCTTTTGTGGGTCAGCAGGCTGACGGACCTCTTCCACTATCCTGGCCTGGCGAGCCAGCGAATATTGATTCAACAACTGAATATTGATACCCGCTGAAGACACTTCAATGGTAGGTGGGAAGAGCCTTGCGAGGCTGGCAATCAGGGCCAGTCCAGGCCCCGTTGTACTTGCGTTTCTGGCGGCAACAAAGGCTGCCTGTGCAACATCCAATTCCTGCCTTGCATTTGATATTTCCTGCTTCTGAGTATCAGTTTGGGTGTTGACATCCGGGTATTTTGCCAACAACTGATTCAGGGTATCCTGTGCCGCATCAAGTTTTGATTTTGAAGATTTCAAGGTGTCATCATTCAGGGATGTCAACCAGGCCTTCAGCTTGTCGGCATCATATTCCGGATTGAGAATCGTCTGCTTTTCCTGCGCATTTTCCGACAAAGCATCTTTCAGGCTGAAGCGTTGCCGCCGTATGGCAATGCTGAGTAAAATCAGAATCAACAACGCGAAGCCGCAAACGATGCAGATGATTATTATACCAATCTCATTGCCATTAGGTGTAGGATAAGCCTGATTGATTCCTAATTGCCGCTGAAGAATATCCAGGGCTACAGAAGCTTCCTGAGCCTGGGCCTGAGCTAGCTGCAACAAGCTGTCGCGCGTATTTTTTATCAGCAACAATGCAGCAGCCTTTTCTGCACGGTTCGTTGAATCTTTTGTCAGGGACAGGCTGTCTGCAATGAACTTTTGAGTAACCGCATCAAGCTGCATTCTGCTGCGTTGTGCCACCTCGAATTTCGAGCTGTAGTTCACCATTGCAGTCTGAAGAAATGACGAATCCGACGGCTGACTCATTGCCTCAATTCCGAAGCAGCAGCAGAACAGGGATATGGCCAGTAGCTTTTTCATGTCGGAAAATTTTTTTACAAAATGAATGAGGAAACAGGCTTTTGGAAGGCAATTGATGCGCATGAGATACAAGCACGCACTTTGGCAGAAAAGCTTCCACCACATCTTTCACCAGATTCTAAGATTCAAACTGAAATCCCTGAAAACGGTTAAGCCAGCCTTTCAAAAACTTTTGTTGGCTTGGGTTGTTAGCTACTCGGTCTTGTGCCCGTTGCACCCGGTTGGCAACCATCTGGTCAAAGAGCCGGTGCGGTTCTGCCGCATTAATGGAATTAATGGTTTGGTTGCCCACCTTGCCATCTACGTCAATGTCGAGGAGGTCCTGCACCTGGCGAACAGCAATAGCCCCGGAAGTAACATGCCAGTCGAAAAGATAGTTGGCTACAGACTGGGATTTTATGTCGTTGCCCCGGATGTCATCCCAGAATTGAATGCGATAGAAGTCTGCTACTAATGCTTTGAGCTTATCGCCGTCCGGGCCGGACACGTACGCCCCTCGCTTTAATGGGCTTTGCTTTTTGACACGGTCAATGATGGGCCAAATGCTGCTATTGGGCCAGTGCACCCGTGCTATGCCGCAATAAGTTTCTCCGCCGGTGTCGCCGGGCACATTTGCATAACCGCCTTCAAAGCGGAGCGTCTTGTCAAGGGCTGGTTGGAGGATTGCCATAGTAAAAGATTGATTGGGGGTTTAGAGAAAAATTTGTGGTTAGGCCTTGTTCTATTCAATATTTCTTCGAGTAAAAAGGCTGTAGTTAAAACCCAAAATGGAAAAGAATCCGCTGCTGCTGATAGACACATCTTCGAAGTCTTTCCCAAGGCTCAGGTTGACACTGATGTCTTTCATGAGCCTGTAGGAAGCTTGTGCAGCGATGCGGTAGCTAAAGCCATTTTCTTTTTTGAAAAATCGTTCCGATCCCTGAATTACCGGCACCTGAGACCAATACCAGCGCAGCAATCCTTCGAGTGAAAAATTATAACGATCTCCTTCTTTCAGATAGGCAAAGCCCATGTCGAAATTGGCATGTGCCGTATCGCTGTTGCGATTCATAAATCGCACCGTAGCACTGAACAAATCGCTGCGCGAAACGAAATAAGATGCCGTCGTCCAGAGACCGATTTTTTCCCAGGCATTTCGCTGTGTGGTGTTGAAACCGGAAGCCCCCGCAAACTCAAGCACAAAACCCTTGCGCTGATACAGCAATCGAGACAGGTCTTTCTTCAAAGCCTGATTATCTGCCTCGAGCTTCTTTTTCAATTCGTCCAAAAAATTTCTGATGTCTTGCTTTTGGTCCTGAAAATTTTGGATGATGGTATCTGCTGCCTCCTGAAAACTGTTCGAAAATGAGCTGTCAATTTGTTTCGCCTTGCATTGTTTCAACACCCAGTCCACGGCTTCCTGGCGCGTTTTGATTTGGCTGCCAACAAAAACATTCGCAGCGCTGATGAAGTTTTGCAAAAGCCCATATTGTTGCATTCTTGTCTGCACTATGGCGAGGCTATCCACAGGCTGCCCATTCAGGATTTTAAACCGGAAACCTGCTCCCAGTTTGTTGTCGCCGTTTGCTGAATCTTTCACAGTGGCTGCCGAAATGCTGAGGCTTTGCAGGAAGGCCTGGCCCGGATTGGGATTGAGGTATTCTTTCTGACTCAATGTCGGCCGGCTGACCAGCCAATAAGGTGAAAATTCCAAACCCAAATTCACCAACAACTTACCCTGTTGGTCAAAAGCACTGAGCACATCTGTGGCAAGGTCTTTATTGCTCACGGGCTTCATCACAGCAGCAGGCTCGAAACTCAGGATGCTGAAAGCAGGTGTCGAAGGAATGGTGATTTGCTGCTCTGCACCTGATTCCTGAGCCAGGCAGACATAAGGCAAAAAACACCCAAACAGAAAATATTTCCAATAGCACCGCCTCATGAATGATGGATTTGGATGGTAAAATCAACCTCGTCATTTTGATGCGGTACCTGATAGTTGTAAGGCCCAAAATGGGTTTCTCGGGTGCCTTCCGTCAGGGTGATGCTGAGGCTGGTCCAGTTGGTTTCCTGCAATACGTCCGTTACATGGGCAATCACATAGGTTGTCTTCCCTTCGATATCGGCCTTTTTGCCCAGCGTGGCTGGCTGGTCTGCGCTGAGCAAATCGGCATCCAATGTGATCAGGTATGATCCAGACTGTCCATTCCCAATAAGCACCTTGCAGACGACATCTGTATGCTCTGTTGCCGGCAAGAAATGTTCTTCTTTTTGTTCCTTAAACAAGGCCATAAGGGAATTTTTGAGTGCCTCAGAAATGATTAAAGCACCACGCCATAAGCCTCTGTGAAAGCTGCTTTGGCATAGGCTTCTGAAGCATAACCATAGCCTTTGTCGCCCCAGCTTGTGCCCCAACTGTTGCGCACGATAAATGATTTTCCCTGGTAACCTACCAGCGCCACGGCATGTCCGCCACGAACCGTATTGGGTTGATAAGTATTCATCACTCCCTGATTAGCGGAGGCATTATCCCAAGTAGCATCCACACCGAGGCGGGTCAGGATTGGGCCTTTGGTTGCCAGCCAGGTGCGCCAGTTTCCGGGCGAAGTTCCGAGGTTGAAATAAGAAGAAATTTTGCGCTGAGCCGCCAGGGCATAGAATGTATTCGGTGAGTTGGGATAGAGATGGCCAGAAGCGAAAGGCAGAATATTATCCGTAACGATGCCATACTTACGGGCGATATCCAAAGCTGCTTTCAGGCTGGTGCCGTCTGCCTCCAGGAAAGTGCTGGGCTGGCTGGTAAACTCATCCGTTTCCTTGGCTGCCATCCAGATAAATCTGGGCGAGAGCAGGTCTTTGGATTGCAGGCGCCCCGCTTTTACGAACAGCCAACGCAGGACAGAATCAGCCGTTGCCCATCCCACACAGGAACCTGTGCTGCCCTGGTCATTGATGGCCCACCAGGCTTCGCGCAGGTCTTTCGAAGTTGGGATTTTGTGAATCGGTCCAAAAATGGAAGCATCTATTGCATTCTCGAAAGTCCAGTCACGCTCGGTGTTGCGTGAAGGCAGGATGTTGAGCACCCGATGGATGTCATTCAGGATTCGACGCCCGGATGGAGCTGATTTTTTTGTGCTTTTCTTGGTCGCATCTGCTGCTTTGGGGCTAGATTTTTTCGTTGCCATAAAATGGGTTGAGGTTTTTGCCATAGACCTTTCGGAGCTTGGCGGGTGAATAGAATTTCAGAAACATTCCAGACACAAACGGGGTTGTCATCCTTCAGATATTCCTTTCTACCAAATTAAATCCCGGCTGCATATCCTGTTCTTTTTTGATGCCTTTTTTCTTCCATGATTTTTATTGCTAAAAAGAAAGTATGAGATCAAACACAGGGATTTTTATGCAATAAAAAAGGCGGCCATTTCGGGCCGCCGTTCTATGCCGGGAGAAAAACAAAATCAGACTAACTGAAGCTGTGCCTGCTGCACTTTCTGCTGCAAACTTTCGAAAAACTGTTCCCGATGTGGATTATTGGCACCGTTCAAAGACACCGAGCGTTGCAAGACGTTTTCAAAATAATCACGGGTGTTTTGGCACATCTCGGGGTCATGTGTCAGCATCATATTGTGCATGCAATGATTTACAAATACCGTGTGCAGGCCATCGGCATCAATGAGTGTGGCATCATTGCCTTCATAAGTTTCGTTGAAATAAAGCTTGAAAGGGGCCCCTCCATTCCGGTCGCCATTGGGCAACAGTTTTTCGCCCCGCTCGGCTTGCTTACGCAAGTGTTCAATCATGTCTGACAACTGCTCATAGAGCATATTGGCCGTTTCCGGTTTTTCAAACACACCGCTTTTCTGATAAAATGCAATCTGCTGCAAGGTGCTTTGCACACATTCAGGGCCCCAGATTTCCGTGGCCGGAATTTTCAGATATGTTTTTAGCAACTTGGGTGTGGCTTCATTAAGGGCATGACTCAAATCATGACGCTCAAAGGTCGTGCGGGCATAGGCAGGATGGTCTATAATAGTCCTAATCCAATAGAAATATTTGAAGGCACACAGCTCCGGGAAGGGAAGAAATTCGAAGGCCAAGAAGTCGCGGGCTTCATAATAAATCATCTTGTTCACCGCCTGCTCCACATGCTGGGTATGCTCCAGCAAGCCACCGAGGTAGTTGCGGAAATTGAACCCCTTTGCACGCAACCAATTGCCATAGCAAACAGAGCTGCCTGAGTCAATCTTGAGCATGGAATCAATGGATATGCGGAAGTGGCGGGACAAGGTCTGCATCTCGGCAAATGAGAGTGACTTCTCCCCACGGATACGACGGTAAGCACTATCAGGACTAACCTTCAGAAGGCTCGAAATCTCTTCGGCCAACGAAAGGTTGGAAGGCAACATTTCCCGAATCTGGTCAAAAAGCTGCTGCTGAAGCAAATCAGGCTTGAGCGTGGGAAAATTGATGGTAGCTACTGAAAACATAGGCCCTTTCTCGAATCGTTGAAAAATTGATTACGGCCAAATGTAGCAGGGGCATTGTGTGATTTTTAATTGATTCATACCCTTTAACGCAAGGATAAGGACTTCTTAACCGACTGCTTAGAAACGGCTTTTCAGGCATCTTGGATTTCATCGGCAATACTTGGGTCGGAATATCCCCCCCGGAATACCCCACCATTATCACCAATATTTTCCGGCAAAGCCTCCCCTGCATATTACTTTCGCGCTTCACAAAAAAGCCTGTCTTGCACATGCGACATACAAAAATTGCCCTGGCCATGCTTGCCTGCGGTATCCTGGGCACACCCTCATTCGCCCAAGCCCAGAAGCATCAGTCCCCAAAAGCTACTGCCGCTACTCCTCAAAGCACTTCCGGCATCAAGAAACTCAGCTCTGTGGAAGGCATCACAGAATATGAACTGCCTAATGGCCTGCGGGTACTCTTATTCCCAGACCAAAGCAAACCTACCATCACCGTCAACATCACCTACCTGGTCGGCAGCCGGCTGGAAGGTTATGGCGAAAGTGGCATGGCTCACTTGCTGGAGCACATGGTTTTTAAAGGCTCTACGAAGCATAGAAATATCCCTGCCGAACTGAGCTCACACGGCGCTTCGCCAAACGGCACCACCAGCGATGACCGCACCAACTATTTCGAAACTTTCAACGCTACGGACGAGAACCTCAACTGGGCACTCGACCTGGAGAGCGACCGTATGGTCAATTCGTTTATCAAAAATGAAGACCTGCAAAGCGAGTTCACTGTCGTACGCAATGAGTTTGAACGCGGCGAAAACAATCCCGCCCGCATCCTCAATGAGCGCATCATGAGCACTGCCTACCTGTGGCACAACTATGGGAAAAGCACCATTGGCTCTAAAGAAGACATTGAGAAAGTGCCTATCAAAAACCTGCAGGCTTTCTACCATAAGTATTATCAACCCGACAATGCCGTACTGATGGTGACCGGCAAGATTGATGAGCAAAAGACCCTGGCACTGATTCAGAAATACTTCGGTCCTATCCCCCGCCCGACCCGCGTGTTGCAGCCTGATTATACCGTAGAACCCGTACAGGATGGAGAGCGTAGTGTGACCCTTCGCCGCGTGGGCGATGTGCAGGCTGTGGCTTGCGCTTACCATATCTGTGCAGGCTCTGACCCTGATTATGCGCCATTGGATGTGCTCACAGAAGTGCTGAGCAATGAGCCCGAAGGCCGCCTCTACAAAGCCTTAGTGAAAACGGGCAAGGCAAGCTCTGCTTATGCCTATGTGGAAGGCAAGCACGATCCAGGGGTAATTTATTTTAATGCTGATGTGCTGAAAGAAAAATCCTTAGACAGCGCCCGCACGGCCCTGTATGCAACTATTAATGACCTTATCAAAAACCCACCCACAGAAGCCGAAGTAAACCGCGCCAAGACTAAGCTACTCTCCGACTTCGATAATATCTTCCGCAAGTCCAACATCACCGGGCTGGTCATGTCTGAATTTATTGCACAGGGCGATTGGCGGCTGGCATTTATCTATCGCGATAATCTGAAGAAAGTAACCCCCGCTGATGTAGCTCGCGTTGCGGCTCATTACCTCAAGGTCAGCAATCGCACCACCGGCCTCTTTATTCCTACCGACAAGCCAGACCGTGCCGAAATACCTGCCCGTCCCGATGTTGCGAAACTGGTGGACAACTACAAGGGCGGTGAGGCCATGGCTGCCGGTGAAGCTTTTGATGCTACTCCCTCCAACATTGATAAGCGTACAGAGGCTTTCAAGCTGACTTCCGGAGCACAGGTTGCACTGCTTGATAAAAGCACCCGTGGCCATGTGGTTGAAGCCCGCTTTACGCTTCGCCTCGGCGATGAAGGCAGCATGATGAACAAAAAAGCCATCGCTGATGTGACAGCAGACATGCTGATGCGAGGCACCCAAAAGCACAGCCGTGCCCAGATTAATGACATGCTGGACAAGCTGTCTTCCAAACTGAATATTTCAGGCAGCGGGCAGAACGTCTATATCAGCATCACCAGCACGAAGGAAAATCTCCCTGCCGTGCTCGACTTATTAAATGAAATCCTGCACGAACCCGCCTTCCCGCAAGATGAATTCAAAACCCTGCTCGATGAAAATCTGGCTGGCATCGAAAGCCAGCGGAGCCAGCCACAGGCCATCGCCAGCCAGGCCCTCAACCGCACCCTCAACAATTTCCCGAAAGGACATATCCTCGAGACCATGACCTTCGATGAAATGGCTGCTGCTTACAAAGCCGTAAGCCTCGATGACATCCGGAAATTCCATACCGACTACTACAATGGCTCTTCCGCCACCGGCTCCATTGTGGGCGATTTCGACAAGGAAGCCCTGAAACCGATACTGAATAAAATATTCGACAACTGGAATGCCGTGAAGAGCTTTAGCCGCGTGCCTACTCCTTACCACGAAGTGCCGGTAGGAGACATGGAGTTCAAGACACCGGACAAGAAGATGGCTATTTTCTTCGCTGCCCAGCCCTTGCAATTGCGCGACAGCGACCCCGACTATCCGGCCCTGATGATGGCCAATTATATCCTCGGCGGTGGCTTCCTCAACTCCCGCCTGGCCACACGCATCCGCCAGAAAGAAGGGATTTCCTACGGGGTCGGCTCGCAGCTTTCTGTGCCTGCCTTGGATGACGATGCAGTGCTGGTTGCCTATGCCATTTACAACCCGGACAATAAAGAAAAGCTGGTTGCCGCCTGGCGCGATGAGATGAACCGCATCGTGAGCGGAGGCATCACTGCCGAAGAATTGAAAGATGCCAAGAGTGGCTTACTCCAAAGCAGGGCCACATCCCGGGCCAATGACGCAGGGCTCGCTTCTGCACTTTCCAGCGACCTATACCTGGGCCGCACGATGGCCTTCAGCCAAAAGTTGGACGACAAAATCGGTAACCTGAGCGTGGAGCAGGTGAACACGGCCATCAAGAAATATTTCAACCCCGAAAAGGCCATATTGGTTAAAGCAGGAGATTTCAAATAATCCGTGCTGCCTTCTGTAAGTAAGCCCGATGCCTTTGTGCGTCGGGCTTTTCTTTTTCTGGCAAGCATGTGCGGTGCTGGTTCCGTGGTGTGGCCAGTACGGCGTGTGAATTATTTTTTGATGTCAGCTTTTTGTACTCCGATGAAACATCCGTTGCGTCGCACATTGAGAGGCCAGTGCTGCTATCAGCTTTTCGCGTGGCCTGTAATCAGGATATCCTCCCGCAGTTACCGGGCAAAGCCGAACAGCGAAATCCTGCCGAAGTGTGCGACGCAACGGAAGACAGGCAGCGCGTTACAGCCGACTAAAAAAGAAAGTTTCCAATGCTATGAATGGATAGGAAAATCAGTGTGACGCGTATGCTGGCAAGCAACTTCCCAACACCTATGCTGCTTCATTTTGATAGCTACTTGAAACGTTGTTTAATTATCCAAAAAATGAGCAAGGGGAAACCCGGGCAATTTGTCGGTAAATATCGGCAAGCAGACATACGAGTATTCAATAATCTCATTAGCTTGGAGGGCTATGAAATCCATATTGGATTTTGTGGGTTTATCAAATCAAAGCGCACATGCAAAACAAATTGCTACATCCCCATTTTTCCCGTCTTGGATACCTCCTCGCGTGCTTCCTGGCGCTTGGATGCTTTGCCTCCACTCAGGCCCAGACATACTACTTCCCGGGCACTAACTACAGCTACACCGGTGGCAACAACTCATGGCCCTTCAGCGCAGGTTCTGCGAGCGGCAGCTATATGTGCCAATGGCTGTATCTACCTGCTGACTTCAATGCGACACCAACGGGCAGTGTGTTCATCACTACTATTTACTTAAAGCCCGGCAGCACCGGCTCCTATAGCTACACTAATATGTCGCTGAAACTGGGCAACACTTCACTGACTACATTGACCAGTGGCACATGGAACACAGGCCTGACAACGGTTTACAACCCTTCTTCAGTTACGATATCTACAACAGCCAACTCCTGGCTGGCCATCACGCTGAGTACGCCATTCCTATACACAGGCGGCGGCCTTCTGTTTGAAGCGACGCACCAAAACACAAGCGGCATCGGCTCCGGCTTTACCCTCAATCAATATTCAGTTTCGGGCCGTAATGGCCGGATGTATGGTGTGCCTACCAGCACCAGCTCTTCAGCAGCAGATAATGCAACGGCACTCTTTGGCTTCGATTGTATTCCTGCTGCTTGTAGCGGGATGCCGAGTGCAGGCACCGTCAGCAATGCCCCCATGAACACAGCCACACCGCTCTGCTCCGGCGGCACAATGACCCTCACTGGCACGAATACAAACCTGGGTACAGGCATCACCTTCATGTGGCAGTCTGCAAGCGCTTCGACAGGGCCTTTCAGCAATGTGACCAATGGCACCGGCGCTGCAACCCTGAGCTACACAACTGGCCCAGTCTATTCAAATACCTGGTATCGCCTGGCCATCACTTGCTCCAATAGCTCGATGACTTCCTACTCGGCACCCTATCAGGTGATTACCGGAGCCGCAAAACCTGGGGCTATCAGTGGCAATCCTACATTCTGTCCCGGGGATATTTCGACCTACAGTGTACCCAATGTGCCCGGCAGCACCTATACCTGGACATTGCCAACAGGATGGTCGGGCAGCTCCAGCAACAGCTCCATAACGGTAACTGCTGGTAGCACACCGGGCAGCATCAGCGTGATTGCAAACTCATCCTGCGGTACTTCCATCGCACAAACAAAATCTATTGCCGCAGGTGGTGTTCCTGCCACACCAGGAACTATTTCCGGCTCACAACTTGTTTGCAAAAATGCTTCCATGACTTATAGTGTGGCTCCAATTGCAGGCGCCCTTTCATACCAATGGACATTACCTGGTGGTTGGTCAGGCAGCTCTACAACGAATTCTATCACAGTGATGCCGGATACAAACAGTGGTAACATTACTGTACGTGCAATAAATAATTGTGGCCTTTCTCAACCCAACTCGAAGGCAATCACAGTAATCAATTCCCTTACTTCTCCAAGTGCCATTTCCAGTAGCTCAACCGGCAACTATTGCGGAGGAAAACTCTACAACTTCCGGATTAACTCCGTACCGGGGGCTACTTCTTATGTCTGGAATTACCCCAGTGGCTGGAGCGGCACCAATACCGACACTTCTGTGCAGGTTTATGCGGGTAATAGTGGACAGGTGACAGTAACGGCTTATGCTGCATGTGCTACTTCACCTACTTCCAGTCTGAACATCACCG
>CAYRJR010000009.1:0-14904 GCA_964424655.1 uncultured Chitinophagaceae bacterium
GAAGGTCCAGTTAGCACCATGCCACAGGCCGCTCACCATAAACACGATGAGCAGGTTCATAATATGACGGGGTAAACGCACACGGCTACCGCCCAGCGGGATGTAGAGATAGTCGCGAAACCAGGTGGAAAGTGAGATATGCCAGCGAGCCCAGAAGTCTTTGATGGAAGCTGCGAGATAAGGCCTCCGGAAATTTTCCATTAAATCCACACCCAGCACTTTGGCTGCGCCCAGCGCAATACTGGAATAGCCTGAGAAGTCACAATAAATCTGAAAGGTGAAAAAAATGGTTGCCACGATGCAGGTCAGGCCGCTGTGGTGGGTCGCATTATTGTAAACGGTGTCCACATAAATAGAAAGCCTGTCGGCGATGACTACCTTTTTGAACAGCCCCCACAGCATCATACGCAGTCCGGCAACGATGCGCACATAATCGAAACTGGCTTTCTGGTAAAACTGATGCAGCACGTTTTGCGGCCTTTCAATCGGGCCGGCTACGAGTTGCGGATAGAACATCACATACAAAGCGTAGATACCAAAATGTCGCTCCGCTTTCTGGTGCCCGCGATACACTTCTATCGTGTAGCTCATGGCCTGGAACGTGTGAAACGACAAGCCAATGGGCAGCACAATGCTCAGGTCGGGTACTGGATTTTCTGTGCCCCAAAAGCCCAGGACAGCCGTCAGGTTGTTGTTGAGGAAATTGAAATACTTGAAGAAGGCAAGGAAGCCAATATTGACCACGAGGCTAATCAGCAACAGCAGCTTCCGATGCTCCCGATGGGCTTCAATCAGTCGGCCAGCCCAATAGTCAACTACGATGGTAAAGGCCAGGATGAGGATGTATGCCGGCACAAATACTGCATAGAAATAGCAGGAAATCAGCAGCAGAAAAGCCCAGCGCCAACGGTGTGGCAACAGGAAATAAATCGCCGTCGTCAGGATAAAAAAGAAGACGAAGTGGAGCGAGTTAAACAGCATTTTAGGCTGGGAATATCAGGCTCGAAAGAGCATAAAATCAAGGCGGGCAAAGATAACAGCAGCCAGATAGCACCAAAGCCTTCTGCGCAGCTTTTCATCTTCCGTCTAACAGTCACTCTGAGCAGATTTTTTTGAAAAATTCCTTTCAAAAAAACAAGGCGACATCTAAACAGACATCGCCTTGCACCCATAATAATTCGGAGCCATTTAGGCAGCTTCGCGAATGCCAGACATGGCTTGTTGTATCCGACGTTGCCAGTTGCTTGCCTGCTGCTGGAGCTGCTGCCGATGTTCAATGCCGTCCATGATTTCGGTGTAAACGGGCACAGCAATGCGCACACCGCTGCGCGAAGTGAAGCTGAGGGAAATAGCATTGATATGCTCTTCGGTCTGCGTCTTGCCGCCCTTACCGGTGACGTTCACATGGACACCGGAGTTCACCACACGACAGTCTTTCTGGTCACTCAAGTCAAGCACTTCATGAGGCTGTGCAGCATCATGCTGCACGAAGATGAAATGCATTTTGCCCGAGTCCAGGCCGAAAATGCGGTGTCTGAATTCTTCGACCGTATCCGGTGCGATTTTATGATCCGTAATCAGCTTCTTGTAATGTGCCCACATGGCGTTTTTCCGGGCCTTTGTTTGTCGCTGAGTGATGAATTTGAGGAGATAGATGATGGCTGCGAGAATACCGACTACTGCTAATGCGATCCACATGGTGCTGTTCATGATAAAAAGATTTTGTTCGTTTGAAAAAAATGAAGGTTTGCTGCTTTTCAGGGGCAGCAAATGATGGAGCATGGCTCCGGCCCTCAGAGGGCACATGATGATGTGGATGGCTTACCAGAAGCCGTGGTGCGGAAAAAGCACCAGTCGTTGCACCGGCGTGAAGTCGGTTTGCAACAAAACTTGAAGGCGCGTCTGCGACAGCCCTGAAGTAAAACGGAGCAGCAGCGCTGTCCAGGGTAGCCCGGCCAATTGCAGGGAATGAGCCTGGCCAGAGCCATTTTGTTCGCTTTTATACAGGCCGATAAAGCCAGGCGAAGCAGCCTCCAGTGTTTTTGAATCTGTGTGATGCAGCCCGGATACATGCTCAATCTTATCCTGATGAATTTGCTCGAGTCCCTTACCGCATAGCCCCGCCAGACCACATGCATACATGTGGCCCAACAGCGGCAGCGCCAGCAGCAGCAAAGCTGCCAGGCTGATACGGATGGATTTGTGAAGCGCTTTCAAGACGGTTAAGGATTGAGTTCTGTATTGAGTGTTTTTCGGCGTAGCCGGATGTTGAGCATTTCTACGATGAGCGAGAAGCCCAGGCAGGAATAAATGATACTCTTACTGACTTCCTGATGAAAACCACCGGCAACCAGCACCACGCCGATTACGACTAGGAAACTTAGTGCCAGCATTTGCAGTGTCGGTTGCTTGTTGATGATGCGCATGACCGCACCGGCAAATAGCATCATGACACAGATAGACACAATGACAGCAATAATCATGATGACGACGCTCTCGACCAGGCCGACAGCCGTAAGGATGGAATCAAAAGAAAAGACGGCATCCACAAGTACAATCTGGAACAACACAGAAACGATATTGCCCGGTTGTTTCCTTTTCTGTTCCTTATGTTCCTGCCTTTCCTGAAGCTTGTGGTGTATCTCAAGTGTGCTTTTCACAATCAGGAAGATGCCCCCGCCAATCAGAATGAGGTCTTTCATGCTCAATGCAACAGGTTGATGAAGGAAATCGCCCAGAGCAGGAATCGTGAGGATGGGCTCCGTCATTCCGATAATCCAGGTGATGCACAGCAGCAGGGCGACGCGAAATACCATGGCCAGCAACAGACCTATGTTTCGGGTACGACGCTGGCTCTGTTCCGGCAACTTGCCCGCAACAATGGATATGAAGATGATATTGTCAATGCCCAACACGATTTCCAGAAAGCATAGTGTGAGCAGGCTTATCCAGACACTGGGCAGTGCGAAATCAGGCATCAGTAATTCCATGTAGAGCAGCTTTTGATTTTCAGGTCGGCAAAAAAAGGCAATTGCTTGCGCTTGATTTGTGAATTATGCAGCGGCCTGTGTCATTTCCTGTTCCTGAATATCTTCTGCATTTTCTACTTCCAGGATGAGGAATTTCCGCATACCGCCCGGCATTCTCCATTCTACTTCTTCACCCTTTCGGAAGCCTATCAGTGCCGTCCCTAATGGTGATAAAACGGAAATCATACGCTTTGAGGCATTAGCCTGAAGAGGCGCAACAATCGTCAGTTCAAAGCTCTTTTTAGAAGCCAGTTCCTGTACACTCACTTTTGAGTTCATGGCTACCGTGTGTGGGGGGAATGCATACTTGTGTACTACAACGGCACGCTCCAGTTCATGCTCCAATGCCAGTCCCTCGCCTGCAGGGGCCTGTGTGATGTAGCGCTTAATCAGGCGATAGTCATGCTCTGTGATGACCACCGGATTTCTTTCTTTTTTCTTCAGCAGCTTTTTCATGGCTGTGTTTGGTTTTTTGAGGGTTATAAAAATTCATGCGTCAGGCATGAAATATTTCTTTGTTAGTGGCTTTGATAGCAGAAGACCTAATGCATTTTGAGAATCGGCTTTGCCGTTTCTCATGCCGAAGCCCCAATGGGTTTCTAGCATTGTTTCAGACTTGTTTGTTGGAAAGCAGGCTGTGCAAAAGCACTCCCCGGACTCGTGCGAGCGGCTACCAGGCCGGGGCTAACGTAGGAAAGTCTTTAAACGTAGATGCGTAAAAAGATTTTCCGCAAAAGCAATGAAAATGAGCCGCAGCCGACAGCTTCTGCATCACAGCGATATAAACTGTGTGCAGATGCTTCAAACCATATGTTGCATGGAGCAGCGGCATGTGGTAAAGATAGACCACACTACCTGAGTAAGCTGTTAAAAAGCCCTGAATATTAGGCTTTTTGAAGCCTCAATTTGACTCAATAGGAAATTTTCGAAAACTTAAAGACGAATAAATCTCCTAAGCAGATTTCAGGCGTAGCTGTTCAGCCCAACACATGCAGCCACTTCCGAATCTCCTTTTTCATCTTCTTGAGATTGTCTTGTAGCTGTTGCAGGTTCTCTTCGTCTTTTTCTAATTCGCGTTCCAGATTAGCCAGATAGGCACGTGTGTTCTTAGCCTTCGTCTCTATGTCCATTGCCTCGTCTTTGACTTCGTTCTCATTTTGATTCATGGCGCAGTACAGATTTTATTGTAGTGATATAAAACCTATGCCTGCGTCAGATTTCAGACTTTGTGGTGGGGGTTTACCACGCGCCGTGCACGCACCATCCAACGGCGCGTTCTTGCAGGCGAATCATAGGCGCTATCCGCCTCTTTTTGCTCGCTGTAATACTGCATGATGTCGCGGGCGTAGATAATGCCTTTCACCTGCGTCATGTGGTCTTTGTCCATGACGAACAATGCTGTGGCATTCATCTTACCCATTATTTGCACACACACACTCAGGTTGTCATCCTCGCTCACTGCGGATAAGGCTTCCTGCCCTTTGGGCACTTCTTTCATGAGCTGTCCGGCCAGGTGAAGCTGGAGCAAATCCGCCTCATAATTTTCCGGTGCCTGCACCCCGCGACGAATGATTTTCTCCGTCATGATGCTGCCTTCCATTAAAAAGAAAGAAACGAAATAGGCAGCAATACAGGCAGCAAGCAAAGGCAGCAGGCCATTGGGCTGGCCGGTAGTTTCAAAAGCAAACACGATTGATGTGAGTAAAGCCCGGGATGCACCTGCAAACATGGCGCCCATACCTACCAGACATGCGGTAGTCACCGTAATTCCAATGCCGGGGAAGACATGCAGCAAGCCCAGACCGATGAGGCTGCCCAGGGCACCACCGATGGTAAGTAAGGGGGCCAGTGTCCCGCCAGAAGTGCCACTACCCAGCGAAATCACCCAGGAAATATATTTCAGCAGACAGAGTGAGAAGACCATGGTCAGAGGCAGATGGCCACGAAGCAGGGCTTCAATATTCTCATAGCCCACACCCAGTGTGTGTGGTGCGAAATAACCAACCACACCGACAGCCACCGCGCCAATTGCCGGCCACCACATCCAGTGTACGGGCAGCTTTTCAAAAAGCTCTTCTATGGCATACACTGATTTAGAAACCATCGCTGCCAGCACACCTACCACAACGCCCATCCCAACATATACAGCCAGCGCACCGGCAGTAGCCACCGGTACCGGCCCCATCGCAAACACAGGCTCCCAGCCAAAGAGTAAGATGTGCATGGCACCTCCAGTGATACAGCCCAAGGCTACGGGTATCAGAGAGCGGGCGGAAAATTCAAATAACAGCAACTCTACAGCCAGCAATACTGCCGCCAGTGGACATCCAAAAATGGCAGCCATACCTGCACAGGCACCTGCACTCAGCAGAATCTTGCGTTCTGCCGGAGAGATGTGAATCACCTGCCCGGTCACAGAGCCAAAGGCCGCACCGGTGGCGATTATGGGACCTTCCGCACCAAAGGGCCCACCAGTACCGATAGAAATAGCCGCAGAGATGGGCTTTAGAATGGTGATGAGTGGCGGGATTTTACTTTCATCCAGGATGATTTTTTCCATCGCCTCCGGGATACCGTGCCCCCGGATAGCTGCAGAGCCAAAGCGTGCCATGATGCCCACAATCACACTGCCCAGGATAGGAATAGCAATCACATACAGCCCCAAGTGGTTCTGCGCAGGCCCACTGGCCTCAAACGAAAACTTACCGTAAAACGAAACATTGGTGATGAAGTAAATCAAATAAATCAGCAGCTTGGCAACCACACCAATTATGATGGCATTGAAGGTGGCCTGCATACTGAGGTAAAACACCCGTCGGTCCACTTTACCTGAAAGCTTGATGCGCCTTCTGCCATGAATCGGATTGAGGGTCGTGGATAAGGGAATACTACCGTCGCGTTCTTCCATAGAATTTTTTCAGGCCGCAAAATTATTGCACCGGCCATGTTTTGTGTGCATTTTTTCAAACATTCTGTCCAATTAACCTGAGATTTGCCATGTTTTAAGAAAAATGCAAACCGGACTTTGCAACACCGATGATTGTTTCCTTTGCCAACATTGCCTGGCCGAATGGAAGCCGGCAATCACTGCCCACAAAACCACTTATTCTTTTAAAAAAGGAGAAGTATTGTTTGCCGAAGGCGACCCTGTAAAGGGCATTTTTTTCATGCGTGAAGGCGCCGTCAAAGTGCATAAAAAATGGGGTGTACAAAAAGAATTAATCATCCGCTTTGCCGGAATCGGTGATATCGTTGGGCACCGCGGATTGGGCGTCACCGAAAATTATCCCGTTAGTGCCACCGCCCTCGAAGCCGGCAATGCCTGCTTCGTGCCAGCCGAATTTCTGGAAGCCAGTGTCAAAGTCAATCCTGGCCTGGCCGAGCAACTCATTCAGTTTTATGCCACCGAATTGCAACGCGCCGAACAACGCATGAGTGAACTGGCCCGAATGGATGTCAAAAACAGAATTGCTCACGCACTATTTGCGCTTGAAAACAGCTTCGGAAAGGACGAAAATGGCTTCATCAGCATCCCCATTTCCCGACAGGATATCGCCGCCTATGCAGGCACCATCTACGAAACCGTCTTCAAAGTCTTTAGCGAATGGGCACAACTCGGACTCATCGAGACAGAAGGGAAACATGTGTGCGTTGTTCAACCCGAAAAGCTCAAAGCCCGTCTGACATCGGCCCTCCCGCACGCCTGATAGCAGGAAGCTCTTTTTATTTACAAAATTTTTTTTGTCGGCTGAAGTGCTCTGATGCAGCATCCGTTGCGTCGCACATTGAGGGGCCAGTGCTACTATCCAGCTTTTCCCGCAGCATCTGTTGATGTCTTGCACCTGAAGTAATCCTTATTGTCCCACAGAGCAATTCAGGTTGCGCTTATGCTGGCCATCACTCATCTCCACATTGGCACATTTGAACACAAAACGATTGAGCGAATCAATCAAAAACTGACCCGTTGCTGGCCCGGATGCACCATTGGTTTGTTTGCCGGTAGCACTCCAGATTTCAGCACCGCTATAGAGCGTGATTTGCATATTGCCTTTTATGCTGTCGGGAGAAATCAGGAAACTGGTATTCTTCTCAGGGATGGTGACACCTTCCGGAAAAGAAAGCCGCAACACCGCATTATTGGTTGCTGTGACCCGGATAGTTGCATAAGTTCCCGAAGAGCTTTTGTCCACATACATCCTTCTATACACGTCAGAGCCAAGTTGCCAGCCATTGTAGTAGGGCATCGTGAGCTTGAAGTCATAGCTGCGCTCGCCTGAATGTCCCTTGCCTCGCAGTTTGATCACATATGTGCCGCCATCACCGGTATAATCTGTAGAAAAATTGAGTGTCGAATTAAACGCTGTGATGCCTTCACGGGGCGAAAAGCTGGCTACAACGCCTTGCGGCAACTGGTCTAATGAAAGTGCCACTGTGTCTTTTGCTCCACCCGCAGGCACCACGGACAGCGACAGGCTGGCTTGCCCCACGGCGCTCGTACTCAAATCCACATCATGCACTCCGGTGATGTTGAAATTCCCAGTCTGAGGGTCGCTCGTGTTATCTGATTTGGTGCAAGAAAGTGCAAGAGTGGCAATGAAAAGCAAAAAGTAGCGTGGTCTCATGTAAATAAAGTCGGCCCAAATTCATCCTTGGAAACCTTGCAAAATAACGGGTTATTGACCTGTAGATTGTGCAGCCAAATGGAAGCAAAAGGATTTGCGGTATAAGGACAATTTTAATCAGGCAATGTGGCTGGTATGATTTTTCTTTTTACCCCCAAACGATTTATTGCAACATAAAATTTCAACACTCACCTGCATATTGTGTAAGTCAGTTTCTATTTCATTTTTAAAGACAAACCCAGCTTCAACACATGTCCCTGAAACTTCAAAACTGGTGGTTCACCACTTTATTAGGTACGGAAGATTCGATCCTTCCTCCCCTTGAAAAAGATATTGAAGCCGATGTGGTGATTGTGGGAGCCGGTGCTGCAGGGCTTTCTGCGGCCTACGCATTTATCGGAAAAGGCTTGAAAGTGGTAATCCTGGAGAAGAATATCTGTGGCGGCGATACCTCCGGTAAAAGTGCCGGCTTCCTGACTCCGGATAGTGAGCTGGAACTATCACAACTCCTTCGCCGCTTCGGTATCACCGGCGCAGCAGACCTGTGGCATGTCGCAACTACGGGAGTGGGGATGATGAAAGAGCGTATTCAGAAACACAGTATAGATTGCGATTTTCAGGTTCAGGATAGCCTCTTTCTGGGTCTTGGGAAATCAGGCTGGGAGGACGTTCAGGAAGAAGTGGCTTCGCGCAAGCAACTTGGCTTCGACCAGATTCTTTATTCGAAAGAACAACTGAGCGGCATCATCGGCTCAGATGCTTATTCGGGTGCTGTTCGGTATTCGGGTACCTATGGCGTGGATGCATTGCTGTTTTGCCAGGGCATGAAAAAGATTTTGCTGGAACATGGCATCCAGATTTTTGAATCATCTGAAGTCGAAAAAATAGAAGACCATAAAGTGAGCACACACCTTGGCTCCGTAAAGGCGGGCCAAGTGATTTTTTGTGCTGATAAACTTCAGCCCGAACTAACCCATTTTGCCGACAACGTTTATCACGCGCAGACCTTCCTTTCCGTCAGTGAGCCTATCGGCGAAAAAGAGCTGAACCAGATGTTTCCCAATGGGCGCTTCCAATGCTGGGACAGTGATGTGGTGTATAGCTATTTCAGGTTGCTGGGTACGGACAGGCTGCTATTGGGTGGCGGAGATATGCGCACGACCTTCTCTGCTCAGGATGTCAATTCCTCCCGTGTAATAGACCACGTCATCCGGAAATTCAAAGAGAAATTTCCTTTACTGCATGACCTGGAATTTATCCAATACTGGCCCGGCAGGATAGACTGCACCCGAGACCTGCTTCCAACCGTCGCACGGGAAGAAAGCCAACCCTGGCTTCACTTTGTGTTAGGTTGTGTGGGGCTGCCCTGGGCTACATTCTGTGGCGATTTTGCTGCCCGTCATGCCTATGATGACTCGGCCTGCAATGACCACCATTACTATGAATACTTCCGCCCAGACCGAGAATTTTTCGTGCCGCTTTGGTTAGAGAAAATCCTCGGCAAGCAGTTGGTCTTTTCGATCAATAATGGCTGGGCGAAGTATTATCAACGCGATGTGAATACAGAGGCTACCCGGCAAATCACGCAGCGTCGCGAAGCTGAGAATGCAGCCTTTCGCCACAAGTGACAGGGCATACTCAGCAAGGATATTTTCCGAAAAAGTGGCCGCGAAAGAAGAACTATTTGCTTGTGTCCATTGTACGGAAAGCACGCAGCCTGTCTTTTGATTTATTGAAAGCCTTCACGCCGCTTGCCTTTCGTTGTGCTGCAATCCTGGAGCGTGCTTCGTTGGGCAGGTGCAGTTCTTCTACACAGGCATCACTGCAGCAACCTTCCATTTTTTCTGCACAGGCAGCACATTGTATGAAGAGCATGTGGCAGGCATCATTGGCACAGTTGACATGCGTATCAGCGGGGGCGCCGCATTGGTGACAATGTGCAATTACATCTTCGCTGATTCGCTCAGCCATGCGCTCATCAAACACAAAATTTTTCCCAACAAACTTGATGGGCAAGCCTTGCTCACGGGCACGACGTGTGTATTCGATGATACCACCTTCCAACTGAAAGACGTTTTTAAATCCATGATGCCGCATATATGCGCTGGCCTTCTCGCAGCGGATACCGCCCGTGCAATACATGATAATCGGTGCGTCCTTTTTATCCTGTAGCATGGCAGCCGCCATAGGCAATTGCTCGCGAAATGTATCGGAAGGCACTTCAATGGCATGCTCGAAATGTCCTACTTCATACTCGTAATGGTTACGCATGTCCACGATGATGCTGTCTTTATTTTCCGCCAGCTTATTGAACTCCTCAGCTTTCAGATGCTGGCCGCCGTCTGCAGGATTAAAGCCTGGGTCTTCGATGCCATCTGCTACAATCTTGGGACGCACTTTGATACGCAATACCCAAAAGGATTTCCCGTCATCATCTACGGCAATGTTGAGGCGGATACCCTTCATTTCCGGATAACCGTACAGTATTTCCTGAAAACTTTCCTGTTGTGATTTGGGCACGGAGATTTGGCCATTGATGCCTTCTGCAGCAATATAGATGCGCCCAAAAACCTGAATAGCATTCAGCTCTTGCCATAGCTCATCGCGGAAAGCCTGAGGATTGGCAATGGGAAAATATTTGTAGAAAGAAATGGTTATGCGGGCTTCAGTTTCTGCCAACATCCGGCGTTTCAGTTCCTGGTTGTTGATGCGGTTGTGTAGGAGTGACATGTGTTTGTGAAATGCTTTTGCAGGAAGCAGAAAAACAGCAATGTTGATTTGAAAAAATTGGCTACAGCCAACGCAAAGGATTGCGACGGCTCATCAGAACATAACGTTTCATGTTCATCCAGAAAGCCAGTACCATGTAGATGATAATCGGAGAGCCGAGGGTCAGGAACGAGATGTAGATAAACCACATGCGGATGCGCGAACTGGCAAGTCCCA
The DNA here is from genome assembly GCA_964424655.1 of uncultured Chitinophagaceae bacterium. GTDB lineage: Bacteria > Bacteroidota > Bacteroidia > Chitinophagales > Chitinophagaceae > UBA1952. The sequence goes on from CAYRJR010000009.1 coordinate 10,598, forward strand.
TACGCTCGCCCAGTGCGCTACACACCCCGAAGGCACGCCATTCAATTGCCGATTTCCATTGTACAATTCGTGTGTTCATGAGCTTGAGTGGCAAAAATACAGCCTGTCTGTTGCTGTTTTTTTAAAGTGTGTATGGGCCTGAAATTTGTCTGCTATTTATTCAATGAAAATCCTAAGTGCAAGGCAGATCCGGGAGTGGGACAATGAAAGCATTCGCCGTCAGGGTATTTCATCACTCAGCCTGATGGAGCGTGCTGCCACTTCATGTACGAATTGGCTAGTGGCTCATTACCCGGTTTCTACTCCATTTCTGGTGCTTTGTGGTAGTGGAAATAATGGTGGTGATGGGCTGGCAATTACCCGCCTGCTGCTGGCAAAAGGCTATGCAGCATCTGCCTTATTACTGCCAGCCGGAAATGGCCTTTCTGCTGATTGCACTGCCAATCTCGAAGCATTGAAAATGGTTTCTGGTAAGGCCTGTGACATACTCGGGGAAGGACAGTTCATCACTTCCCTGCCTCCTGAAATCGTGTTGATAGATGCCATCTTTGGGACAGGCCTCAACAGGCAATTGGCAGGGTATGTTGCGGAATTCGTGCAGCGGTTGCATGTTTTTCCCAATGAAAAGGTTGCTATTGACATACCCTCCGGATTGCTTGCTGATGAATTGCCTATTGTGAATTCGCAAATTGTCGTAGCTACCCATACGCTCACATTTCAGCAATACAAACGAGCCATGCTGCATCCCGAAGCTGCTCGTTTTTGTGGCCATATTCATCGCGTGGATATTGGTTTAGACCCGGATTTCTTGGCACTGGCTTCCAGCAATTGGCATACCCTGGAGGCTGCAGATGTTCGAAAGATTTTCAAGCCCCGCAATCGTTTTGCACATAAAGGCGATTTGGGTTTGGCCTTCATCGTAGCAGGCTCGTTTGGGATGATGGGCGCATCTGTACTGGCGACACGTGCAGCCGGTCGGGCCGGTGCAGGGAAAGTTTTGGGACTGATTCCACGAATAGGCTATGAAATATTTCAGACTTGCATCCCGGAAGCCATGTGTATTACCGGAGGTGAAGAATACTTGGAAGAAATAGTAGGATGGGAGTCTGCGCAGGGGATTGGTATTGGCCCAGGACTTGGGCGTAATGCAAAGACAGCCGCAGCACTCAAGGATTTTTTGAAAAAAGCAGGACTTCCCGTTGTGCTGGATGCGGATGCATTAAACATTCTGTCAGAAAACAAGTCATGGTTAAAGCACATACCCAAACAAAGCATACTGACACCGCACCCAAAAGAATTTTCCAGACTTTTTGGAACCCCTGAAAATTCGTTTGCCCGTGCCGGACTGACACGAAGCCTGGCTATGAAAAACCATTGGACACTCATTGCGAAAGACGCTCACAGCTTGCTTGCCTTGCCGGATGGCAACTGCTATTTTGTGGTCAATGGCAGCCCGGGCATGGCCACAGCCGGCAGCGGAGATGTGTTGTTGGGCATGATTACCGGCTTGCTCGCACAAGGCTATGAGTCGGAGGATGCAGCATTGCTGGCCGCCTATCTTCACGCAGCGGCAGGTAGCTTTGCAGCTTCACAGTTGGGTGTGGAATCTATGCTGGCCGGGGATATTATCAGTCATATTGGCGCAGCTTTTTCAATACTTCAGGCGGTTTAATAGATAGCCGAATACTTTCTAAAATACCTTTTTTGAAAAGCATTTCATTGTTGTTGTTGTTTGTCGTTTCGGCAACGGCTGTGCTGGCAAGAAGGCAAATTCCGGATAGCAATTTTGTTCAAAATTTTCCAGATCGGGTAACACTCAGAATTTATGCCGGAGAAAAGCTCGCTGGTTTCAGTCTGAGTGACCGGGGCAGGGGAGAAGTGCTCAGGTATTATCCGACAAATGCCTTCATGCTGGGAGTTGGTGCAACGGTTCGCGGTATCGGGGTAAATATTGCATTTAAATTTCCTTTTCAGGATGTGAATGATGCGAAATATGGCAGCACAAAACACCTGGATATTCAGGTGCATCGGTATCGAAAAAACCTGCTGCTCGATGTGTATCTGCAGCACTATCGCGGGTTTCATCTGGACAACAAGGATGCTGTAAGTTCCTTTTCAGGGCCTGAAGCATATCCCTATTTCCCTCAGATGCGTAGCAACGACATTGGCGTTTCCGGAATGTATCTGTTTAATGGCCGGCGTTTTTCAATTCAATCATTGGTCAACCAACAGGACTGTCAGATTCAGAGTGCGGGCTCGCTCATGCTGGGTGGGAGTTTATTTGCCCATTTCCTGAGTAACGGAGACAGCAGCCTGCTGCCTGCAAACCTGAACATGCAGGATTTTTATGGAGCTGCAAACCCGAAATCAATCCACAATTACGGTTTTAGTCTGAACCTCGGCTATGGCTACAATCTGGTCATTCAGCGGCATTGGCTAATCAGCCTTTCCGGCGATGGTGGTATCGGACTTGGCTACGCAGAAGCATTTGAGTCGAATACACTCAGTCACGAAAAATGGGGTATCAACCTGAATGGAAACATTCGGTTTGGCGGCGGATACAATGCCGAAAACTGGTTTGCCGGTTTCTATGCCTTATACCGGGTTGGCACATCGACCCTGCCCTACGATGAGAGCTGGCTGGACATTTCTCAGGGAATATTTCGCCTTGCAGTTGCGAGACGTTTCAAATCCCGAAACCCTTTATTGGTTGGGAGGAAATGAAATCCCCAAAAGCAATTTAGATGATGCCTAATTCATCCCGAAAATCCTGAAAGTTCTAATGCTCAACCATACCCAGATTCAATAAACAAAGCCGTCTCAGTAGTTCTGTGACGGCTTTGGCATTATCGGAAATTTGGTTATTCGAACTCCAATGCAGGTTTGGGTGGAATTCAGGAATTACTGAAGTCCGCAGGTGCCTTGAGCGGTATACATGCAGATTTGTGATTGAGGGATTATCCATGCACCACCTAATGGATGGCCATATTGATCAATCGGGAAAAACAAGGCATCGCCCGGGTTAATGTCGGTTGCTCCGGTACCATAAATAACCTGCACCAGATTCGCGTTGTGTTGTGCGCAATATTCTATGCCATCTTCCCAATTGATTTGAATACTATTAGCTCTGTCTTGTTGTGGATCCAACAAATAACTTTCTGCTATAGGCCGTTCAATTTTCATAAGAAAATTATCCTGGTAATGTAGCTTTGCTTCCAAGCTTAACCCACCGTGTTGATACCCGCAGATCCTGGGGCAATCAGCCGCTCCTTTGTAATACTTTGTCGGTTGACCTTGGCTAATTATTTCTAAGACAAAGCAAACCTTACTTGTATTTCGGTCATATGCCTTGTGCAATATCCACGTGTTGTTATGGGCCAAATCAAGGTCTGTAGTTGGAAAAATATATTGCCAGATATTTTGTCCGAGTTGGGGTATATCACCTGCTTGTTTTGGGTCTGAATTAAGCTTATTAATCAAAGGATACACCTTCATATCAGCATCGTGGGTGCTCATTAGATTAGTGGGAAGAGTATAAATTTTACTTATCTGGTTTTTTGTTCTGTTCTGACTATCAGGGCAATTTGGATTCGATACTTCAGGACATTTTGGACAGCAGCCTTGCATGGCGATACAGATTGCGAATGGCAATCCAATTAGAATTAGCTTTTTCATTGGTTATTATTTTTCCGAAATATAGACATCTAACTCTTATTTTCAGGCGTTGAATGTATTTTATTTGAAATGGAAATTTCCTTCAAGAAAATTTTCCTATTTGGAATCTGCTTCACAGGGTTTTTGCAGCCCTATGCCCAGTCCGTAAAGACACAGCCAGGGCAGGAGGAAGTATTGGGTATCGTACGACTATTTCGGCAGGCGGGTACCTGCATGGAGGCAACATATGATTCTTGCATGAAAGATGCGCTCAGGCAATCCATGGCGCTATTGTGGCAGCTCGAACGTCATCAGGCTCGCATGATCGTATATCAACAATTCTTAGAACTCGGTAATGCATTATCCGCAGCAACGTATCAGGAAGCCGTTCACAATATGTTGTCCGAGGCGGAACGGTGCCAGGAAGACCCCTGCCTGGCAAAGGCTCATATCCTGATGGCTCAGGGCTATCTCAAAGAGGGGAACACATTTGAAGCACAAAGGGAAAGTAGTCTGGCAGTGATACACGCAGACCGCTCAGGTATCCTTGACCTGGAAATTGAAAGCGAGTTGGCTCATGCCGAAGTGCTGGTTCGCAGCAAAAACAAAAATGCCAGGGTTGATGCTTTGGATATTTTATTGCAAGCCAAGTT
>CAYRJR010000009.1:14914-31792 GCA_964424655.1 uncultured Chitinophagaceae bacterium
CAGCCTTGTCTGAATGCTATGAAGCACTGTTCAATTTTTACGCCAACATTGGTGCATTTGATTCTTCGGCTGCCTATAAGGAACGTCAGATACATGTTTTAATTCAGAGAGAACACCCAGATTCTGATAGAATTCAGCAACTACGAATTGAACTGGCAGAACCGCTATTGAAAGGCAACAATAGTCCACAAGGCAGTCAGATACTGGATGAAGTAATCACCTATGGCCTTCGCCACAATCAAGCAGGTATAGTCAATGAGGCTTTGCAGTATTTCCGGAATTATTATTTGGATAGAAACGATCTTGTAGCTGTGGCTAAGCTTTACAGAAGATTCCCCCAGGCCCTCAGTTTGATTAGCGACAGTACTGAACTGCTTCGGGTGAAGGCTTATCTGTTTGATGCAGAAAATAAAAAAGACTCTGCTCACTTTTATTATCAGAGCGCCTTGCAGGGGCTTCAGGCCAAGGGCAGCAACTTCCAATATTCCTATCTACAACTTTTCCATGGCCGCTCCCTGAGGCATTGGGGGAAGCTCCCCGAAGCTGTTGCTGCTTTTAAAATGGGCCAGGAAGCGGCAGAAGGTTATCAGCCTTTCCTGATTCAATTTCTTGCCGAACTCGATACAACTTATCAAGCCATGAATCAATACGATTCTGCTTATTTCTTCAATATCCGTTATGCGGCCATGAGCAAATCATGGGACTCATCTGTGAACGGAGAAGCCCTGCTACGACAACAAATTGCAGCGCAGGAACAGGAGCAAATTATTGCGGCGAGAAAGGCGGAGCACTTGCGTGAACAGAGGCATTTTATTCAATATCTCTCGATTACCCTGGGTATCGTGGTGTTGTTTTTAGTGTTCTGTCTGATGAGTTCGCTTTCGGTTCCTAAATGGGCCATTACCACGACAGGCTTTTTTGCTTTCGTAGTGCTTTTTGAATTCATCATTATGGTCACTGATGAATTTTTTGCTGAGAAGGTGCATGGTGAGCCTGCCTATCTTTTGCTATGCAAGATTGCATTGATCCTATTGCTCAGCCCCCTGCATCATAAGCTTGAAGAAAAGCTATTACACTACTTCCACGAGCACCGACTGATCAACAATATGAGTATTTGGGAATGGTCAGTCTGGAAAGATTTCAAGAAGAAGTTTAGCCCGGAAATAAAACCTAAAAAAAGTAGTCGAAAGCCCAGGGCCATCACACCCAGGGTGCGTAGATCAAGTAGGAAACCAGAAAGCCCGGACACTGCCTAACGCAAATCCACTAATTCCATTTTGGGAAACGCTTTGGCATCAAAGTGAAAGAGCGTAGCCGGCAATGAAGGGTTCAGGCTTATGGCACTCATTTCATACTTATAATGGCTGCCGTCTTTCTGAAAAATATCTCCGGCTGCGATCTGATGACTCTTGTCAATGGCTAATTCTACTCGTGTGAATTGCCCGGTCTTCTGTGGTATCATTTCCACCAAATCACAAAGCTTTCCCGCTACTTTTCGGGTTCCCAGATAGCGATAGGCATTGTGTTTGTCGTACACCTTGGTGAATAGTTTTGTCGGTGTCATGCCTTCATCCGAAGCATCGCTATTACTCACCTGAACCTCTTTTGCTTCTTTTAAAATTGTCCAGACCGTCTTGCCGTCTGAGATAATTTCCTGGTCGGGCATGGTGATATGGAATTGCTCGCCTTTCAAGGCAATATTCCCTTTTTGCTTTGCCTGTGCCTTGCCATTTCGGTTAATTACCTGAACGCTGAAATTGGCTTTTAGTGATTTGAGCTGATTCAATTTCTGCTGTGTGGCAGCAACTATTTTTTCTGCTTTTGCATCCTGAGCTTTTGAAGGAACAGCAGCACAAAACACGAGCACAGAACACATAAATAGGAATTGCTTCATAAGAATATTTGCACGCCACGAAGTAATCATCTGGCGGGTTAAAGCGGCTTTAAAAGCTTTTTAGACGGAGTCGAAGCAGCAAATATGAATGTGCTTGCTGACTTAGATGCTTTCCAAAAATTGTTCCAGTTCCATTTCTGTTGAATACAATACCTCGCGCGGCTTAGAGCCAACAGCAGGGCCTACGATGCCTGCAGCTTCAAGCTGATCCATGATACGACCTGCCCGGTTGTAACCCAGATTGAACTTGCGTTGCAGATTAGAAGTAGAGCCACTTTGCGTGGACACGACAATGCGTGCACAATCTTTAAAAAGCTTATCCAGGTTGTTTAGATCTAAAGCTTCCTTTCCCATCTCATCATCGGCTACATATTCGGGCAACTCAAAGGCATGAGGATAGCCGTGTTGCTTCCCAATAAAACTGACAATTTTCTCCACTTCAGGTGTGTCCACAAAGGCGCATTGCAGGCGCAGCAGCTCTGAGCCATGACTCACCAGCATATCACCTCGACCAATCAATTGCTCCGCACCACCTGAGTCCAGGATGGTACGTGAGTCCACCTTGGCAGATACTTTAAAGGCGATTCGCGCGGGAAAGTTGGCCTTAATTGTGCCAGTGATCACGTTCACACTGGGGCGCTGAGTGGCTACAATAAGGTGGATTCCCACGGCGCGGGCAAGCTGTGCCAGCCGGGCTATAGGGAGCTCTACTTCCTTGCCTGCCGTCATGATGAGGTCGGCAAATTCATCAACCACCAATACGATAAAAGGCAGGTAGGCATGTCCCTTCTCAGGGTTCAGCCGCCTTGCCATAAACTTCTCGTTATACTCCCGAATGTTGCGTGCACCAGCCTCTTTCAGCAGTTCATATCGGTTATCCATCTCAATGCAGAGGGCATTGAGGGTGTTGATCACCTTTTTCGTGTCTGTGATGATGGCCTCCTCTTCATTGGGCAGCTTCGCCAGAAAATGCTTTTCGATAAGGCGATAAATAGACAACTCAACCTTCTTGGGATCCACCAGTACAAACTTGACTTGTGCCGGATGCTTCTTGTAAAGCAATGAAACCAGAATAGCATTTATTCCAACTGATTTACCCTGACCGGTAGCACCAGCCATCAGCAAGTGGGGCATCGTGGCGAGATCCACGATATAGTTCTCGTTATTGATTTGCTTGCCCAGCGCGATAGGCAGGCTCATTTTTTTATCATTGGCAAACTTGTCAGAAGACAGCAGCGTGCGCATAGACACCATCTGTTTGTTGGCATTAGGCACTTCGATCCCGATAGTGCCTTTGCCTGGGATGGGGGCGATAATTCGGATACCGAGCGCGGCAAGGTTTAGCGCGATGTCGTCTTCCAGATTGCGAATCTTGGAAATGCGCACGCCTTCCGTAGGTACAATTTCATAGAGCGTCACCGTTGGGCCAACTGTGGCACCAATGCGCTGGATGGTGATGCCAAAAGAATTCAGCGTCTTTTCAATCTGTGCCTTATTGGCTTCCAGCTCTTCTTTGTTTAGCGAAATGGCTTCCTGGGTGCGGTCTTCGAGCAGGTCTAAAGTTGGAAACTTATAATCCGGCAAATCCAGTTCAGGTGCATAAGCCTCGCCACTTTCAATGGAGATATGAGCACCATGCCTGGTGATTGCTGCGGCTGGTTGCTCAGTAGGTTGCACCACTTCAAATGAAAAATCACTATCCGCAGCTTGAGTTGGCACGGCTGCGCGGGAAGCGGCTTTTTTCCTGGCTTCTTCTTCCTTGAAAGCCTGATAGGCGAGCGTTTCATCATCACTTTCTTCTTCTTCCACAATCTCTTCCTGGCCTGATTGCTCAGCTTCTTTTTCCACCAGGGTCATGTCGTACAGTTTGCTTCCGTTTTGCGATGCCTCGGTTGCTGCCAGTGCCTTACTTCCTATGCCGGTAAAGCCTGCTTCAGGGCCCGGCCCTGTTTGACCAGAAGCACCATCTTCACCGTCATTCTGGGAATCATTGTCGTCGCCACGATATTGTTGCAAGCCATCTTTCACTTTCCGGGCTGCCAACCTTGCCCGTCGCAGCATAGGAGAAATGTCGAGTGCGAAAATCACAAAGAGTACAAAACAAGCAGCAGCAAACAGTACCAATCCTGTGCCTGCTGCACCTATCAATCCGTTGCTGTAGGCAATGGCTTCCGCACCCAAAGCACCGCCCCATGGAAAGCTGGAGTCGGGCAGGATAAAAGCCATGATTGGAGCTGTGATCAGCAGCAGCAGACAGCTCCAGCGCAAGTACCGGAGTACGGCTGAAATGCGTTTACCATACAGAATATTCAGGCCGGTGGCCATTGCCCAAATGCCCAGTACCAGCGCTGCAATGCCGGCACCACGATACACCAGCAAATGAGACCAGGCAGCACCGGTGCGACCACACCAGTTTGCCACCACATTATTATCTCCATGCAGAATGAAGTTTTTCAGACTGCCACTTTGCATGACCAAATCCTGGTCTGTTCGCCAACTAAAGAAATAGGAAACAATGGCCAGGGTAGTGAAAGCACCCAGCACCAGAAAAATCAGGCCGAATAACAGTCGAAGCTGACGGAGACGGTTGCTGCGAGGCTTTTCTTGATCGGAGTAGTTGGCTGGGGAATTCTTTTTAGTTGCAGTCTTTCGCGGGGCGGCCATTTTGTGCGGCTAATAAGGGAAGGTGGCGAAGATAGTATTTCGGATACCTCCTGTATGGCCAGTTTCTGAGGCAAATATTTTATTGAAATAGTTGCCTCCATTCAAATTCAAAGCATCATTTTCCCATTCCCAAAAAGGAAATATTCATGGCCCTTGTATCGGGCATGATATTTTTTCAGGAATGGATATTAAAACCAAACACTACTGTCCTTGGACTCATTTCTACGAAGCAATTTTTTCGAAAAAGCTTTTAAACAGATTCCGCAGCCGGCCATATTGCTTACTACAGAATCTTCAGGTTGCCACATTGAATTTGCGAATGAAGCCTTTTGCCAACTGGGCAATTTTTCGCCTGAAAAAATACTCCGTGCCCAGGTTGCAAGCATCTTGGAAGAGCTTCCTTGCTTTAAAGAGCATTCAGATTCGATAAGAACATTTCTTTCATCCTTAGCTGTCCGGGATGAAGATTCTGGCGTGTACACTCGCATAATACACCAGGTAAAATTGAGCAGCTTCCCTCTGGGGGCACAGCAAGACAGTAAGATCTTCCTGCTCACACTTCAGCATGAAGCAGCCAGCGATGAGCAGCTCCGTTCGTTGGAGGAATCGTTGATTAGCCTGAAAAGCAGCAATGCCAATTTGGAGCAATTTGCCTATGTGGCTTCTCATGACTTACAAGAGCCATTACGCAAGCTGAAGGCTTTCGGAGATATGCTGCAAAGCCGCTATTCGGATGGATTAGGTGAGGAGGGCAGCGACCTAATCCGGAGGATGCAATCAGCGGCTGGACGCATGTCGGTACTCATGGATGACTTGCTTAATTATAGCCGTATGTCACTAAGCCCGGCTGAACTGAATGTGATAGATACCAATCAGGTGTTGGATGGTGTTATTCTTGATCTGGAAGCTTCGATTCAACGCCATCAGGCTATCATCTTTCATGAAAAACTTTTCCCGGTTGCCGCTCATCCCACTCAGTTGGGGCAGGTCTTCCTAAACCTGATTGGAAATGCCTTGAAGTTTCATCGGCAAGGTGTGCCACCTCAAATCAATATCTCCACGATGCTTCAGCAGGGCAGGGAGACTGGCTTTTTACTCCGGCAGGAAGATGCAGACAAGATGTTTCAGGTCATCAGCATCACGGACAATGGAATTGGATTTCACAATGAAGAGCGCGAGCTAATTTTTAAAGAGTTTCAGCGTCTGAATAATCGTTCTCTTTTCCCGGGTAGCGGTCTGGGGCTCGCCATTGTGAAAAAGGTTGTGGAGCATCACCACGGATATATTATTGCAGATTCCACTCCCGGTGAAGGCTCGACTTTTACCCTGATTTTGCCAGCGGTGGCTCAGTAATCTTTTTACTTCTGCTCGATAAGATCATACCAGCCTTGTTGAATGACATGAGGCTTTTGCCCCGGCTTTTCTTCAAGTCCAAAAGGAGCTGTGAAGCCCACCGGTGTCCCTTTCCATTTGTGGGAAAATTCCCATACTCCATTTGAGCTGTCCTGCTGACAATGCCATTCCAAAACAGGCTTGATAGTACTCCTGAGATAGACATCAAAGAATGGTTTTAAATCACGCCCGACGAAGCGGCTGATATAAGCTTCCACTTCCCGACTGGTTACTATTTTATGGTAGAAGTCACGATTCAATCCTCGCAATAATTCCCTGAATTTTCCATCATCCTGCAGCATCATCCGAATCATGTGAACCACAGCAGCACCTTTATCGTACATGTCTGAAGAGCCTTCATGTTGCACGCCATAATCGCCGATGACAGGCCGGTCGTTACGAATGTTTTTCCATTCACCCATTGCATAGGCCAAGGCACTGTCTTTTCCCTTTTCCCATTCTGCAAATAAGGTTTCTGTGTAGGTAGTGAAGCCTTCGTGAATCCAGTTGTCGGCTACATCCTGAGCAGTGATGCTGTTCCCAAACCACTCGTGCCCGCTCTCATGAATGATGATGAAATCGAAAGCAAAGCCTACACCGCTGCCACTGCGGTCAATCATCTGCCCATTGGGCTTTCGATAACCATTTTTAAATCCATTGCCATACGCAATTGCGCTTTGGTGCTCCATTCCGAGGTAAGGCGCTTCCACCAGCTTGTAGCCATCTTCATAAAATGGGTAAGGACCCAGCCAGTATTCATAGCAACGAAGCATGGGTTTGACCTGTGCCCATTGTTTCCGTGCCTGTGCTTCATGCTCACGCAAAGGATAAAAATCTAAATCCAGGATGCCTTTTTCACCCTGAAGCGTATCATGCCAATGCACATAATCGCCGATATAAAAAGTAGCATCGTAGCTGTTGATGGGGTTGCGGACAAGCCAATGTTTTCCTCCCATAAAAACGACATCCTCTTTCCCGGTAGCCGGGTTAATCCGGGTCATGCTGTCCGTGAATATCACTAACCGCCCATTTGATACTGCTTCATCAGCCAGGCCCCCTAGACTCTGAATGCTCATGCCGCTGTCCGGTTCATCACCCTGGTAGTCTTTACACGGCCACCAACAACTGGCTCCCAGCCCCTGACAAGCCACGGCCAACCAGGGTTTTCCCAGGCTGTCTTTAGTGCGGATCAGGCCTCCGTCCCAGGGAGGATTGACGGCCTTTCTTGGCTTGCCTTCAAACTGAAGTTTGATTTGATAGATGCCTGCCTGCCTGTGATTTTTGTTGAAAGGAGGCTTTACCCAAAAGACATTTCCTTCCCTATGAAATGATAGAAGTTGGTTGCCCCAACTGGCCCTGATTAGATTCATCGCTGGTTGCAGGTCAATCTGCATGCTATCTCCAATACCTCGCGGGCACCGAAAAGTGATGAGGTTTTCGCCGGAAATGTTTGGGTTGGTTGTGTCAATTTGGACTCGCAAATCATAGCGAAGCACATCCCACCAGTTTCGCCCGGGACCATTGCTTCCCCGCAGTGAGTCTTGTCGGGTATAGCCAAAGCTGACTGTAGCAAATACCAAAAACAAACCCAATAGCAGGAATGACTTCTGCATAGCGACTGAAAAGTACCAGTCCGGCTTTTGATCGATTAATGTGCTGTTTGCAGGTTGCATCAAAGGCTGTCCGTCACCGAGCCGCATTCAATCATCTTCTTCCCGAAATACGGGTTCCTGATTTCGCTTTCTGCGCTCAGCCAATTGGCGCCCTTATCATCCAATGCCATCGGGCAATGCTCCCGATACACCCCTCCATTTTTCAGCCCTGCAGATTGCAGTACAGCAAACATGGATTCAGAAATATTGCTAAAATGCTCGCGTTGTGTCTCGATGCTTTCGCCTTTGGTTGCCAAAATCGAGTCACTGCTCTTGAGGATTTGTTCAACCTGTGGGTTGATGCTTTTTGCTTGTGGAAGACTGCCAATAGTGTTCTTGAATTGCTCAGCGGAAGCTGTAAGCCTTGCTGCCGCTGCATCCGCCTTTGCCGTGTCAGTAGCCACGAGCGCATCCTTCAAGTCGTAATAGCTGGCCAGCATTTGCAGCATATCGCCGGTTTGTTGTTGTCCAAGGGCGCTGGTAGGTGCAGGTTTGGGAGCTGCTGCAACCGTAGAATCAGTTTTGGCTGAGGGTGTGTTTGTGGCGTTGTTGCAAGCTGAAAAAAGACAGGAAGCCAGCAGGAGGCTAAGGGAAATGTTCCGCATGAGAAACTTGTTTTAAAAAGGCGTCGCAAATGTAAGCCTGCACTGCAAGCGCATGACCCGCCCCGTAATTTCGCGCGCCATGCTTATCTCCCTTCAAAACGTTTCTTTTCATTTTGGTGCCAGAACAATCCTGGATTCTGCCAACTGGCAGGTGCATAGCGGTGAGCGAATCGGCTTAGTAGGACCAAATGGAGCTGGGAAATCAACGTTGCTGCGCCTGATGACGGGGGCCTATATGCCTGATGGAGGAAGTATCAGTAAGCCAAAAGACGTTTCGCTGGGTTTCTTCAATCAGGATTTGCTCTCCTTTTCTACGACCAGCAGCATTCATTCTGTGGCCATGCAGGCTTACGAACGGGCGCGGGAAATAGAGGTGGATATGCAGCGTATCCTGAAAGAATTGGAGGCAAAGGATAATGATGCGGATTTGCTGGATGCATACAGCCATGCCCTGCACGATTTTGAAGTGGCTGGTGGCTACGAAATGGAACACCGAACGGCTGAAGTGCTGGAAGGTTTGGGCTTTTCTACTGCCGACCTACAACGCCCTTATGACGAGTTCAGCGGCGGATGGCGCATGCGGGTCTTGCTGGCGAAAATGATGCTGCAACAGCCCGATTTGCTCCTGCTCGACGAACCGACCAACCACCTTGACCTGCCTTCAATTGAATGGCTGGAACGTTACCTGCAAGGCTATCCGGGAAGTGTCATTATCGTCAGCCACGACCGCTATTTCCTCGACCGGATGGTGACAAAAATTGTGGAGGTCTTTCAGCGTACGCTCGTTTCCTATAGTGGCAACTATACTTTCTTCGAAAAGGAAAAAGCAGAGCGCATGGAGTTGCAGCAACGTGCTTTTGAAAACCAGCAGGATTATATCCGCCAGCAAGAACGTTTTATCGAACGATTCCGCGCCAAAGCAACGAAGGCTGCTCAGGCTCAAAGCGCATTGAAGCGCCTGGAAAGATTGGAGCGTATCGAAAGCCCTGATGCCAGTGTCCCGGTGATGAATATCAACTTCGATGTGGCCGTGCAGCCCGGAAAAATCATCTGCACCCTAAAAGACATCAGCAAAAGATTTGGAACGCTCAGCCTGCTGGAACATTCCGATGCAGAGGTCTTGCGTGGCGATAAGATTGCTCTGATTGGCGCTAATGGCAAGGGTAAATCCACCTTACTGCGCATCATTTCCGGCAAGGAAAGCTTCGAAGGGGAGCGAAAGGAAGGGCATAATATCGAAGAAGCATTTTATGCCCAGCACCAACTGGAATCGCTCAATGTGGAACAGGATATTCTGGAAGAGTTGAAAGGCGCAGGCAGTGGTTGGCATGAGCTGGCTCTTCGACAATTGCTGGGTGCCTTCCTGTTTCAGGGAGATGATGTTTTTAAAAAAATAAAGGTGCTCAGTGGGGGCGAAAAAGCACGTGTGGCACTGGCAAAAACTATCATTACCAAAGCCAATTTCATGATGCTGGACGAGCCGACTAACCACCTCGATATGCAGAGCGTGGAGATGCTCATCGAAGCCTTGAATGAATATGAAGGCACGCTCATCCTGGTGAGCCACGACCGCTACTTTATTTCCAAAACAGCCAATAAAATCTGGTGGATTGAGGAAGGGAAGATTAAAGAATTTGTAGGCGGCTATGAAGAATGGTGCGTCTGGATGGCTGAGCGTGAGACCCGGCAGAAAGATGCTTCAGTGCAATTGAAAGAGGAAAAGAAAACACCCAAACCCGTTCAGCAAACCGCTGCCGTTTCACAAGACCGCGCCAGGCAAAAAGAATTTGAGAAGTTGCAGAAAAAGGTTTCGCGGCAGGAAACTGAGCTTCAGAAACTGGCGGATGTCAAGGCTGAACTGGAGACTTTACTGGGTGACCCAACAACATATGCAGACAAGCAAAAATTCAGCGAACTGGATGCGAAATATCAAACGGCAATTGCAGATTGGCAAAAGATGAATGTCGAGTATGAATCTTCTCTTGAGCAATTAATGGAGTTGGAAGAAGAATTAAAATCCTGAGCTTCTTCAACAGCTTTTTTTCTTCAGGCGGGCTTTCCATCTTTGCGGCATTGCCTTCCCTGGCAAGCCTTCCTCTTATTATAAATACCCGATAATTCCTATTGCTATGCCTTCCTTCGACATCTCTTCAAAAGTGGACCTGCAAACTCTGGACAATGCCATCAACGTGGTCAAAAAAGAAGTGGACAACCGCTATGATTTCAAAGGAAGCCATGTGCAGCTTGAGCTGAATAAGAAAGATTTTTCTCTAAACCTGGAGACAGACAGTGATATGCAAATGCGGCAGCTCGAAGACATCCTCCTGACGAAAAGCATGCGTCAGGGTATTGAAGCCAGTGCCTTCGACCTGAGTGCAGAGGTTACGGCCTCAGGGAAACATTTGCGTAAAACAGTAAAAGTGAAAAATGGTATTGACCGGGATGCGGCTAAGAAAATTGTGAAGCTTATCAAAGACAGCAAGCTGAAAGCCGAAGCAGTCATTATGGATGACATCATCCGGGTCAGCTCCAAGAAGATTGATGACTTGCAAGCCGTCATTCAGCTCTGCAAAACGAGCCAGCTCGAATTGCCCCTGCAATTCGTCAATATGAAAAGCTAAGCATACGATTAAAAAGAAATCCAGGAATCCTGAAGCAAGCGTTGCACCTGGTCCTTCTCAGAAATAATAGCATCAGAAGGATTGACTTTCCAGTCAATGCCTAATGCCGGGTCGTTGAAAGCAATACCACTTTCTGCCTGCTTGTCGTAGTAATTATCGCACTTGTAGATAATCTCAGTGGTATCGCTCAATACGGAGTAGCCATGAGCAAAGCCACGCGGAACCAATAGTTGCAAGTGGTTTTCTGCACTCAATTCCAAGCCATACCATTGTCCGAATGTGGGACTGCTCCTTCGGATATCTACCACCACATCCCAGATAGAACCTTCCAAAACCCGAATCAGTTTTGTCTGAGGGCTGGGCTGATTTTGGAAATGCAAGCCTCGAATCACATTCTTTACAGAGCGTGCCTGATTGTCTTGCACAAAGTCTATTTCATGCCCGGTCTCATCCCGAAAATTCCTAGCGTTGAATGACTCAAAGAAATAGCCCCGGTCATCGAAAAAGATCTTCGGTTCTATGATAAACAGGCCTTCAATCGGTGTGGTAGATACTTTCATGCGATGGCCGGTTGCAGTTGTGCCAATACTTCGAGCAAGCTGTCTGTGATGTAATGAAGCTCTTCCTGGCTGAGCTCTGTGTGCATCGGTAGCGACATCACACAGGTATTCAGCATGTCCGTTACCGGCAGCACAAAATCATCAGGCACTAAGTTGCGCAGCATGTTTTGCTTGTGGCTCGAAACGGGATAGTAGAGCATCGCAGGAACATGCCGCTCAGCCAATGCTTTAACCACCGCATCGCGGTTCACGCCTTGCAACTTCAGCGTGTATTGGTGAAAGACATGTTTGCTATAAGGAGCACGGTAAGGAGTGATGATATGTTTATTCCCTGCAAAAGCAGCATCATAAAAATCAGCCGCAGCACGGCGGGCGTCACAGTAAGCATCCAGGTGGCGAAGCTTGATGCGTAGGATGGCGGCCTGAATGCTATCCAGACGACTATTGCAACCCACTACTTCGTGGTAGTAACGTTGCTTCTGGCCATGGTTGGCTATCATGCGCAGCTTCTCAGCCATTAAATCATCGTTGGTGAACATGGCGCCACCATCACCATAGCAGCCGAGGTTTTTGGAAGGGAAAAACGAGGTGCAGCCTATCAGGCCCATAGCACCTGTCTTGAACTTACGACCATCTGAGAAAGTATAATCGCTGCCGATAGCTTGAGCATTGTCTTCGATTACTGGCAGGTTGTGTTCGGCTGCAAGCTTCAATAAAGGTTCCATGTCTGCGCTTTGTCCATACAGATGCACTGGAATAATTGCACGGGTACGGTCTGTGATGGCCGCCCGAACTGAATCAATATTCATGGTAAAGCTGTCGGCATCCACATCCACAAACACAGGCTTGAAGCCCAGCAATGCCACTACTTCTACGGTCGCGATATAGGTGAATGAAGGCGTGATGATTTCATCACCAGGCTGCAGCCCAAGGCTCATCAGTGTAATCTGAAGGGCATCCGTGCCGTTGGCACAGGGAATCACATGCTTTACGCCCAGGTAGCTTGCCAGTTCGGAAGCAAAAGCATTTACTTCTGGGCCATTGATAAAGGCGGTACTGCCAATCACGCGCAGCACTGCTTCATCTACTTCCGTCTTAATTTTTTCATATTGCCTTTTCAGGTCCACCATTTGCAAGCCTTGCATAAAAGATTGGATTTTGGGCCGCAAAAATAGCGCGATTCTCAAGCCTAACTTTGCCACGCATGAGGCGTTTCCCTTTCTTCTTTGCCGGCTTGCTATGCTGTGTGCTCGCAGTGCCCGCTTTGGCTCAGGACGATTTATTCGGCACCAAGGCTCCAGCGCCACGTAAGGGCTTCGTAATTGGTGTGAATGGAAGTATTGATGAACCCGCAGCCGATATGGCCAAACGTTTCGGGCTGTCTTTCCGGCTCGGGCCTTCCTTGTATTATAAGACGGAAGGGAATTGGATGTTTGGCGTGAATGCCGACTTCATTTTTGGCAATAAAATCCGGGAAGATTCTCTGCTCATTAATGTCAGCGATCAGTACGGAGCTTTCATCAATAGCGATGGCGAACGCATCGGCCTGCAGCTTTATGAGCGCGGCTACACCATCGGCCTTCAGGCAGGAAAGATGATTCCCCTGAAAAAATCAAAGCCGGATGTCGGAATCCTGCTGCTCACAGGAGCGGGATTTATGCAGCACAAGATTTCCATTTTCGATAAAGACAAAACCATTCCCCAGGTCAGGGGCGAATACAGGAAAGGCTACGACCGACTGACGAACGGCTGGTTTCTGGAGCAATACATCGGTTATCAGAGCTTCGACCGGCGTGGACTACTGAATTTTCATATTGGGCTGGATATCCTCGCAGGTTTTACACAAGGCCGGCGTGACTATCAGTTTGATATTATGCGCCCAGATAATAGTGCCCGGCTCGACATGCTGATTGGCATCCGTGGTGGCTGGTATATCCCCATTTTCAAAGCTTCCAGCGAGGGATATATGTTCCAATAGAGCCCTTAAGAACCAAAGTGCCGGTTGACTAATTCAAAGAAATTCTGAGCAGCATCGCTGCGCTCTTCGGTAATCCAAAGCTGCTCTCTAAGCCAGTTCATGGCTGCGGCTTCTGCTTCACTCTGGTTGATGAAATCAAGTGCTTCTTCATAAGCCTGCTTGTCATTCCCAAACAATTCCGAAAGAATTTGGTACTTATCATTAATGCCAATCAGACTACGGATGTCTTTGCCCGGAACCTTGGTGTCTTGCGTGGCCGTCTTCCATCCGGGAAGTGTGGCAGATTCATTTCTCAAATGAGGATCTGCAATCGTTTTTTTCGCTTCAATTGCTACAGCTTGATTTTCTGAAATGGCCTCCTGAAAGACTTCTTTAGGCTTGGAAAAAGTTTGTCGTTCTCCCGCCGGATTGACCACTCCGGTAGGACTGGCTACCATTCGGGCACGCCACTCCAGTAAGTCTGCATAAAGCACCCGGGTATAATCAAGCATCAGGTCCACATCAATTGCCGTTCGAGTTTCAGGTTGACTGGCGAGCGAGTTTATCTTTTCTAATAGTGTGGGAATGCGCATATTTTTTGGGCAGGATTTACTGGCAGGAATTATCTAAAAAAAGTGATGAGGCAGCTTTCAAATAAAGGTACATGGGCTATGGCCGCTGCTACATTTGTAGTCTTGCTTCAAGCAGTTTTTAATAAAACTTTTCCAGAAGCAGCCTTCCTATTCATTATTCATGTTTTTAGAGCCACTATCCACAGGTGTCCGCAGCGGATGGATTGAAGTGATTTGCGGTTCCATGTTTTCAGGCAAAACAGAGGAAATCATCCGTAGGCTGAAGCGTGCCGAAATAGCCAGGCAACGGGTAGAAATCTTTAAGCCGGCGCTCGATACCCGCTACCATATTGAAGATATTGTGGCCCATAACCAATTCAGCCGTGTACGAAGTACGCCAGTCGAAAATGCTGCTAGCATTTTGCTTCTCGCTGGCGATGCTCAGGTGGTTGGTATTGATGAAGCTCAGTTTTTTGATGAAGGCATCTGCAATGTAGCCGAACAGTTAGCTACCCGCGGGGTTCGGGTGATTGTTGCCGGGCTGGATATGGATTTCAGCGGTGCCCCATTTGGGCCTATGCCTGCACTGCTGGCACGTGCGGAACACATTACCAAACTGCACGCGATCTGCGCCCGGTGTGGCGGGCTTGCCTCTTATTCCTATCGGAAAACAGAGCAGTCCAGGCAAATATTATTGGGTGAGCAGGATGTGTACGAAGCACGTTGCCGCTCCTGCTTTTTTGGTGCATAGCCAAGGGCTTATTTTCGCGCGGCCAATTGGCTTTACCCTATCCTGGCATTCTCATTTCCTACATCACTTTCCTCAAAATTGCCTCATGGCTCAGGACCTCTATCAACACCCCGACTACTACCAACTGGATGAATTGCTCAGTGATGAGCACAAGCTCATCCGTGACAGTGTCCGGGCCTTCGTCAAAAAAGAAATTTCACCCATTATTGAAGATTATGCCCAGCGTGCAGCTTTCCCCGATCAGGTGATAAAAGGGCTGGGGGAGCTGGGCTGCTTCGGGCCTTTCATTCCGCAGGAATATGGTGGCGCCGGCCTGGACTAT
Organism: uncultured Chitinophagaceae bacterium; assembly: GCA_964424655.1. GTDB lineage: Bacteria > Bacteroidota > Bacteroidia > Chitinophagales > Chitinophagaceae > UBA1952. The sequence continues at coordinate 29,905 of CAYRJR010000009.1, forward strand.
ATCTCCTATGGCCTCATGATGCAGGAACTGGAACGTGGCGACAGCGGCCTGCGTTCTACGGCTTCTGTACAGGGCTCTTTGGTGATGTATCCGATTTATAAGTATGGCAGTGAAGAGCAACGCAAGAAGTATTTACCAAAGCTGGCTTCCGGCGAATGGATGGGTTGCTTTGGCCTCACCGAACCTAATCATGGCTCGAACCCTGCCGGCATGGAAACAAAGTTTGTGGATCGGGGCGACTATGTGGTGCTTAATGGCGCCAAGATGTGGATTTCAAATGCACCTTTTGCGCAAGTGGCAGTGGTGTGGGCAAAAGACGAAGTCGGCGACATCCGCGGACTGATTGTGGAGCGTGGCATGGAAGGCTTCTCAACCCCGGAAACGCATGGCAAATGGAGCCTGCGTGCCTCGGCAACCGGCGAACTTGTTTTCGATAATGTGAAAGTGCCTAAGGAAAATATCCTGCCCAACATCAAAGGGCTGAAAGGCCCGCTGGGCTGCCTTTCCAGCGCCCGCTTTGGTATAGCCTGGGGCGCCCTTGGTTGTGCTATGGACTGCTATGATACGGCCCTGCGTTATTCGAAAGAACGCATCCAGTTTGGCAAGCCGATTGGTGCCTTCCAGCTCACACAAAAAAAGCTGGCAGAGATGATCACCGAAATCACCAAAGGACAATTACTGGTTTGGCGCTTGGGCACCCTCCGCAATGAAGACCGCGCCACACCGGCTCAGATTTCTATGGCCAAACGCAACAGCGTAGAGACAGCCCTCGTCATCGCTCGTGAGGCCCGGCAGATGTTGGGCGGCATGGGCATCACGGGTGAGTATCCCATCATGCGCCACATGATGAACCTGGAAAGCGTGGTCACCTATGAAGGCACACACGATATTCACCTACTCATTACCGGTATGGATGTTACTGGCTTCAATGCCTTTAAGTAGTTTGCTGACTGCCCGCTCACTTTGCTCATCCTATCCAAGGTCTTGTCATGAAAATCCTGCTCGACGCTCCGCAACTCAATATCACGCTCCACCGGCTTGCACATCAGCTTGCCGAGCAACACGGTGATTTTTCGAAAGCGGTTTTGGTAGGTATTCAGCCGCGTGGTGTGTTTCTTACAGACCGGCTCATCACCTTACTCAGTGAGATTGTCGGCAATTCTTCCATTTCCTACGGCAAGCTCGATATTACATTCCACCGCGATGACCTACATGCTGGTGCTGCTTTGCATCGCCCCAGTGTGAATGATATGCCCTTTTCGGTAGAAGGTCGTTGCGTCGTGCTGGCTGATGATGTGCTGCATACGGGCCGAACCATTCGCGCTGCTATGGATGCACTCCTGGCTTATGGAAGGCCTGCCCGTGTGGAATTGCTCACTTTGATTGACCGTAAGTTTTCCCGGGAATTACCCGTGCAGCCGGATTATACGGGCCGAAGCATTGATACCATCATGACCCAAAAAGTAGTGGTGGATTGGGAAGCAGGGCAGGTGCGACTGATAGACTGATTTTCTTTTTAAAAAACTTCCCTACATCGCCTTGTGAGGCTGTTACAAGCCTTTCGCTTTACTCACCCAGGGGTTGTCGCGAATGAAAAATCGGTAGGGTAGCAGAGCATCTTCCCGTGCATAGGCTACTCCCACCCGGGTGGCAGCTACAATTTCCTTTTTTGCTACCCGAATGTTTCGGTCTTCTATATATATGTGCGGGCCTTGCAGGCTTTCGCCACTGAATTGTGTGGAGATACCCAGCGCCATGCTCAGGGTGCTTGGGCCGGCGCAGAGCTGTGGCTTCACTGCATTCATCCCCCGCCTTTGCAACATGACATCCATCCCTTCCAGTGGCTCTATAGCCCGCACCAAAATCGCATAAGGCTCATCTGCAATGT